>MGEH01000025.1 GCA_001791275.1 Candidatus Uhrbacteria bacterium RIFCSPHIGHO2_12_FULL_60_25 | reverse complement strand
CGGTATGAGTGATGTGTATGAAGCTCCGAGACACTCTCCCCATCGCCTTTTCAAGCCTCCTGCGCACGAAAGGACGGTCCGCGCTCACGGTGCTCGGTATCGTGATCGGCATCGCGAGTGTCATCCTCATGCTGTCCGTGGGGCAGGCCGCTCAGACGTACCTCCTCTCGCAGGTGGCGGCCTTCGGGAGCGACCTCGTGATCATCACGAACGGTCGCGGCGACGAAATGCGCGGAGGCCCTCCGGACGTCACGCAGAAGCTCACGCTGACCTACGACGACTTCAAACGGTTGAAGAAAGAGACGTGGGTCAAAAACGTCGCCGCAAGCGTCGTCAGTACGGATATCGCCACCTTCGGACCGACGAGCAAGTTCGTGTCCGTGGGCGGCAGCACGCCGGACGAACCGGTCATGTTCAACGCGGAGGTGGATCGCGGTCGCTTCATCCAGGATGAGGACGTGAACGCCTACGCGAACGTGATCGTGCTCGGCGCCGGCATCTCGAACGACCTGTTCGGGGAACAGAACCCGATCGGCCAGCAGGTCAAGGTCAGCAAACGAAATTTCCGCGTGATCGGCGTGATGAAGAGCGCGGGCGGGCGTTTCTTCTCCGAACCGGACGACGAGGTGTACATCCCGGTGACGGCGGCGCTTCGCTTGTACAACAAGGAACGCCTCAATTTCATCATGCTGAAAACCACGACAGGTTTGGACGAAGCGAAGGATCTCGTCCGCGTCACGCTCCGCGAAACGCACAATCTGAACAACCCGAAGGGGATCCTGTCCAAAGACGACTTCCGCGTGGTCACGCAGGAAGACGCCGTGCGGAACGCGGGCATCATCGGCGGGATCCTCCAGATCCTCCTCGCGTCCGTTGCCGCCGTCTCGCTCCTCGTGGGAGGCATCGGCATCATGAACATCATGTACGTGAACGTGACCGAACGAACGCATGAGATCGGCCTCCGGAAGGCGCTCGGCGCAAAGCGAAGCGACCTCATGAACCAGTTCCTCGCCGAAGCCGTGTTCCTCACGATCATGGGAGGACTTCTCGGCATCGCATCCGGCCTCGCGCTTTCTTGGGCCGCCATCCATATCATTCTCCAATTCCAGGAAGGCTGGTCTTTTGTCCTCCCCTGGAACGGCATCGCCCTCGGGTTCGGCGTGTCGTTCACCATCGGGCTCGTGTTCGGCTACTTTCCGGCGCGAAAAGCGGCGCACCTGCACCCCATCGAAGCGCTGCGGTTCGAGTAGGGGTACGACGCCCGGACTCCGTGGTATACTCGGACTCCTATGAAAACGAACCCACCACAACCGAAGAAGAAGTCTCATTTCAAGGCAGGATTGCTCGCTGGCGCCGTATTCGGACTCGCGGCCGGAATCTTCATGTCGTCGAAAGACGGCAAGAAACTCGCAAAAAACCTGCAGGCGAAGACAAAGGGAATCCAGGCGCGACTGCAGAAGGAAATCAAGAAGGCCGCGCACTTGTCCGAAGAAACGTATGAGGACGCGATTGATCGCGTGCTCGCGTACTACACGAAGAGCCGCAAGATTGCGACCAAAGAAGTCCCTGCGCTGAAACGCTACCTCATGGGAAAGTGGCATATGATCCAGCGCGAGATGAAGTCCGCGGGGAAGCGCTGACGATACGAGGATGAGACGGCTCACGGTTCTCGTATTGACCGCCACGCTCCTTGGCGGCGGATGTCGGTCTCCTGAACTCGCGTACCAAAAAGCGCCTCCCACGGTCGCGCCGGTGGTACAGCCGAACCCCGCAGGCGCGAAAGCGTCTACCGGAGGCGCAGAGGCGACCATTACCCCGCAATTGGCGACAGAACTGCTTGTCCGTGCGCTTCCGGATCCGACGGACGCGTGGACGGCAGGCGAAGCCGTTGAGGTCAAACTGCCGATACCGCTCCCGGACGGAACGCGCGCCGAATACACTCGCGTTGACCGCGAGTACCGGAAAGACGGCGACGCGGAAAAATTTGCGCGCATCAGTCTCACGGACACGCGTGGCATCCCGGCGCTGCTCTTGTTCCTCGATTCATACGAGGCGTACGAGAACGAGTCCGGGTACCGGAAGGCGCTCGATCAAACGGACTCACTTGGCTGGATCTCCTACGCGCTCGGTCCGAACGGCGAAACAGACGGAACAGGGTCGGTGACGCTACTCATCCGCGAACGATTCGTGGTCCAAATCGACGGGGGAAACGGCGTATCGGCGGCTGACCTCGAAGCGCTTGCCAGCTCGTTCAATGTCTCCGCGCTCAAATGAGCCATGAGTAACACGGACATCCTGCGTTCGTCAGAGGCAGACCTTCTGCCGCCCGGTTTTATACAGCACTACGTTTTTGCCATCGAAGTGGACGGGTACAAGGGCGAGGCGGAAGTGGACGGGTACCACCCCTCGTCGCGTGAAGCGATCGAGATCTGCCAGAGCGAATCAATGGGGGAGTCGCCGAAACCGGGTCAGAAACGGAAACTCGCGAGCGACGTGCTCAAACTCGTTCTTCTGAAACAGCTCGGAATGATCAGCCGCGGCCGCGTGTTCGTCACAAGCCCGGCCATGTACACCTGGTGCCAGCAGTCCGGCTCCTGGCTGAACGCGGCGCGCCGTCACTACTGCATTGATATCATCTTGAAAGCCCACTCCCGAAAAGTGATGCGGAAAAAAGTGAGAAATGCGCTCTTGAGGGCGAGGAAAGAAATGAGGTGAGGGACGTTGCGATCCGAACGTTCAGGTTTACTTTCGTTTTCCACTTTCAGCCACTTTTCGCGCGGCGATGTTCATCACAACCTTGCCTTTCACGGCATCAACCGTCACGTCGTCGCCTTCGTTGATCTCGTTTGAGACGATCTTGAGCGCGAGTTCGTCCAGCACCAGGTCCTGGATGGCGCGCTTGAGCGGGCGGGCGCCATAGGCCGGGTCGTAGCCCTTGTCCGCCACGAGTTCTTTCAATTTGTCCGTGAAGTGCACGGTGATGCGTTTTACGGCAAGACGTTTCTCGACCTCGGTGAGCTGCAGATCAACGATCTGCGCGAGATGTTTCTTCGCGAGCGAATGGAACATCACAATCTCGTCTACGCGGTTCAGGAACTCGGGACGGAAGCGTTCTTTCAGCATGTCCATGATGCGGACTTTGAGGTTCTCTTCGTTCGGCGTGTCGTCCTCGGTCGCGTGGAACCCGATCTCGCGCCGCTTGGTGCCCCATTCGAGGATCGTGTCCGATCCCACGTTCGAAGTCATGATGATGATCGTGTTCTTGAACGAGACGGTCCGGCCTTTGCCGTCCGTGAGCCGCCCGTCGTCCAAGACTTGTAGGAGCGTGTTGAACACGTCCGGGTGCGCCTTCTCGATTTCGTCGAGCAGCACAACGGCGTACGGCCGGCGACGGATTTTCTCGGTCAGTTGGCCCCCCTCGTCGTACCCTACGTAGCCCGGAGGCGCGCCGACCATGCGGGCAACCGCGTGCTTTTCCATGTACTCGCTCATGTCCACGCGCACGATGGCGTTCTCATCGTTGAACATCACTTCGGCGAGCGCCTTCGCGAGCTCTGTCTTCCCCACGCCCGTCGGCCCGAGGAACATGAAGCTCCCGATAGGACGCTTTTCTTCTCCAATGCCCGCTCGTGACCGACGAAGCGCGTTCGCGACTGCTTTGACGGCTTCCTCCTGGTCCACGAGACGCTTGTGCAACTCGTCTTCGAGCTTGGCGAGCTTGTCCGTCTCGCTCTCGATCATGCGCGTGACAGGAATGCCTGTCCAACGCGCCACGACTGATGCGATTTCCTCTTCGGTCACCGCGTCTTTCAGAAGTCCGCGCTTGCCCTGGAGCTGCTTCAACTTTGACTCGCCCGATGCAAGGTCTTTTTCGGCTTGCGGCATCTTTCCATAGCGGATTTCCGACGCTTTTTCGAGGTCCCCGCGCCGCTCGGCGATTTCGGCCTCGCTCTTCAGCTGGTCCAGCGTCTTTTTGAGCGTCGCATTTGTCTGCACGACTTCCTTTTCCGCCGACCAAGTCAGTTCGAGACGATGCGCTTGTTCCGCAACCTCGGCCAAGTGTTTCTCGAGCGTCTTCAAGCGTTCTTTCGATTCAACGTCGTCTTCCTTTGACAGCGCGCGCTTTTCGATTTCGAGTTTCGTCTGCTCGCGCTTCAACTTGTCCAGCTCTTCAGGCTGGGACTCGACCTGCATCTTGAGCGCTGACGCGGCTTCGTCAATCAAATCCACGGCCTTGTCCGGCAAGAACCGGTCGGTGATGTATCGGGAAGACAGCTTGGCAGCCGCCACGATGGAGCCGTCCGTGATCCGGATTCCATGGTGGAGCTCGTACTTGTCCTTGATACCTCGCAGGATGGCGATCGTGTCGTCAATCGAGGGCTCGTTCACGAGGACGGGTTGAAAACGTCGTTCAAGCGCCGCGTCCTTCTCGATGTGCTTCTGATATTCCTTAAGCGTCGTCGCGCCGATCGCGCGCAATTCACCGCGCGCGAGCGCGGGCTTCAGCATGTTGGACGCGTCGAGCGACCCGCCTTCGCCGGACGCGCCGGCTCCCACGAGCGTATGGAGTTCGTCAATGAATAGCAGTATCTTCCCCTGGGCTTTCTCAATCTCTTTTACGACGCTCTTCAGACGTTCCTCGAACTCGCCACGGAACTTCGTTCCGGCCACAAGCGAACCCACGTCGAGACTCACGACCTCGCGGTTCTTGAGCGTTTCGGGCACGTCGCCTGCCACGATGCGCTGTGCGAGACCTTCAACAATGGCCGTCTTTCCGACTCCGGCCTCGCCGATCAACACCGGATTGTTCTTCGTTCTGCGCGACAGGACCTGGATGACGCGCCGGATTTCATCGTCGCGGCCGATGACCGGGTCCAGTTTCTCCTGCCGCGCGAGTTCGGTGAGATTCTTCGTGTATTTCTCAAGCGCCTGATACTTCGTTTCAGGCTCCGGCGAGTCCACCTTCGACGTGCCCCGCACGTCCTTCAGCGCCTTCAGGATTGAATCCGTGGTCACGCCGAAATGATTTAAAAGACTTCCGACCGGATCGCGCGAATCCGCGAGCGCGAGCAGGAGGTGTTCGGTAGAGATGTACTCATCGCGGAAGTGACGCGCAGCCCGTTCCGCGCCCACGAACACACGGGTGAGTTCCTGAGACAAAAAGATCTGTTCAATGTTGCCCACGTTCACGCTTGCCTTCGGCATGCGGCGGAAGATCTGCTCGAGATTTCCCCGCATGGACGGAATGTCCGACTGGAGCTTTTTCAGGATGGAGACGACCACACCGTCTTCCTGGTCCAGGAGCGCGGCGAGCAGGTGCGCGGGCTCGAGTGCCTGCTGGCCGTTCGACGTGGCGAGCTGGTGCGCGAGTTGGATGGCTTCCTGCGCTTTTGTGGTGAAATTCTGGGGTAGCATAGCGAGAGTTAGCAGTCTAGCACCTTGAGTGCTAACGGACAAGTGCGCATGTCATACCCCTGCACATCCGTTCGATTTCTGTTATGCTGATCGGCATGAAACGGCCAACCATTCGGACAGCCGCCACCGGTCTCCTCGCGGTACTTATCCTTGGAAGCATCCTCATCCTGACCGTCGGCAGGTGGGGGAATATGTACTTCTACGGCGCAACGCTCGCGGCGCTCCTCTTCGCCATCGTCACGCTCGACGTGTGGCGGACTGCATACGGTTGGTCACGTGCCCTTGGAGCGTTCGTGACGGTCGTTATCCTCGAGTGCGTCTCGATCGGAGCCAGCCTGTACTTCGGCTGGCCGTTCGGCCGGTTCCAGTACACGGGGTTGCTGGGCTGGGAGATTCTCGGTCTGGTCCCGTGGACGGTGCCGGTCGTGTGGACGTTCATCCTCGCGGCTTCGCTCGCCCTCACGCGCCCCATGTCCCTCCCGACGAATCAGAAGGATCGGTACTCGCAGACGTTTTCCTGGTGTTTTGACGCCGCGCTCTTCTCGACATTGCTCGATGCCGCGATCGAGCCAGTCGCGGCACGTGTCGGACTCAAAATATTTGCCGTCCAGGCCGGGTTCCAGGGCGTGCCGTACCAACACATGCTCGGGTGGTTCATCGTCTCGTTTCTCTGTTGCGCCGCGATCCTGGCATGGACGCGCGGCGTCATGCTCCAGGGCGGCCTCGCGCGCCCGTTCACGATCGGGACCCTGCTCCTCCTCGCGTTCTGGTTTGCGCTCGCCCTGAAATTCAATCTCCCGCTCGCAATCGCGTTCGGATTCGTCATGTTCTTCGCGGTGCTCTATAAGCAACGGCTTATCGGCCGACGGGAGGTGATCATTCAGGCCTAACAATATGCCCGGAAGACTCTCGATGGTCGCCACCCCTATCGGCAATCTTGAAGACGTGACGTTCCGCGCGGTCCGCACGCTCTCCGAGGCGGATGTGGTGGCGTGCGAGGACACAAGAGTATCCGCGAAGCTCCTCGCCGCCTACAAGATCCCGCACAAACCGCTCGTATCGCTCCATCACCATTCTTCGGATGCGAAGCTGAAGGGCCTCATTGATTCGATCCTTGCCGGACAGCACGTGGCGTACGTGTCGGATGCCGGAACGCCCGGCGTGAACGATCCCGGGGGGAAGCTCGTCCAAGCGGCGTACGCGGCGGGAGTCTCCGTCGAAACAATCCCGGGTCCATCAGCGCTCACGGCAGCCATTGCCGTCTGCGGCTTTCCCATGGAGCGTTTTGCCTACCTCGGCTTCCTCCCGCGTAAGAAAGGACGTGACACGCTCCTCCGTGCAGTATCGAAACGGGATGAGCCGAGCGTTTTCTTTGAATCAACGCACCGAATCAAGAAAACGATGGAAGAGCTCACACGGCACCTCGACCCTTCACGCATTATCTATGTGGGACGAGAACTAACGAAAAAGTTTGAAACGAATCTTCGCGGAACCATTCATGAAGTCAAGGCGCTCACGGAGTCGAAAAGTATGAAGGGGGAGTTTGTTATCATTATCGGTCCAGCCGTATGAAGTTCTACATCACGACGCCGATCTACTACGTGAACGACAAGCCGCACGTCGGTCATGCGTACACGACGTTCATGGCCGACGCGTTCGCGCGCCTCCATCGTCTTCGCGGCGACGAGGTCCGGTTTCTGACTGGAACGGACGAAAATAGCCAGAAGAACATCGAGGCGATGCGGTTCGTCGGAGAGACGGACCTCACGGCGTATCTCAACCGCATGGCGGGCGTGTGGCAGACCGCGTGGAAAGATCTCGGCGTGTCATTCGACGACTTTATCCGGACTACGGAAGAACGGCACTTGAAGGCCGTCGAACGCTTCTGGAAGGCCGTCAATCAAAGCGGTGACATCTCACTTGGCGCCTATGAAGGTCTGTACTGCAAAGGGTGCGAGGCGTTCAAGACGGAGACGGAGGTCGTGAACGGACATTGCGGCCTGCACCCGAATCAGGAACTCCAAAAGATCTCCGAACAGAATTATTTCTTTAAATTGTCCGCGTACAAGGACGACTTGCTTCGTCTGTATGAGTCTCGTGTTGAATTCGTCCAACCGGTCAGTCGCGCGAACGAGATCAAGAGCTACGTCTCGCAGTTCATGACGGACGTTTCGATATCGCGCAGCGCGAAGTCCGTCGAAACCGGCATCGCCGTGCCTGGAGACGAGTCACAGCGCATCTACGTATGGTTCGACGCGCTCGTGAACTACCTGTCGGCCGTCGGGTACGGGTCGGATGATGAGATGTTCACCAAGTGGTGGCCGGCGGACGTCCACCTTGTCGGAAAAGACATCATCAAGTTCCACTGCGCGCTCTGGCCCGCGATGCTGCTGTCTGCCGCAAAGAGCGACCCGTTGCTGTCTGGTCTCGTGAAGGAAGACAAGCTCCTGCCGCGTCGCGTGTTCGCGCACGGGTTCTTCACCGTGAACGGCCGGAAGATCTCCAAGTCGCTCGGGAACGCAATTGACCCCATGACGCTCGTGCCGCGGTATGGTCTGGA
>MGEH01000024.1 GCA_001791275.1 Candidatus Uhrbacteria bacterium RIFCSPHIGHO2_12_FULL_60_25 | reverse complement strand
CCGCGACGTGAACTGGAGGCCGTGGCTGCCCTTCGCGATCCCCATGATCGCTGTCATCGCCACGCACCTCGTCTCGGCGCTGTCCGATTTTCAACCCGATCCCGTCCTGGTCCTGAAGTACACGCTTCGTCCGGTCTTGTGGATCTACCTGATCTACGTGGTGCTCACGGTGAACTTCGTCCGGTCGCGGCGGAGGCTCATGATGACGCTCGGCGTCGCCGCGGCGACCGGAGTGATCGCCGCACTCATGGGATTCGCGTCGCTCGTGACCCCGGACGCATCCGGTCAGCTCTTCCAGCGCGCGCACCCGCTCCCGATCCTCGGCGTGATGCCGCTCGGCGACAACCACAACCTGCTCGCCGAATGGTTCGCGGTTACGATTCCGATCACGATCGCGCTCTCGCTTCTCGTCGCGGATGCTCGCGCCAAACGTCTCCTCGTCGCGGCAGCCCTGTTCCAAGCGCTCGTGGCACTCCTCACGTTCGCGCGCACCGTGTGGATCGTGCTTGCGTTCGAGGCGCTGCTCGCGGCGTTCTTCGTCTGGCGGCAACAACTGCGCGATTGGGCACCGCGGCTCTTGCTTGCGGTCGTGTTCCTGATCCCGCTCGCCATCGCCATGGCCGCGTTCAGTTCCACCCCTCTCGTGCAAAGTTCCACGAGCACCCGCTACATGCTCTCGGACATCGCGGTGAACCTCTGGCTCGCGAGTCCGTGGATCGGGACGGGCGCCGGGTCGTTCGTGGATCGGATTGCGACGATCCGCGTCTTCATCCTTGAGTACGGCGTGCCGCTCGACGCGCACGGATTCGGGCAGAAACTGCTCGCCGAAGTCGGACTCTTCGGTTTCGCGGCCGTGGGGTGGGTCATGGCCTGGCTGTACGCATACGTCCGCCGACGCCTCGTTGACTTCGCGACACCCTCTCGTGAACGCGACGTTTTTTTGATCCTGTCCATCGCCGCAGCAGGCGCGCTCGTCTACCAGCTTTTCAATACGAACTACTGGACGGGAAAATTGTGGCTGCCTGTCGGGATCATGCTTGCCGCTTCGCGTGCGTTGCGTCCAAAACCCGCGTCTACGCCGGTCCAGCCCATCGATGCGTAACCTCCCTCTCGTGACCCACGTGATACCGACGCTCGCCCGCGGCGGGGCCGAGCGGATCGTGATCGAACTCTGCGCGCGGCTACCCGCGCGCGGGTTTCGTACGCATCTTCTGGTCTTGTACGAACATGGGGACCTCTGGCGCGAGCTCCGGGAACGGAACATCCGGTTCACGCAGGTGGGCGGGTCGTTCGACATGCGCCGCTTCGATCTCTACCGCCGTCTCTCACGACGCATCTACGCTGAACCGGAACGCCGTCCGGCCATCGTCCACTCGCACCTCTACGGTCCGGACGTATGGACGGCCGTCGCACGGTCTTTTCACTCCGCAGGACACGTCATTTCCGGGCGGTGCGCGTCCGAGCCCGCGTTCCTGTCCACGCTGCACAACGTGGACCGTGACGATACGTCGTTCCAGCGCGCGGCGCGCCGATGGGCTCTCCGTCGTATGGACCGGGTCATCACCGTGTCGAAAGATGTCCAACGGTACGCCGTGGAAGACCTTGGTGTGAAACCGGACCGCGTGACCCACATCGATGGGATCATCTTCCCGTCAAACATCCCGCGCGGCACCCGCCCGTTCCGCGACGTGCCGCAGTTCCTTATGGTCGCTCGTCTTGAACAGCAGAAGGGACATGAAACAGTCTTGCAGGCCCTCGCTCTCGTTCCACCGCCCTGGGAGCTCCGGATTGCGGGGACGGGGTCGCTTGAACGCGATCTCAAAGAACAGACGGAGCGGCTGGGCATCGCCTCGCGCGTCCGGTTCCTTGGAGAGATCGACACGGTCCCGGATGAGCTCGAACGCGCGGACCTGTTCCTGTTTCCGTCGCGTTGGGAGGGGATGGGCCTCGCGGCGCTCGAAGCCATGGCCGCAGGCGTGCCGGTCCTCGCGTCCGACCTCCCACCGCTCCGTGACGTCGTCCCTTCCGCGTCCCGTCTTCCACCGGACGCGCCCGCTGAATGGCGCGCAGCGATCACAAAGGTCCTTGCTGATTCGAATGCGGCCGTCCGTTTGGCACAGGATTCTGCCCAAGCGGTCACGCGACGGTTTGACGTCGAACGCGTGACGAGTGAGTACGCCAAGATCTATCGTGAGCTCCTGAACTCCACATGAAGATACTCCACATCCACAAGTTCTTCGACCAGCTCGGCGGGTCTGAGTTGTACCTGCACCGGCTCATGCAGAAGCAGGCCGAGGTGGGTCATGACGTCCATATTCTCTCCACGCGCGCGACCACGAACCTGCCCACGCCGGACGCGAAGTATTTCATCCATCGGTTTGATTTTCGCCGCGCCGAAGGTCCTAAAAAAGACACGGTTAAGGGCCTGGCCTACCTTTGGAACCGCGAGGCGCGGCGCGCCACGGAGCGGGTCCTTCGGGAGATCAAACCCGACGTCGTGCACCTCCACAACATTTACCACCACTTTTCCACGTCTATCCTCGGTCCCATCCATCGGTTCTGCATCCCGTGCGTGCAGACGCTGCACGATCTGAAGCTCGCGTGTCCGAACTACCTCATGTTCACGGAAGGATCCGTCTGCGAACGGTGCAAGGGCGGGAAGTACTGGAACCCCATCCTCCATCACTGCCTGTCGATCCGTACGCTCCCGAACGTGCTCGCGGGGATCGAAATAACGTTCACGAAAGTGACGCAGACGTACGAAAAAACCGTCAAACGGTTTATCGCTCCTTCGGAATTCGTGATGAAGAAGATGGTGGAGTGGGGTGAGCCGGCCGGGAAGTTCAGCGTACTCCAGAACCCGGCGGACGTGAGCGTGGTTCCGGCGCGTGGCGGCGGCGGGTTTCTTCTCTACGCCGGACGTCTCACGGCCCAGAAGGGTGTCGAAACGCTCATTCGCGCGTCGCTCGCCGTTCCGACGCTGCCGCTCCGGATCGCAGGGACGGGGCCGGACGAGGAACGGTTGCAACACCTCGTCCGATCCGCGAACGCATCGCACATCACGTTTTTGGGTTTTGTCCCTCCTGCGGAGCTTGCAGGTCTGCGACAGACGGCGGAGGCGCTTGTTGCTCCGTCCGTCGGATATGAGAACAGTCCACTCTCCGTGCTCGAAGCCATGGGTGACGGTGTGCCGGTCATCGCCTCTGACATCGGCGGCATGCCGGAACTCGTCCGCGACAACGTGAATGGACTCCTCGCAACACCGGGAGACGTTGCAGAGTGGGTGGACGTTCTACGCCGCTTTCAGTCCACCAGTCGCCAAGAACGTGGCGTGATGGGGGAGAGAGGACGTGACATTATTCGGTCACGTCACGATTGGTCCGGTCATCTCACGGGTCTCGAACGTATCTATATGGCTGCCGGTGTCATGTCTATCCATTGACGAGGGGCCCTTTTTTTGATACGAACAGTTGAATACATGCGTCCTCTCACCCTTCGACTTCGCTCAGGGCAGGCTATCGCCGCATCCGTCGCACTCGCGTGCGCCGTCTTCGCGACGCCTACCGTCGCGTTTGCCGCGCGCGGCACCCAGGAACCGCCGCGGCTCATGAACCTGTGGTTCACGTGGCAGCTGCCGGAAGAGAAGCTCGCGGAGCTCGCGAAGTGGGACGTCGTCGTCCTCGACCAGGACCAGCAGGCGCGGTTCCCTGATTGGATTCGTCGTCTCCGGGCGCTGAATCCGAAGATCAAAATCCTCGCGTACGTGGATTCGTCGAACATCGCGGCCGCGCAGTTCGTGGAAGAGTCGTACTTCCCGGGGTACAAGCTCGCGCACTCCATCCCGGAACAGTGGTACGTGCATCGCGGGTCCGTCCGCGTGGGGTTCTGGCCCGGCGCCTGGCTCTTGAACGTCACGGACCGGGCTCCGAAAGACGCGCAAGGGTTGCGGTGGAACGATCATCTCCCGAAATACGTTCATGAGACGCTGTGGCCGTCCGGTCTCTGGGACGGCATTTTCCTTGATAACGCGTTGCCCGGCGCAACGTGGTTCGTTGGCAAAGGGCTTGATCTGGACGGCGACGGGAATGCCGAGTCGGACGACCTCGTGAATCGCGAGTGGCAGGAGGGGTGGAAAAAGCTCGCGCGGAACCTTCGCGCGCGTCTCGGACCGAACGCGCTCATCATGGGGAACGGGTCCGTGCTCTACGCCGGGGTCACGAACGGAATCTTGTTCGAAGACTTCCCGCGGTACGGCTGGGCGAACGGGTTCCGCGACTACCAGGCCTCCGTCAAATCCAACACGCGTCCGTCCATCACGGCCTTCAATACGAATCCGAACAACGTGGACAATCCGAGCAACTGGAAGCTCATGCGGTTCGGGCTTGCCACGTCCCTCTTGAGCGACGGCTACTACTCGTTCGATTACGGCAATCGCGACCACGGCCAGACATGGTGGTATGACGAGTACGACGCGTTGCTCGGGAAACCAACGGGTGAGCCACGCATTTTGAAACCGTCCGGCGTCTCCGGCGTGAAAGAAGCCGTGTGGTGGCGCGACTACGAACGCGGCGCGGTCGTGGTGAACAGCCTCACCACGTCGCAGACCGTCGAACTGACCGGCGTCTACGAGCGCTTGCGCGGTACGCAGGACCCGGCCGTGAACAGCGGCCGGCTCGAAACGTCCGTCACGCTGGGTGCACAAGAAGGTCTGTTGCTATATCGCCGCCAGGCCGCCTCGTCCATCGGCAAGAGTACGTCCTTTGTGAACGGGAGCTTCGTGCGCGTGTACCACGCGGACGGCACGCAGCCGCGCGCCGGATTCTTTGCCCAGCGGTCAGACGTGGCAGGGGGCGCGAACGTGCTTGTCCAAGACCTTGATCGCGACGGGCGCAATGACGTCGTCTCCGCGAGCGCGGGAGCGCTACGCGTGGCACTCGGCAACGGCCAGGTCCGCACGGTTCGTCCATTCGGTTCGGCGTATCGCGGGACCATCTTCATCGCGGCGGGGAACATGGATCGCGACGCTGCGTGGGAGATCGCGGTCGGGAAAGGAGACGGGGTACAGGTCAAAGTTATCGAACTCGATGGCACGGTCCGTGCCACCTGGAACGCGTACGCGGCGGCGTTTCGCGGCGGCGTCTCCGTCGCGGTCGGCGATCTTGACGGCGACGGGAAGCGCGAGGTCGTGACCGGCGCGGGCCCTGGCGGCGGTCCGCACGTCCGCGTGTTCAAGACGGACGGTCTCGTGTGGATGAACGGGTTCTTCGCGTTCGACAAGCAGGACCGGAGCGGCGTCTCGGTCGCGGTCGGGGACGTGGATGGCGACGGCAAAGATGATATTGTCGCAGGGTCGGGGAAGGGGAGCGTGCCGCGCGTGCGCATCTTCGACGGCTCCGGAGTCTTGAAACGCGAATTCACGATCAGCCACAAGTCGAGCGCGGCTGGCGTCACGGTCGCGCTGTCCGACCTCGACAACGACGGCGTCGTTGAACTGCTCGCCTCGGGCGTCCCGATCACACCATGAGAAAAGTGCTTGAGTGCTTGAGTGCGAGGAGGCTCGCGCACTTAAGCACTCAAGCACTAAGCACTCCCCTCACACCCATGCCTTCTCTCCAACGCTTCACCAACCGCCGGCGCGCCGGACTCGCGTCTTATACGTTTCAGGCCGGACTCGGGCCTGCGCGCGCGTTCAGTTCCTACGCCCGGAGAATTTTTTATGCGAAGTACCAGGATAAGCACCGGCACCCGCGTGTTGTCTTCGTTTTCGACGCCGCGCTCCTCGGCATCTGCGCGCTACTCGTCGCGGTTTTGGTCTCGGTCGCGCTCCGCCCGCCGCGCCCGTCGTTGCTCACGCTGAACCTCACGGCGCCCGCGCTCACGTCCGGCGCCCCGGTTCCGCTCATCGCGCGGATCGGCGCCACGAAAGACGTTCATAACGTCCGACTCCAGTGGCGTCTTCCGCCCGGGACCGAGATCCTGTCGTCCGAGCCGGTCGTGAGCGCGGACGGTCGTGTCTTCCTCGGCGATATCTCTCCCGGAGAACTGCAAGTCGCGCACCTCGTGGTCCGCCTCTATCAGCCGGTCGGCGCCACGGCCTCATTCGGATTTTCGTTCGCGTACGAAGAAAACGGCCAACCGTTCGACGAGGTCGGGAGCGAAGAACGCCAGGTCACTGCGAGTGCACTCGCCGCAGTCGTTCCGGATGAGTTTCGTGTCGATTCGGTCTCGTCACAGGGCGGGATGATTCCGCTCGTGATCGAAAATACGACGGCACTCAAACTCCCGTACGTCCAAGTGACGTTTGATCCTCCGGTTACGGAGCTCGGAGAACGTGTGACGCTTGGGTCGCTTGCGGCAAAGGAAAAACGATATGTGTTCGTACCGATCCACCGAACAGAACCCGTCATTTCTGGCGAGCGTGACATTCGTTTGAAATGGATCGTGAGTAGCGGCGCGCGTGAAGTCTCGCGGGGTGCATTTGAAGCCGACATCTTTGATTGGAAATGGCCCACGGTCACGAGTGCGCTCATTTCTCGTCCAACTTCCGAAACGCACATCCGTCTGTCAGGCGTCGAATCGCAGATGACGCTGCTTGTCGCACACCCGCTCCTCGATCCGGAAGTACGCGAAATTGAACTCACATCCGGTCAGACCGACGTGGTCCTCCCATCTTTTACAATCCGTGAATCACCGGCGCATGAATGGTTCGTTGCGCTGCTTGGAGAATGGCCTGAGGGGGGACGGTTGATGGGCCCTGCAACCATGGGCGTGATCCGGTCTGCGATCCCGTTCGAAACATCTGTCCGTTACACGTCTTCCGAAGGGGATCAGATCGGCGCAGGGCCGA
Source organism: Candidatus Uhrbacteria bacterium RIFCSPHIGHO2_12_FULL_60_25 (assembly GCA_001791275.1). Taxonomy (GTDB): domain Bacteria; phylum Patescibacteriota; class Patescibacteriia; order 2-12-FULL-60-25; family 2-12-FULL-60-25; genus 2-12-FULL-60-25. Next base: position 91,719 of record MGEH01000024.1, on the reverse strand, counting down.
ATCCGCCGAAAGTCGGGGAGGACACGCGATACTGGGTGTTCTGGACCATCGGTCCTGTCGCAGACGAGGTCCGCGACGTACGAGTCTCCGCGACATTGCCGACACGCGTCCGAGCGACGGGCAACGTGACGGCTCCGAACGGCGGTATGTGGGACGTGTCCGGACAGACGGTGCGCTGGTCCCTGCCTCGTCTCGGAGGTATAGACGCGTCCGAAGCGGTGTTCGGGTTCGAGGTTGAGGTGAGCCCGAGGTCGCAGGATGCGGGTCGTCCGATCATGGTCGTGGCCACCAGTACGGCCACGGCGGCCGATGACTCCACGGACACGACGTTCCGGATGCAGGCTGGGCCAGAGACGAGCGAGGGCCCTGTTTTGCCCTAAATAGAGCCTAAATTGGTAGGTACGGCCGTCTTGACAAGACGGCCTTTTTCGGCTATGGTAAGCAGTTCTCATTGGACGAGGACACCACACGTATGACCATTGTCATGGTTGGCCACAAAGGGGTGCCTGCCCGTTCGGGCGGCATCGAGCGCCACGTCGAGGAACTCTCGGCGGCATTGGTGCGCCTTGGCGCGCGCGTGGTGTCGTACGACCGCGCGTGGTACGTCGGCGAGGTGCCGTCTCCATCCGGGATCACACGCCGTGTCAGCTACGGCGTCACGACAAAGCACCTGGACGCCATTACGCATACGTTCACGGCGCTCGTTTTGTCTCTTCGTGACAAACCGGACGTGATCCACATGCACGGCGTGGGCCCGTCCCTGTTGGCGCCACTCGCGCGCGTGCTTCACCCGAAGGCGCGACTCGTGTGCACGTTCCACTGCATTGACCGTACGCACGCCAAGTGGGGCGCGTTCGCCCGCATCATGCTCCGCGCAGGCGAATGGTTCACGTGCCGCTTTGCCCACCGCACGATCGCCGTGTCCGACGCGCTAGCCGCGTACTGTCTCGACGAGTACCAGTGCCAGCCGGCCGTGATCCCGAACGGGGTCCGCGTGCCGTCTGTCGAGTCTCATGACGCATTGTCGTCCTTCGGTCTTGAGCCGAATCGCTACATCGCCATGGTGACGCGACTCATCCCGCACAAAAACGTTCACGTGGCCATCGGTGCGTACCGCGCGCTCACGGAGCGCCGGCCGGACCTCGTGAAGACCTACCCGCTCGTGATTGTCGGGAGCGGCGCCTTCACGTCCGTGTACGAACAGGAATTGAAACAACTCGCGGAAGCGACGCCAGGCGTTCGCCTCCTTGGCGAACAGCACGGAGCGGCGCTCGCGTCCCTCCAGGCGAATGCGACCGCGCACCTGTCCATCGCGTCGTCCGAAGGGATGTCCATCGCGCTTCTGGAGGCGATCTGCTACGGTCGTCCGGTCATCGTGTCCGACATCCCTGAAAATACGGAAGTCACGGGCACGCTCGCTCCGAACGTGATCCCGAACGACGTCATGTCGCTCGCGCACGCGATCGAGACCATGCTTGAACTGTCTGACGCGGAACGGAATGCGATGGGGGAGAAGCTCCGCGAACGTATCCTCGTCAAGCACGACTGGAACGAAATCGCGAAGACGACGCTCGAACTCTACCGCGAACTGAAACAGGAACCGCTCGAGTGCGCGGTTCCCGTCACCGCGCCCTAATCACACCATACACATCGCCCCGCAAAGGGGCGATGTGTCTATGCGTCCGTGAGGCGGGGATTCGCGCTCTTGACGCCGTATGAACCCCCATCTACCCTAACCTAGGGTATAGGTTCCCCCCCCACGCATGATCCCTCCCTACACCGAACAAACGACCCGCACCCTGATGAAGGCGCGGGGCCAACTCAATTCCGTGATCGCGATGGTGAAGGACGATCGGTACTGCATGGATCTCATCCAGCAGAATAACGCCGTGATCGGGCTCCTCCGCCAGGCGAACAACCTGATGCTGGAGAGCCACCTGCATTCGTGCGGGAGCGCGCTCGGCTCGAAGCGCGCGACCACGCGCATGCGGTTCATCAAGGAAATACTGCGCGCGTGCAACATTTCGCAGCGCAAAGGCTGAATATGTTCCCCTTTCGCATCAGGTACATCGCGCTCCTCGCGGTCGTGGCCCTCCTCATCGGGGGGAACTGCGTCGTGTGCCTGTTTTCCGTTCCGACTGCGACGGCCGCATCACCCGTCGTTTCTCATTCTGTTGACTGTGAGTCCGTTTCGACGCCGCAGAAGAGTCCCGTCGGATACGAACGCTTCTTGGTACGAGCCTCGCCGGCCGCGGCCGGCGTGTGCCTGATGGGGCATGATTCCGACCAGATCATCCGATCTGCGACATCTATTTCTTCCGTAAGCAACCCGTCGGAACGGTCCATGACCGTGTCCGACCGCCCTCAAGGCGGTTCCGCGCGGATCATCTCGTCTCCTTCCCGCGGCCGTCTTGCGCGAGCGCCGTCCTTCGGCGCGTCCACGCCTCTTTCACTGACCGGATCCGTTTTTAAACGCGAATAACCGTCCGTCGGATCGACCGATCGTCTATCGGTCGTGTTTTGGTTGTTCATTCATCACATTCGATCCTATGAAACAATTCGAAATCCCCATTCGGGGAATGCACTGCCGATCCTGCGAGCTCCTCCTCGAGGACGGCATCTCGAAAGTCCAAGGCGTCCAGAACGTCTGCGTGTCGTACCAGAAGGGCGAGGCGACGATCGGATACGGGCAGGATGTTCCGAGCCGACTGGAGGTGGAAAGGGCAATCCGCGAGGCGGGGTATGAGATCGGCGTGAAGCAACTCGCCACGTGGTTCTCGCGGAACCCGCACGATTACCGCGAGCTTGGGCTCGCGTTCGTCATCCTGCTCGCGCTCTACTTCGCCGCGCGCGGCCTCGGCATTCTCGACCTCTCCCTTGAAACGCAAAAAGTCACGTATCCCATGGCGCTCATCGTGGGGCTCGTTGCCGGCATTTCCACCTGCATGGCGCTGGTCGGAGGCCTGATTCTCGGAGTCTCGGCGCGCCATGCGGAACGGCATCCGGAAGCCACGTCGTGGCAGAAGTTCCGGCCTCACCTGTATTTCAACGTGGGTCGCATCCTCGGGTACGCCGCGCTCGGCGGGCTCCTCGGCATCCTCGGCGGATTCCTGAAACTGTCGAATACGATGCTCATGTTCCTCACGCTCGCCGTGGGCGTAGTGATGGTCGTGCTCGGCCTCAAACTGACGGGCGTGTCGCCCAGGCTGAAAGATGCGTCATTCACACTCCCCGCATCGCTGGCCCGCCTGTTCGGTATTTCGCGGCACCAGAAAGAGTACAGCCACCGTTCGGCCATGATGACCGGCGCGTTGACCTTCTTCCTGCCGTGCGGGTTCACCCAGGCCATGCAGATCTATGCCATCAGCACCGGGAGCTTCGTCCAGGGAGCTCTCGTGATGGGGCTCTTCGCGCTTGGCACGGCGCCGGCACTCCTCTCGATCGGCGGCCTCACGTCCGTGATCAAAGGCGCGGTGGCGCGACGGTTCTACGCGACCGTGGGCTTGGCCGTGTTCCTGTTCGGCATGTTCAACGTTGGGAACGCCATGGCGCTCGCAGGCTTCAACCCGAAAACGGTTCGTACCGTCCGCGCCACGAACGTCGCGGACCTCGTGAACGGCGTCCAGCTCGTCCGCATGACCCAGAAAGCGGCCGCGTACATTCCGAACAGCTTCACGGTTCGCGTCGGCGTCCCCGTGCGGTGGGTCATCACATCCGAATCCTCGTTCAGCTGCGCTACGGCGCTCGTGGTGCCGTCGCTTGGCATCAGCCGGAATCTGAAGCCCGGAGAGAACGTGATTGAATTCACTCCGAAGTCCACGGGTTCCATCCCGTTCTCCTGTTCCATGGGCATGTACCGCGGATCATTCACCGTGGTGGACGGATCCGGAGCGGCCGCGCCGGCCGCAGCCGCGCAACCCGCGACGAATCGCGCATCCGGCTCCTCGTGCGGTTCCGGCGGCGGCGGGTGCGGTTGCGGCGGAGGTGCGAAGCGGCCGGTTCCGGCTGCGTCCGCGTCCTCGATCGTCAAACAGGCGGGCGACGTCGCCGCCTTCGCTAAGGTCGTTGACGGCATCCTCATTCCGGACACGATCGTGGTGGAGAAGGGGAAACCCGTGTTCCTCACGATTACGTCCGACGAACCGCCACTTGGGTGCATGGTGGCCTTCGTGAACCGTGAACTCGGCATCAACGCCGACCAGGCCTATCCGGGCGCGACCCTCATCCGCTTCACTCCGCAGAACGCCGGGGAGTACGACCTCACGTGCCCCATGGGCATGTGGAGGGGCAGGGTCCGCGTCCGTTAATCATCACACTATGAATGTCCAACACTTCACCATTACGAATCTTACCTGTTCAGCCTGTGCCAAGGTGTGCTCGCTCATCTTGAAGAAGATCGAAGGGGTTCATTCGGTGACGATCGACGACGCAACGGGACACACGACCGTGGTCGCGGATCGACCGATTGAACCCTCGCACTTCCGCGATGAGCTTGCCCTCGAAGGGTACCAGGTCGGCTGAACACATAACCTATGACCTACACTCTAAAACTTTCGGGGATGCATTGCGCATCCTGCGAAACGCTCATCCGTGAAACGCTCCGCGAGCTCGCGGGCGTCCGCGACGTAAAGGTGAGTTATCCCACCGGTGACTGCGTGGTGCAGGCTGAAGCGCCGGTCACCGAGCACGAGATCGTGAATACGATCGCGGGTCTCGGCTACCAAGCTGTCCCCGTGCGGACGGAGATGGCCGCCGCTCCCGTCTCGTCCGAACCGGTCGCGAACACAGACGTCCCGCTGACAGGTGCGACATCTCCAGAACAGGAAACGCCACCGGCATCGGAACACGCGTCGGAGCGCGCCGCCCAGAACGCCGACGCGCGCGTGCGCTACGAAGTTACTACGTGGGCCGAAGGCCGCATCCGGCACGACGAGCGCGGCGAGCCGTACTTCGAGGGGCGCGTGACGTCCCAGAAGGCCGGCACCGTAACGAACGCGACGACGTCCCAGGAGGCCGGGAAGATCGTCGAGCACTTGGCGCGCACGCTCGCCGTGAGCCACGTATTCGACCGGGTCGGCGCGATCCACGCTCCGTCTTCATCTGCGGCGTCGTCCGTCACGGCACCGTCGGAACCGGTCCAAGCCATTGCCATTCACACGCCGCCCGCGGCGGCTCCGGGTTCATCCGTCGGCGAAGGGACGGAACAGCGCGCCACGTTCCTCGTGGGCGGCATGCACTGTTCATCGTGCGCCGGGCTCATCGAACGGAGCGTGAAGAAACTTCGCGGCGTGAAAGAAGCGAACGTGAACTTCGCGGCGGAGAAAGCGCGTGTGATCTTCGATTCGCGACTCACGAATGAACGGGACATCATCGGACAGATCAAAAAAGCGGGGTACCGCGCCGACCTCGCCGACAAGGCGGACCCGGAAGAAGAGCGGAAGCGGCGCAAGAATGAGATGCTCGCGTACCGCCGGAGGTTCCTCACGAGCCTCGCGCTCAGCATCCCGATGCTGTACTTCATGTTCCTGGATTTCTTCGGCTTCCTGCCGCTGCGCGCGGCCATGCTGCCATGGATCGGGATCGTCTCATTCGTGCTCGCCACCCCCGTGCAGTTCCTGATCGGCGCCGGCTTCTACAGAGGGATGTGGTCGAGCCTGCGCATGAAGACGTTCAACATGGACAGTCTGATCGCCATCGGGACGTCGACCGCGTATCTCTACAGTGCGGTGAACTTCATCGTGTACGCCGTTCGCGCCGGAAGCCTGCTCGGGTCGGTCGGCGAAAAGATTCCTGAACTCTACTTCGAAACATCCGCGTTCCTCATCACCTTCGTCATCCTCGGCAAGTGGCTGGAGAGCAAGGCGAAAGGCAGGACGTCCGAAGCGGTGAAAAAGCTCATGGGCCTGCAGGCGAAGACCGCGCGCGTGGTGCGCGACGGCCGGTCGCTCGACATCCCGATCGACGAGGTGGCACAGGAAGACGTGATCGTGGTTCGGCCCGGCGAGAAGATCCCGGTGGACGGCATCGTGGTGACGGGCTCGTCCGCCGTGGACGAGAGCATGCTCACGGGCGAGAGCCTGCCGGTCGAAAAGAAGGAAGGGGATACCGTCATCGGCGCGACGATGAACAAGACGGGGAGCTTCGAGTTCCGCGCCACGAACGTGGGTTCGAAGACGGTTCTCGCGCAGATCATCAAGTTGATCGAAGACGCGCAGGGGTCGCGCGCGCCCATCCAGGCATTCGCCGACCGCATCTCGAGTTGGTTCGTGCCGGCGGTCATCGGCATCGCGGTCCTCACGTTCCTCGTGTGGCTCCTCATCCTCCAGGCGCCGCTCAGCTTCGCCCTGATGGCGTTTACCGCCGTCATCGTCATCGCCTGTCCGTGTGCCCTCGGCCTCGCCACGCCCACGGCGATCATGGTGAGCACAGGCAAGGGAGCTGAACACGGCATCCTCGTGAAAGGTGGCGAGCCGCTCGAAGCGGCATGCAAGATTCGGGCGGTCGTGTTCGACAAGACGGGCACGATCACGAAAGGGACACCGGAAGTCACGGACATCGTGGGCGCGTCGCTCACCGATGAGGACGAGCTCCTGGAAATCGCGGCCGGACTGGAGGCGAAGTCCGAGCACCCGCTCGCCGAAGCCATCTGTCGGTACGCGGAAGAAGAGGGGATCACGCCCGTCGACGTCCGAGAGTTTCAAGCCATTCCTGGGCACGGCGTTCAGGCCGTGTGGAACGGGACGACCTACTCCTTCGGCAACCGCAAGCTCGTCATCGACATCCTCGGGTTGGACGTGCGCGGCATCGACCGGAAGATGCGGAAGCTCGAAGAGGCGGGAAAGACCGCGATGATCCTCGCAAACGGAAAGGAGATCCTCGGACTCATCGCGGTTGCGGACACGATCAAGGAAACGTCGGCGCAGGCGGTGGCCGCGCTCCAGCGCATGGGACTCGCAACGTACATGATCACGGGCGACAACGAGCGCACGGCACGGGCGATCGCGAAGCAGGCCGGCATCACGAACGTGCTCGCCGACGTGCTGCCGGAAGACAAGGCGAACGAGGTGAAGAAGCTCCAGGGCACCGGCATCAAGGTGGCCATGGTGGGGGACGGCATCAATGACGCGCCGGCTTTGGCGCAGGCCGATCTCGGCATCGCCATGGGGAGCGGCACGGACGTGGCCATGGAAACGGGCGGCATTGTGCTCATGAAGAGCGACCTGACGGACGTAGTCACGGCCGTGAAACTTGCGCGGGAGACGCTCGGCAAGGTGAAGCAGAACCTCTTCTTCTCGCTGTTCTACAACGTCATAGGCATTCCGATCGCGGCCCGCGTTTTCGCAGGTGTTGGCCTCATCCTGAAACCGGAACTCGCGGGGTTGGCGATGGCCTTGAGCTCGGTGTCGGTGGTGATGAACTCGCTTCTCATCCGGGGGTTCAAGCCCAACCGTCGGAACTGGGTGTCGGCCGCAGCGCCGGTGGTCATGACGACGATCCTGGGCGCCATCTTCATCGGCTTCGCGAAATTGAGTGCCGGCCCGATGGCGGGGTAACGGTGACGCGTATGAAATCGCACCACGTTGTCGTTCTCCTCGCGGCGTCATTTATCGTCGGAATTTTCTTGTTCCAGGCGCCCGCGTCGGAACGGGGGAATGCCGTCGCAGTCCTGCAAACGGCTCCAGGCGCCGATCGTGGCACTCTCGCGACGGCAGACCTTGTCGCGACAACGACGGCGGTCGCCGCATCGTCGTCCACAAAATCGGAACCGATCGGTCAAGAACAACCGCGAACGTCCGTTACCGTGTATAAGGCGCCGACGTGCGGATGCTGCGAGGGATACATTGCGTACCTCAAACATGAAGGGTTCGACGTGACCGTGGTGAACGAGCGTCTCCCCACCGTGAAGGAGCGCTATCGCATTCCGTCCGATTTGTGGAGCTGCCACACGACCCTCGTAGAGGGGTACGCGGTGGAGGGGCACGTTCCGTTCGAAGTCATCCGCAAGCTTCTGGACGAGAAGCCCAGCTTCGACGCGATTGCGCTCCCGGCCATGCCTTCCGGAACGCCGGGCATGCCTGGGCCAAAGCGCGACCCGTGGAAGATCTATTCGGTGGTGAACGGAGTGGCGTCGGAATACATGACGCTGTAACGCGTCCCATCGAGTTCAGACATAAGTACCCCGCCGTTCGCGAACGGCGGGGTACTTATGTCTCGTTATGGTTCCTGTTTTGGCGGTCGCGGGGAGTACAGCGTATTCCTGATCCTCCATCGTTCCACCCATTGCCCGATCCCGTGCATGTCTCGCTTGTTCCGTACAGTCACCGTCTTTTGAGACCAGATCATGAGTGATTCAAAATGCAGACGGTAGCGACCTCGGACGACGACGTAGCGAAGTTCTCCGCGCTTCAAGGCGCGACGAAGCGTCTTATCGTGGACTCCGAACAGTTTGGCGGCTTCGGAGAGCGTGACGCGGAACGCATTTTTTGTTTGGTCCGACATGAATAAATCATGCCATAAAGAGTAAATGTTGTCTACGCTAGCGTAGACAACGAGTCATTATCAATGAATATCATCTTGTCTCCCATCATTCAGTCATGTAGCCTGTCCGTTCTCGCCAGGAGGAACATTTTTCTGTCAGGAAAGCGTCACAATCCCCAAAACAACGCATGACGAACCTCGTGGATCGTTACCTGCTGTATCGCATCCGGGCGCATCAGGATTCGCAGGCATTTGCGCGTATTTACGACCGATATGTCATATCGATTTATCGGTTCGTTTTGTTGAAACTGCCTTCCAAAGAAGACGCAGAAGACCTCACGTCCGACACGTTTTTAAAGTGCTGGCGATACGTCCAGGAACATCGCGCCATTGGAGATATCCGAGCCCTGCTCTATCAGATCGCGAGGAACGCCGTAATTGACTGGTACCGGCAACGAGCCGCAAATCCATCCCGAACGCTGGCTGTAACGTTTCAGGCGTCTGAAACGTCTTCTTTTGCATCAGGTGATCCGTCAGATGCAGGGCAGTCCAAAGCTGTTATCGAAGCCCGAGCAGACCTCGCACTCATCATGGGGAAGCTCGAGCGCCTCAAAGACGAGTACCGCGACGTAATCATGCTCCGGCTCATCGACGGACTCCCGTTCAACATCATCGGCGAGATTCTGGGGAAAACGACCGGCAACGTCCGGGTCGTCTACCACCGGGCGAAGAAAGCGCTGGATACCATTGACGCGAACAATCAATGAAACGAGACCTCTATCGCATCATCCGGTCGCTCCGCGACCGCGAACGCGGGATCAATCCTGATCCCGCATGGTTACGTTCCACGCGCGAGACGCTCCTCATGCAGGTGAAGAATACGATGCCGTCGGCGGAGACCGAGGCGATCCGGCGTCGTCTGCCCATCTTCGCGCCGCTCTACGCGCGCGTCATGCGAACGTTGCGGGGGCCAGCGGTCGCGACCCTGTCTATTTCGACCGTCGTCCTTGGCGGATCGATCGCGTCGGTGAGCGCGGCTGAAAACTCAATCCCGGGAGATACGCTTTATTCGGTGAAGCTCGTCACGGAACAGGCGCGTCTCGCGCTCGCGTCCACGAAGCAGGACAAGGTGAAACTCAAAGCGGAATTCACGATCCGTCGCGTTGCAGAACTGAAGACGATTGTTTCAACGCCCGTCACGAAGAAGGAGGAGCGCGCGTCACAAGCGGCCGATATTCTGAAGCGCGATCTTGATACATTGAAGCAGCAACTTGCCGATGTGCAGGAAGGCTCATCCGGAAGCGACGTCGCAGACATTGCCAAGACCGTTGATAAGAACGCGGTTGAAGTGGTGAAAGCGTTGAATGAAACGAAAAATGAGCTTTCGCAGGAAGTAAAGGAGAAGGTGGTCGCGGCACAGGTGCAGGCGGCGGATAACGGGATCAAGGCGCTCGAAGCGCTCGTTGACGTCCATGCCGATGCCGGGAACACGTCCGTCAGCGATTCAGACATCGGGTCATCGCTCGCGGCGCACGCGGAAGTCGCGGCGGTCACGGTCGCGGCCACGAAAGCGCTCATTGGGAGCTCAACGTCCACGCGTGAGCTTACGGAAGACGCTCAAACGTCACTGAATGCCGTGCAGCAGCTCGTGCAGGACAACAAGCTTAATGAGGCTGTCGGGATGATTAAGGACGCCACCGCGAAATCATTTACGGCTCAGCAGCAGGCGGAGGAGCAGTCGCTCGCGCTCTCAAACGCGACCAGCACGTCGAGCACGTCGAACGTGCTTACAGCGTCGAGTACGGCATCGGCACAGCCTGCCCTGAGCGGAGCCGAAGGGTCCACGTCCGGACTCCCGGGATCAACAACGTCTACGATGAACGGAACGTCTCCATCCACATCAACGACCATGACCACCACGACGAAACCATAGTCGTCTCGACTTCGCGATCCCTCCTCATTGGGCGACCCTGCACTGGCAGAGTCTTCCAACCGGGCGGGTGAGGAACGTCTCCGCATCGCGGATTCCTTCCCTATGCGCCCGCCAGTACGAATGCATCCTCGCCAGGACATTCTGTCTCTAAAGGTCGACCCCGACATCCGTCGGGAAGACAGGGTGAATATATTCACCATTCGATGCGCGGGATTCCTACGGATCCCACGTATCACACTCCATCCGATGATTCGCACGTGCCTGATCACAAACGTTCCGTTCGTATCAGCGCGTCATTCATCGGAATCATTCATCACATGAAATCCCTTAAAAAGGTTTTCTCTTCGTTCGTCTCCATGACGACGATCCTCTGGTCAGTCGGAGGCACCCTGGCGTTTCCAAGCGTCGCGAGTGCCGCCACGCTGAACCCGGGCGATCTCGTGAAGGCGTCGGGCCCGGCCGTGTATTACTACGGCGCGGACGGGAAACGCTACGTCTTCCCGAACGAGAAAACATACTTCTCTTGGTACAGCGATTTCTCATCGGTGAAGACCATTACCGATGCGGAGCTCGCGGCCATCATGATCGGAGGCAACGTCACGATCCGCCCGGGCACCAAGCTCGTGAAGATCACGACCGACCCGAAGGTCTACGCCGTCACAGGCCGCTGCGCCATGCTCCACTGGATTGAGACGGAAGCCTTGGCGAAGACGCTTTACGGCGACTCCTGGGCCCAGAGCGTGGTCGACGTCCCGGATTCGTTCTTCGTGAACTACTCCGTCGGATCGTCGGTCAACTCTCCGGTTCACCCGGATGGTCAGCTGGTCTCCTACGCCGGTGATACGAACACGTACATGGTGTGGGGAGGCAGCAAACGTAACGTGACCGCCGCCGGTATGACGGCGAACATGCTGCACGCAGGCGACGCGGTCCCGACGACCGTCGTCTACACGGCCGGCGCCGACGTGACGGGCTATGAGGCGGATCTCGCCGACGTGGCCTGCACGAGCCAAGCCCCGGTCACGGGCGGATTGTCAGTCGCTCTCGCTCCGGACACACCGGCAGGCCAGAACGTTCCTCGGAACGCCTCGTCCGTTTCCCTCGTGAAGGTCAACCTCACGGCGGGTTCTGACCAGGCGCTCCTGAACGGTCTCAGCTTCCGCCGCGTTGGAACGGGTGCGGCGGCGGACTTCGCCAACGTGTACCTGTACGATCAGAACTTGCAGCGCCTCACCACGGGCCGCACGATCAACTCCACCACGCACGTGGTTGAGTTCAACTCCCTCGGCATCTCTGTGCCGGCCGGGACGACGATCTCGGTGTACTTGTACGGCGACTTTGGCGTGGCAGCCGGCTCCACTGGTGGTCAACACTCAATGGAACTCACCGACGCCGCGTCCGTCGTGATCTCGGGCACGGGGACCGTCTCCGGTTCCTTCCCGGTTCGCGGCAACACCTTCACCGTTGGTACGACGGCAGCCGCCCGCGTGGAAATCACGAAGGGCGTCCAGCCGACCAACCCGACCATCGGCACGAAGGATGCGGAAATCTCCAACTTCCGCATTACGGCGAACACGAACGACGTGGAGGTCCGCCAGGTGACGCTCTATCAGTCCGGTTCCATCACGAACTCGGACCTGAAGAACCTCAAGCTCTGGCAGGGCACCACGCAGGTGGCAAGCGCGACGGGCGTGAGCTCGAAGAACTTGATCACCCTCGTGTTCAACCCGCCGTACGTGATTACGAACGGCACCACAAAGACGTTCAAGCTCACGGCGGACATCGCGGGCCGCGCTGACCGCACGATCACGACCTACGTGGAATACACCACGGACGTGACGGCGATCGACAAGGTCTACAACGCCGGGGCCGCGATCTGTATCGCGGATACGGCTATCGGCGGCTGTTCAGCCGTCGCGCAAGGTTCGTTTGATGGTGACACGCAGGGAACTGCTGGCACCACGGACGACAACCTGCTCACGGTGACGACCCAGGGCGGACAGCTCACGGTTGCGTTTAACGGTCCTTCGACCGGCAACGTGGCCAAGGGCACGCTCAAGGTTCCGTTCTTCAACTTCGCCCTGTCCTCGCCGGACAACGCCCTTGAAATCCGTCGCTTCACGGTGACGCTCACGGGGAACGCCGGCAGCCAGGTGAAGGGTACGGCCAGCACGGAATACTTCCGGAACTTCAAGATCATCGACACGGACACCGGCGCGACCGTAATGGGTCCGATCGGCATGCCGACTGCGGTGGCATCACCAGCTCTCACGACCGGGAACATCATTTTCACGGACTCGTGGAACCTGAATGCCGGCCAGACGCGCAACCTCGCCGTGGTCGCTGACATCTCGAACTCGGAAGACGTGGCGAGCGAACTGTTCGGTGACGGGAACAACGCGTACACGATGGCGTTCGTGGCCTTCGGCTCGAGCGACATCCGCGTGGTCGACACCGGCGAATTCCTCGCAACGACGAAGATCGTCCCGAACGCGGCCATTACAGGCAACGCGCAGACGGTAAAGGCCTCAAGCCTCTCCGTGTCGCTTGCCACCACGCCGACCGGAACGACGATCGTGAAGAAACAGCAAAATGTTGACGCCGTCGGACTCACGTTCACGGCCGGTCAGCAGAGTGACATGACGATTACGTCCGTGAAGCTCACGGGCAAGGCGCAAACGGCCTTTGTCCCGGGCTACACGGCAGCCAAGTTCGCTCAGCTCGTCACGCTGATCTCGCTCTGGGACGGTGCGACCCAAGTGGGTCTCTCCAAAGCCCCGGACACGACCACGGGTGACGCGCAGATCACGAACATGAGCATCTCGGTTCCGAAGGGCACGAGTAAGACCCTCACGGCCAAGGTGACCCTGGCGAGCACCGTGTCGAGCACAACCTCGACCGACCAGTTCGCCATCGGGATCGCCGCCGCTGCGGACGTGACGGCTCAGGACCAGGAAGCCAACTCGGTGACCGCAACACTCGACGCAGGCGTTGTGAACAACTCCGCCGCGGCGAGCCAGACGGTTATCCAGAGCGTCCGAAACAGCGGGATCATCAACTACCAACAGGACAGCCATCCGCAGACCGCGATTCTCGTGGCAGGCGGCAGCGCCTGGAAGGTGTTCGCCCGCTTCAAGGCCTCGACGCAATTCGAAGCCGCCACGATCGATCGCGTGCGCATCATGCACCCGCCCGATGGCGGTCAGAACGCGGACTTCGCAATGGTCGCCGTCGCTCAGAACGGGGACGTGACGAACCGCCAGGACACCCTGTCTGCCGGAACTACGAGTTCCAAGGACATTGACCTGTCGCAGAACCCGATCAAGGTTGCGAAGGACGGCACGGTCCAGTTCGAACTGTGGGCCAAGCTCTCCGCGCTTAGCACCACCTCGAGCGCCACGACAGGTTCGCCGCGCTCCGGCGACCAGCCGACGCTCGCGCTCGCCACAGACACCCGGACGGGTGAGTGGGACGCCAACTACATCAACCAGATCAACATCCGTGGTACGGGTGATGCATCCGGTGAGCGGTTGTACGCCACTTCCACGAACGGGCTCTACGGCAACGTGATGGTGCTTCGCAAGACGAAGCCCACGGTGACGAAGCTCGCCGTGTCCACGAACACGCTCTCGAGCGGTTCGGACACGGAGATCTACAAGTTCCAGGTCACGCCGGACGCCAACGGCAACGTGTCCTGGATGCAGATCATCTTCACGGTCAACACGTCCACGAACATCACGAACTTGAACAACTTCCGGCTCTACAAGGGTTCGACACCGTTGAACGTGTCGGCCGGTTCAGCCGAAGTGTTCATCCGTGATGCGGTGACCGGCGGCGACCTGACCGGTGCAACCGGTCTGGGCGGCCACGGTCGCATCGTGGTTCGTCTCGTGAACGAAGAATCGGTGACTGGTTCGGGCACGGTGTACACCCTGCGCGCCACGCCGACCTTCACGAGCACGGGGAATACGATCTCGACGCAGTTCTACCGCTCGAGCGGTGGGACGGTCACGGGGTACATTGTTGACGGCGACATGGGCGGTGCACTCGGCATCGACACCTCCGTCGGCGGTGGAGTCGCATACCAAGGCATCAATGCCTCGGGCACGTTCCTCTGGTCTGACCTCGCAGACGGTTCGGTCCACGTGAACGGCAACACGTCCGGAACAGCCGGCGGTTCCCGCGACTGGACCAACGATGTCCTGCTCGAAGACCTCACCCAGACGCAAGTCATCAGCAACTAGTACTCTTTTGGCCTGGACTTCGGTCTACGCCTTACAGAGGATCGTTGCGGGCATGCGCCTCGCAGAAAGCAACAGCCCCCGCGTAAAGCGGGGGCTTTGCTATGGTGGAACGGCCACAATGCGCCTACAAAGCGTCATCCCGACCGAGGCCGTCCGACGGCCGAGCGGAGGGACAGTTTTTCAGCATTCACCATGTTCGAAAACTGTCCCTCCGCTCATTCCGCCGCAATGAGGACATGCGGCGTCATTCGGTCGGGATGACGTTTGGGAAGGGCGCTTTCGTAGACCGTTCTCTCTCCTGAAATTTGGATTTTCCATCGTGCGCTGCTATCCTCTCATTCACTATGAACCGAACTCGAGCGATCACGTTTTTTAAGGTCATCAGTTATCTGGGAGTTTATGGGGGTCTGCTCATGCCGCTCGTGTTCATTCCGATCGTGATTTTCCCGTTCGTGTTCTCAAAGTTAATCGCGTTCCAGATCCTCATCGGCATCACGTTCCCTGCGTACCTCGCGCTCGCGTGGATGGAGCCGCGGTACCGGCCGCCGAAGTCGGCGCTCTACACCGCGATCATCGCATACTTCATCGCCGTTGGTCTCTCCGTGGCGTTTTCCGTGGACCCGGTCCGTTCCTGGTGGGGGAACCAGGAGCGCATGAACGGCCTCTTCACGCTGCTCCACCTGTTCGCATGGCTCACCATGGCGATCGGGCTATTAAAAACTTGGACTGACTGGCGGCGCCTCCTGAATTACGAAGTCTTCCTGTCCGTGGTGATGGCGGTCGTGGCGCTGCTCCAGAAAGTCGTCCCGAATCTCCTCCTCTTTCCTGCGAGTGGACGAGTTGGCGGGCTGCTCGACAACCCTATCTACATGGGGGCGTACCAGATTTTCAATTTGTTCTTCTTGGTGCTGTTGTTCCTGAAGACGACGTCGAAGAAAGTCCGCGTCATCTACATGCTGGCCGCACTGATTGATATCTCGGCTTTCCTCGCGGCACAGTCTCGTGGAGCAATGCTCGGGCTAGCGGCAGGGATCGCGGTGTTCGTTCTGTATTACGGGCTGTTCACCGATAATCGAAAGGCGAAATGGACGATCTTTTCAGGAGGCGTCGGAGTCTTTGCGGCGTATGGTGTGATCTTCCTGTTGCGCGGGACGGAATTCGTCATGAGCAACAGCATCTTGAACCGTCTGACGAATTTTTCCGGCGCAACGACAACGCGCTTCATCGCGTGGGAGATCGCGTGGAAAGGGTTTTTGGAGCGCCCGCTCACGGGCTGGGGGCTTGATGCCTTCCACATCCTCTTCAACATCAAATACAATCCGAAGTCGCTCGAGTTCGGATACTACGAAACCTGGTTTGATCGCGCGCACAATACGATTCTCGACGTTCTGTCAATGACGGGACTGTTCGGATTCGTGGCATGGACATCCATTTTCGTGGCGCTGTTCTACCTCGTGTGGCGCGCATGGAAAAAGGGATGGATCGACCTGCCGATTGCCGCCGTGTTGACCGCGCTCCCCGTGGCGTACTTCGTGCAAAACCTGTTCGTGTTCGACCACCCGGCCGCCTTCTCGATGAGCTATCTCATGTACGCGCTCGTGATCGCCGCCACGTGCGGGGAGTTCGTGGGCAAGAAGGAGGAGGTGAACGGACAAAAGACCGGACCCCGTGAGACGGGGGAGACGCGCGCCGTTCCGTGGACCGGGTTTATCATCGTGCAGATCGTTATGCTGTTCGTGGTCTGGCAGTATTCCGTCCTTCCCTTCAAAGCATCCATGCTCGCCATCAGAGCGAACGTGTTGCGCGGTCGGAGCATCGAAGAATCGTGGAAGGTCATGAAGTCGGCGGGGGACATTCCGACCCCATACCTCGACGAACAGACGTTTCTCCTGTCGCGCGATCTGATCGGCATGGCCACGAACGGCCAACTCGCACAGCTCCCGTATTGGCGCGAGATGTACGACCACGCGAAGAAAATAACGGAGACATTCGTGGCGCAACATCCACGGAACACGCATACGCACTTCATCTACGCGCGGCTGGTGAATGAGGTGTTGCCGCTCATTCCTCCCGAAGAGCAGGCGAAAGAAATCGCACTGGCGGAGCGTGAGTACCGGGCGGCGATCGAAACGTCACCGAAGCGGCAGCAGCTCTACTACAGCCTGTCGCGCATGTACTCCCTGCTCGGCCGGAAGGAGGAGTCGCTCGACGTGTTGAAACAGGCGCTCGAATTCAACCGGAACATCGGCGAGAGCTGGTGGTACGTGGGCGTGACCGCATGGTTCGACCTCGGCAAGCCGGACGAGGGCGCGGAGGCGATCCTCGAGGCGGTCAAAGCGAAGTCCAAATACCCCCTGCGGAGCGTGAGGGACGCCCTCATCCTGGCGCAGGCGGCGGAGATGAAGAACGACCCGGAGACCCTGAAATCGGTCGTTCCGATGCTTCCTACGCTCGGCGGCGGAAGTTCGTCCATGTATCTCGATATCGCACGGATCATGGAGCGGATGGGTCTCCTCCAAGAACGGAACCTCATCTTAAACGCACTGCAACAAGTCGATCCGAGCATCGCCCCCAAACTCGACGCGCTCCGCAAGGGGAACGCGACCTCCATCGACGCCTCGATTGACATGACACCGATCGCGATCGAGATCAATCCACCGGTCGAGTCGTCCGTACCGACGAGTTCGACAACGAGCGAAACTCCCGCGCCACCGACGGCACCCGTTTCAAACGGCGGCAGTGGTCCCAGGCGGTAAGAGTGCGTTGAACGTTGCATCCCACATCGCGCGATCCGTGAATCGTCGTTCGATGACGTTTCGCGCTCGCGCTCCCGACCTGTCCGCGGCGGTTTTGTCGTCGAGGAGCCGAAGGATCGCATGCGCGAGCGCCTGGTGGTCGCGCGGAGGGACCACGGCGCACGCGTCTTCCGCCATCCATCGGTTCGCGCCCACGTCCGTCACAACGCATGGGAGTGACGCGGCCATGGCTTCGAGGACGGCCCATGACATTCCTTCCTTGACCGACGGCAGGACGAAGGCGTCGGCGCCTTGGAGGAGTGATGCCGCGTCGTCGCGTTTACCTGGGAGGGAGACGATCGCGTCGAGACCAAGCGCTGCACGTTCTGTCTGGAGCTGGGTCCGACTCTCTCCGTCGCCGATGATCAGGAAACGAGTCCGTGGTCGTTCTTTGTTGATGAGCTTCACCGCATCCAGATATCCGATCAGGTTTTTTGCAGGATAAAAATTTGCCACGGTCAGGACAAGTTGATCGTGTTCATCCATGGACGCGTGGGAAGGGACACCCTCGCGCCAGAGTCCGCGCAGTAGTGCGCGTGCATCATCGCGAGACAGCAGGTTTGCGTCGAACGCATTGAGGTCAATCCCATTTGCAACGGTTACGAGCGCCTCGCGCGGCCGGATGCCCACGCGTCGCGCGAGCTCCTCGTCTCCGGGGTGGACCGTGATGATGACGTCTTTCATTCCCGCGGTCAGTTTCTCGCTCCAGCGTCGGATGATCTTTTGCAACGGCGAGACCGGGTCCAGAAACGACCACCCGCCGATGCGGTACACGACGCGCGGGACCTTTGCGATGCGCGCGGCAATGCTCCCGATGATGCCAGCTTTTGAGCTGTGGAGGTACACAACGTCCGGTCGCCACTCTCGCATGAGCGCGACGAGCTCCCGGATTGCAGATACGTCCGCGAAGGGTGAGATGTCTCGTCGAAGCCGTGACAGGCGGCGATAGGGGATGCCGTTATTGAGACAACGGGACTCAAGCTCGCCTGTCCCTCCCGCGGCGACAAGCACCTCGAATCCGCGTCGTTTCGCCTCCGCGGCGCAGCGCGCAACATAGCCCTGAACGCCACCCCATTCTGCCTGGGTCACGACGATGAGGAGACGCTTGGAATTTCCCATGGTTGAGGCTAGAGTAGAGAGGTTCGTCACAAATAGCAACTACGGATAATGTGCTTGAGTGCTTGAGTGCTTGAGTGCACGAGGGTCTCTCGCACTCAAGCACCCAAGCACTTATCTATATGTGCGGCATTGCAGGTATCGTCACGCGCGACGGATCTCCTCCGGACGAGGGGTTGATTCGGCGCATGATGGATGCGATCCCGTACCGCGGACGTGATGGTGAGGGAGTCTGGATCAAGCCAGGCGTCGGTTTGGGCCACCGACGGCTCGCCATCGTGGACTTGTCGCCACTCGCCGCGCAACCGATGACCCTCCTACGCCCTTCGGGCTTCGGAGGGCAGGCGCCGGATGGAAGATTCACCATAGTCTACAACGGCGAAATTTATAACTTCCGCGAGTTGCGTGAGGAGCTCTCACGGCTCGGCTCGACATTTCGATCGACGTCAGACACCGAGGTGATCCTCGAAGCGTACCGTCGCTGGGGAGAGGACTCCGTGAAACGCCTTCGCGGGATGTTCGCGTTCGTGATCTGGGACGCCACGACGCGCCGTCTCTTCTTCGCGCGCGACCGGATCGGGAAGAAGCCGTTTTTTTACCGCGTCCTCACAAACGGATCGTTCGCGTTCGCATCCGAGCTCAAGGCGCTCATCCCGCTTGAACCTGTCACGATCGATCCCGCGGCGTTGCGCCAATTCATCGGACTGCAGTACGTGCCGCCGCCGCGCACGGGATTCCGGGAAATCGTCGGCGTTCCGCAGGGTCACCGCGGATACGCGGATGCGAACGGCGTGCGCATCGAGTCGTACCACGACTGGGCCAGCATCCCGGTCAGCGCGAGCGGCGACGTATCGCGTGACATCGTGTCGCTTCTTGATGACGCCGTGAAGATTCGATTGCAGGCGGATGTCCCCGTTGGCGCGTTTCTCTCGGGAGGCGTGGACTCCGCGGCTGTCGTCGCGTTGGCCGTAAAGCATCTCGACCGTCCATTGCGTACATTTACGATGGGATTCCCGAATATCGGCATGGACGAACGCGCGGAGGCGCGCGAGATCGCGACGGCATTCCATACGGATCACCTCGAGTTCGAAGCGAAACCGGACGATCTCGCCCGCGTCGCCGAGTACGTCATCAATCAGTACGACGCGCCGTACGCGGACTCGTCATCGCTGCCGCTCATGCTTCTTTCGGAGCAAGCGTCGCAGCAGATCAAGGTGGTGCTCACGGGGGACGGAGGAGATGAGACGTTCGGCGGGTATCGAAGGTACGTCGCGTTTGATCGCGCGCTCCGCCTCGCCGCGATTCCGGGGTTCCGGAGCATCGCTCCGCCGCTCGCGCGCATCGTCGGTACGGAGTTCAATGATCCGCGATTCATCCGCGTGGCCGATGCGGCGCCTTGGGCAAAGCGCGATCCGAATCGCGCCTATGCCGAGCTCTTCTGCGGTTCATACTTCTCATCAACGCAGGCGGCCGGGGTCTTCCATCACGATTTTTTAGAGCAGACGTCTGGCGATGACCCCGCGGCGTTCATCGCGAAGCAGATGGGGACTGACGGCGAGCCATTGGCTCGCGCCTTGCGTTTCGATCTCATGAGCTATCTTCCCGACGATCTGAACGTGAAGATGGATCGCGCCACCATGGCGTATGGGCTGGAAGCGCGCGCCCCGTTTTTGGACCAGTACCTCGTGGCCTACGCGCTCCGCCTCCCGTTGAACGAGAAGGTGCATCATGGTAAGACGAAAGTCGCACTGAAACGCGCTTTGCGTGGCATCGTTCCCAGCGCTGTGTTGAGCCGAAAAAAGCGTGGATTCCAGGTGCCGCTCGCAGACTGGTTCCGGGGCCCTCTGAATGGCTATTGGCGCGAACGGTGCATCGACCCGAAAGGGCCGCTCGCGGCGTACGTGCAGCTCCCGGCCGTCCAGCGCCTGTTCGACGAAAATACGCGCGGCACGAATCACGGGAATCGGCTCTGGATGCTGCTTGCGCTCTCCATCTGGCTCTCGCGCTACGGACGCCCGTCGATGTAGTCATGTATCACATTCTCGTGACCGGTGGCGCCGGATTCGTCGGCAGCCATCTCTGTGACCGTCTCATCCAGGACGGCCATGCGGTGACGTGCCTCGACAATCTCTTCACCGGGTCCAAGCGCAATATCGAACACATCCTGCGCCATCCGAACTTCACGTTCATCGAAGCGGACGTCCAAAAACCGTTCACGGGACAGTTTGATCGCATCTACAACCTGGCCTGTCCCGCCTCTCCGCCGCACTACCAGCATGACCCGGTCGAAACGATCCGTACGAACGTGCTCGGCATGATCACGTGCCTCGAGCTCGCAAAAGCCACGGGCGCGCGCGTGCTCCAGGCGTCCACGAGCGAAGTCTACGGCGACCCGCTCTGCCATCCGCAAGACGAAACGTACTGGGGGAACGTGGACCCCACGTCACGCCGCGCGTGTTACGACGAAGGGAAACGCTGCGCCGAGACGCTGTGCTTCGACTACCACCGCGAGTACGGGGTGGACATCCGCGTGGTCCGCATCTTCAACACATACGGCCCGCGCATGGCGAAAGACGACGGCCGCGTGGTGTCGAATTTCATCCTGCAGGCGCTCCACGGCGAGCCGCTCACCGTCTACGGCGATGGTTCGTACACGCGAAGTTTTCAATACGTTGATGATCTGGTGGAAGGTCTCGTCCGCATGATGGAGACAGAAGGGTTCACAGGACCGGTGAACATCGGGAACCCCGGCGAGTTCACCATCAAGCAGCTCGCGGACCTGGTGATTGAGCTCACGGGGTCTTCGTCCGAGATTACGTACCTGCCGCCTGTGCCGCACGATCCGAAACAGCGACAGGCGGACATCGCGCTCGCGAAGGCGAAGCTCGGGTGGGAACCGAAGATCGAATTACGCGAGGGTCTCAAGAGGACCATCGACTATTTCAAGAGCGTCGTATGAGAGTCATGATCTTTTCCACCGTCTACTTTCCGCTCGTGGGCGGGGCGGAAATTGCCATGCGCGAAGTGACGGACCGGATCACGGATGGTTCGACTTCGCTCACCACAGGCGTGGAGTTTCACATGGTCTGCGCGCGTCTGAAGCCGGGACTCGCGTCTACCGAAAATATCGGCAATATCACGGTCCACCGGGTCGGTTTCGGGCGGACGTTTGATAAGTATCTGCTGCCCGTCCTCGGGACCGTGAAGGCGCTCACGCTTGGACGGTTCGACGCCGCATGGGCGCTCATGGCGAGCTACGGAGGATTCGCCGCCTTGACGTACACGTGGGTGAGACCGAAGACGAAGCTCTTGCTGACGCTGCAGGAAGGGGATCCGCTTGAACACTACGCGAAGCGCGCGGGCAAGTTGGAGTTCTTGCATAAGAAGGTCTTCCAGCGCGCGGATGCGGTGCAGGCGATCAGCCGTTTTTTGGCGGAGTGGTCGATCAAAATGGGGTTTAAGGGAAAGCCGGAGGTGGTTCCGAACGGCGTGGACATCGCGAAGTTTACGACGCGCATTTCATCCGTTCGTCGCGGTGAGCTCCGGGCGTCGTATGGATTCAACGACGGAGACGTCGTCCTTGCGACCGCCTCGCGCTTGTCGCTCAAGAACGGGATTGATGACCTCATCCGGTCGCTCGTGAAGCTGCCGGCGTCCTACAAGGTTTTGATCGCCGGAGACGGAGAGGACCGTCAGAAGCTTGAAGTGCTGACTGCGCAGAAAGGTCTTCAGGGTCGCGTCGTTTTCTTAGGGTCGAAGCCGCACGACGAACTGCCCGGCATCTTGCAGGCGTCTGACATCTTTGTGCGCGCGTCTCTGTCCGAGGGACTCGGGAATTCGTTCCTGGAAGCCATGGCAGCAGGCATTCCGGTCGTCGGTACCCCGGTGGGAGGCATCCCGGATTTTCTCACGGACGGCGAGACCGGCGTGTTCTGCCAGCCGCGTGATCCGGACTCGATCGCAGCCGCCGTGCTCCGCATCCAGAACGATCCCGCGCTCCGGTCACGACTCATTACGAACGGCGAACGGGTCGTTCGTGAGAAATACGGATGGGATGGGATTGCGTCTCGTATCCGCGGCATGCTCGTGAACCTGCAACGACCATGATGATCTACGAACGCGGCAATGCCGCAAAACAGTGGATGCTGGGAGAGCTTGACCGTCGCTTCGGCCGGGCGAATGCGCGCGTGCTCGACCTCGCGTGCGGCAATGGACACAAATGGTCTTCATTCGTTGTTTCACATCCCGAGTGGTGCGTCGTGGGCGTGGACACGGACGCGGTTGCGGTCGAACGCGGACGGTCGGAGTTTCAGGGTGTCCCGCAGGTCGATTTGCGTGTTCTCGACGCCCAGCGCCCGGTCGAGGAGGGGACGTTCGACGCGGTGGTCGCCATGAGCGCGATCGAACACGTGGTGGACCGTCCGGCTTTTTTGAAGACGGTCTGGACCGCGCTCAAGCCTGGAGGCGTCGCATACTTGAATTACGACGCGGGGCACTTCCGGTCCTCGGACTGGAAGGAGCGCCTCATGGTTCCGGTTAGCCAAGCTCTCACGGTCTTCGGCATCGAAGGGCCGTACATGAAGCGCGTGGACGACGCGGAGTTTCGTCGCCAAGCCGAAGCGCAGGGGTTTCGTGTGATCGCGGTCCGCAAGCACAACCTGCATCCACTGAAAGGCTTCATGCGCGGCGCGTCGGACGACGCCATCAGAGTCTGGTATGGGCTTGAAGACCGGATGGGGTCGCTGTTCACGCCTGAACAGTTGGACAACGTCATGTGGTCAACGACGTTGGTCTTGGAGAAACCATGAGCCCTTCGCTTCGCTCAGGGTGACAATCTTATGAAGATACTTCTTGCAACTGGCATCTATCCGCCGGACGCAGGCGGACCTGCCACATACACCCGGGCCTTTGCTCGGGCAGCGTTGTCTTCAGAGCACGAAGTGCAGGTGGTCGCATACGGCGAGAAAGACGGGATTGAGCACGTGGACGGATATCCGGTTGAACGGATCGGACGCAATCGCAACATTTTGGCACGATATTGGAAGTTTGCGGATACCGTACGTCGCAGAGCACGGCTCGTTGACGTCGTTTATCTTCAAGGGCCTGTCTCGGAGGGTCTGCCAGGCACGATCGGTGCGATGCTCGCTGGCAAATCCACGGTGATGAAGGTGGTTGGGGATTATGCATGGGAGATGTATCAGGGAACCGGGAACGGGGAACGGGAAGCCGGGAACCGGGAACGGGGAACCGGGAACGGGGAACCGGGAACCGGACGAAAAGAATTGTTGGATGAATTTTTGACGCATCGGCATGTGGGGACGGTCCGCGTCTTGGAATGGATCGAGCGATGGACGGCGAAACGGGCGATCCGCATGATCGTGCCGAGCCGGTATCTCGCGTCTGTCGTGAAGGCATGGGGCGTGCCGGAAGGACGCATTCGCGTCATTTACAATGCGGCAGAACCGCTGCCCTCTTCGACGATGCGACTCAACATCGAGGGTAAGCGCGTGATGCTCACGGCGGTGCGATGCGTGCCTTGGAAAGGCGTGGATTTTATCATCGGGATCATGTCCGACCTGCCCAGCGACGTCGTCTTAGTAGTCGCAGGCGACGGGCCATCGTTGGACGACTGGAAAAAACTCGCGTCTGAACGGGGCGTCGGTGACCGAGTGCGGTTTGTCGGCAGACTCGACCGCACGGCGCTCGCGGACTGGTACCGCGCGGCCGACCTGTTCGTCCTTCCGTCCGGATACGAAGGCTTCCCGCACGTGGTGCCCGAGGCCGCGTCCGTGGGTCTGCCGAGCTTCGTGAGCGACAAGGGCGGGAACCCGGAGACGCGCGAGCTCTTGGGCGAGCTCGTGCGCGTCTTGCCGTATGGTGACGTCGGCGCATGGCGTACCGCCCTGTCAGGACCATGGCCTGAACGGACGACGCCGGCCGTGCCGGACGCGTTGCGATTTGAGACCATGGTGAAGAAGACGCTGGAAGCCCTGAATCTATGAAGCCGCTCCGCATCATCATGCTGTCGTACGAGCGCGGATTCCTGGATCCGGCGTCAGAATCTTCGGGCCGTCTCGCGGCTCTCGCGTCAGACGACGTCCGCGTGACCGCGGTGTTGCTCGCGAACGCGCATCAGAACGCGGAGCGCGGAGATTCGCAGACGTGCGTGTACGGTTTTCGCGGCAATGCAATCGTCCGCGTGTGGAAAGCAACCGTCGCCGTCATGCGGGCGGTCAGGCGAGCGCGCAAGACCGGCGAGACGCCGATCATCACGGCGCAAGATCCGTTCGCGGCCGGTTTCGTCGCTTTTCTCGTCTCACGGCTGCTCGACGTTCCGTACGAGGTCCAGGAGCACGCGGACTACTATTCGGGCGCGTGGGAGCGCGAATTGCCGTTTTTTCACGAAGTCATGGCCGGGTGGGGAAAGTTCTTCCTGCGCCGCGCGGACGGCGTGAGGGTCGTGAGTGAGCGGGTACGCGATCATCTGGTCCGGCGATGTCACGTCGCGGCCGACCGCATCAGCGTTATTCCGGTTGCGCAGAACCTGACGGGTCTTCTCTCGCGAGAACCAAAGCCTTGGTCCAAGGCGCCGACGATCGTGGCGCCGTGCCGGTTCGTGAAGCAGAAGGGGCTGGATGTGCTCGTCCGTGCGCTCGCGTCGCTTCGTGAGCAAGGTGTCGATTTTCGAGCGCGACTTGTCGGCGCAGGACCGCTCCGGCGAGCCGTCGAACGGCTTATTCATGATCTCAAGCTGAGTGATATCGTCACGATCGAGCCTTGGTCTTCACAGGAAGACCTGTGGCGCGGTGCTGACCTGTTCGTTCTGTCTTCCCGATATGAAGGGTGGGGGAGGACGATCGTGGAAGCAATGGCCGCGCGCGTGCCGATCGTGACGACGGATGTGGGGTGCGTGGGATCGTTTTTCAGGCCGCAAATAGATGGTCGTGTCGTCCAACCTAATGATATCGCGGGGCTCGTCGCGGCGATTCGCGAGCAACTGTCGGAGTCAGAGCGCCGCGAGTGGATGGTGAAGAATGCGTATGAGAGATCGAAGGAGTTTCCTGATGCTGGGGAGCTCGTCCGTCGGCAGCACGCTGCATGGACGGTTCTCGGTTCCCCGTTCCCGGTTCCCGGCCGTCGTGTATGGATGTGGACGGCGGGGGTGATCGGATTCGCGGTTCTCGTGCGAGGCCTGTCCGTGGCGCTTTTCTGGAAGACGCTTGGTGCGAATCGCGAGTGGGGATTCTTCACCCTCGTGCAGAATTGGTTCCTGGGATACGGCTACTCGTTCGTGCAGGACGTCGGGTGCGTGTCGGCGTACCGTTCGCCCGGCTTTTTGTTTTTCTTGACGGGAGTGTACGGGTTGTTCGGGTTTGCGAATTTCTTTGCGCAGGCAGTCGTCCAAAACGCTCTGGCCGTCCTTCTCACGTACATGGTCTACCGCCTGGGCTGGGCGCTCACGAAAGACCGTCGAGTCGGTCTCGTCGCGGCGGTTCTGACCGCCATCCATCCGTACACCTTCTATCACTACACGCAGTACTACCACACGGTGCTGTCCGGCTTGTTCCTCGTGACGCTGCTCTTCAGTCTGCTGCGTCTCGAAGAGACGAAGCGAATGCGATGGGCCGTCGGGACCGGCGTTTGGATCGCGGCGTTGGCGTACGTCCAAGGGACGATTCTGCCCGCGACCGTCCTTTTGTCCGCATGGCTTTTGTGGCGCTGGCGAAAGGACGTGAAGCGCGCAGTGCTCGCGATCGCGATCATGGGGATCGTCTCGGCCGCGCTCATTGCGCCGTGGACGTACCGGAACTGGCAGGCGTTCCACCGGTTCGTGCCGCTGACTACGGATTTGGGACATGCCTTGGCCAAGGCGAACAGCGAAAATATGTACGGTCTCACGGTCCTCGGATTCCCGCAGGAAGTGCAGACGAGCGAGCGCGTGTTCAATCCGGACAACCCGCAGGAGGTGCGGTACGTGATGCTGCCGGAAGTCGAAGCGGCGCTTCGCGAACGGGGTTGGCTCAAACCGTCACGACTGTTCACCGAGTGGCATCCTCATGAACCTGGTGACAGTCGGACATCGTGCAAGGATACTGGAGCGATGAGCGAGCCGGAGTTCAACGACTACTGGACGAAGGTTGGGATGGATTGGTTGAAGCAAAACTACTGGTCTGAAGGATGGAAGTTGCAGGCGTTGAAGGTCGCCGGGTTCTGGTCACCGATGCTTCAGCCTGGGTTGAAATACGGCGCGCAATGGTCATTCGCGGACGCGGGCTGGAAAATCATGGCGGCGCGCTGGTCGCTCGCTGGGTACGTCTTCGCACTTGAAGTCTTGACGCTCGCCGGACTCGTCCTCGCGAAGCGACGGAAGATGTTCGGGGTTATCGTCCCGATCCTGATCGTCTTTGCGGTGTATTCCGCGTTGCATTCCATCATCGCTGGGTACACGAAGTACCGGATTCCGTTGGATAATCTGCTCGCGATTCTGGCGGCGATGGCGCTCGTCGTCATTTGGGACCGATTGCGACGTAAGAAAAAGATATGAAAATCGCCTACATCGCAAACAGCCGTTTCCCGTCGGAAAAAGCGCAGAGCGACCAGGTGATGGCCGTGTGTTCGGCGTTTGCGGCGCTCGGTCATGAGGTGCGCCTGTATGTTACGGATCGCACGCCCGTGGTCGCGGATGATCCGTTTGCCTATTACGACAAGCCGAAAACATTCGTGTTCGAGCGCGTGCCGTGCGCCGACGCGCTCCGTTGGCATTGGCTCGGCGCGCTTGGATTTTGGATTCAGACGGCGACGTTCATCCGAGCGCTTCGTCCCCGGCTGCTCACATACCGACCCGACCTCGTGTACAGCCGCGAACCGTACGTTTTTTCATTCGGCGACGTTCCAGGGCTTCGCGTATGGGAATCGCACCGTGTCCACTCGTCGTGGTTCGGCCGTCGCGCCATGCGCACGATGGATGCGATCGTGACACTCACGCGCGCGTCAAAAGAACGCCTTTCGTCGTTCGGGTTTCCGTCCGACCGGATCCTCGTGGAACCAGACGCGGTCGATCCAGCGTTGTTTGCAGGCGCGCCTGATCGCGTTTCGGCACGGCGCGCGCTCGGCATTCCGGATGGCGAATTCGTCTGTCTCTATACCGGGAAGTTTCTCACCATGGGCATGCCGAAGGGTCTGGATGAGGCGATTGTGGCTGTCGCGCATCTTCGCGGCAAACAACGGAAGCTCCGGCTGATCGCCGTCGGCGGGACGCCGGAAGAGATCGCGCGGTACCGTCCCCGTGTCCAGGACGGGACTGAACTGCGCGGGCATGTTCCGCAAGCGGATCTGAAGCGGTTCTATGCCGCCGCAGACCTGCTCCTCATGCCGTTTCCGCATACGGAACATTACGCGTTGTACATGTCTCCGCTAAAGCTCTTTGAGTATCTCATGAGCGGCGTGCCGATGGTCGTGACGGACCTGCCCTCGGTCCGCGAGATCGTGGATGAACGGTCGGCGTTTTTCGCCTTGCCCGGTGATGTCAACACGCTCGCGCTCCAGATCGTGCGCGCCATGGATCGTCCGGATGAAGCGCGCGCCAAGGCGGCGGCTGCGCTCGCGTTAAGCGCGCGATACACCTGGTCGGAGCGTTCCAGGAGAATCCTTGAATGGGTTGCGTCGCTTCAACGTCGCGTTCACAGAGTATGATCAGCTTCATCTTTCCCGCATACAACGAGGCCGAAAATCTGAAACGGTTTCCGGTTGAGGCCGTTCCTGTCTTCGAGCGGATCGGAGAGCCGTACGAGATCATCGTCGTGGACGACGGCAGCGTGGACGACACGGCAGCCGTCGCACGCGGTCTCGGGGAACGGGTCCGGCTCGTTCAGCACGACAGGAACCGTGGGCTGGGTGTCGCCATCCGCACCGGGATCAAAGAAGCGAGAGGTGACCTCGTGGTGACGATGGATACGGACCTCACGTTTTCACCTTCGCTCGTCCCCTTGCTCCTCGAACGTTTCCATCGCGGCGACGTGGATATCGTCTCCGGCTCGCCCAAGCTCGCCGGATATGGAAAAGACATTCCGTCGTACCGCGTGCTCGTCGGCAAGCTGTCCACGCTCGTGTATTCGGTGATCTTTGGACGGAAGATCACGGCGGTCACGCCGATCTTCCGTCTGTATCGCCGCGCGGACGTGGTGGACCTGCCGCTCCAGTCCACGGGGTTTGACATTAACGCGGAAATTCTTTTCTACCTTGTTCGGCGCGGTAAACGCGTGGTTGAGGTACCGGCCATGCTTACGCAACGCGTGCACGGGGAGAGCAAATTAGACTATCAGAAGGAAATGAAAAGGCACCTCCGCCTCGTGTGGCGGATGGTGAAAATGCGACTCGGTTGGTCATAGCAAAACGGTTGCCAAAACAGTCGTTTTTCATTACCATGCGACTTCAATGAAACATATTGTTTTGCTCGTCGGGGCGCGGCCGAACTTCATCAA
Source organism: Candidatus Uhrbacteria bacterium RIFCSPHIGHO2_12_FULL_60_25 (assembly GCA_001791275.1). Classification (GTDB taxonomy): domain Bacteria; phylum Patescibacteriota; class Patescibacteriia; order 2-12-FULL-60-25; family 2-12-FULL-60-25; genus 2-12-FULL-60-25. The sequence goes on along the minus strand of MGEH01000024.1, from coordinate 62,672 downwards.
GGTGGCGCCGTTGCATCGGGCACTCGCGGCTCGGGGGGTTTCGACGATCCTTGTCCACACGGGCCAGCATTACGACGCCGCCATGTCGGATGTTTTTTTCAAGGAACTGGGGATCCCTGCGCCGGACGTCCATCTTGGAGTCGGCGCCGGTGATCGCATGACGCAGACGAAGAAAATCATGGACGCGCTCGTCCCTGTCCTTCGTGAACGAATGCCGGACGCGCTCCTCGTGTTCGGCGATGTCACGAGCACGGCGGCCGGTGCCATGGCCGGAACGGTAGCCGGGATTCGTGTCGGACACGTTGAAGCAGGCCTCCGCAGTTTCAACTGGCGGATGCCCGAAGAATTGAACCGAATGATCGCGGACCACCATTCCGACTGGCTCTTCGTGACCGAACCGGCCGGGATGACGAACTTGAAGAACGAATCGATCACGCACGATCGCGTCCACCTGGTCGGCAATGTGATGATCGACAGTCTGCGTGCCATGGAACCGGCCGTGGCCGGTTCGCGCATCCTGACCGATCTGGGGCTCATGCCCGGATCATACGGGACGCTTACGCTCCATCGTCCGGAGAATGTGGACGATGTGGACACGTTGAGGCCGCTCTGGGATGCGATCTCGGCTGCGTCCGTCCGCCTGCCGCTCGTGTTCCCCATGCATCACCGTGCGCGCGCCAAGTTCGACGCGTTCGGACTCTCGATCCCGCCCACCATCCGCGCCATCGAGCCCGTCGGGTACATCGACATGCTGGCGCTTCTGAAAGGATCGAAAGTCGTGCTCACCGATTCAGGTGGACTGCAGGAAGAGACGGCGGCATTCAACGTTCCGTGCATCACGCTCCGCGAACAGACCGAACGACCCGTGACGGTCGAACTCGGAACGAGCGAAGTGGTGGGTCGCGATCGATCGAAGATCCTTGACGCCGTCTCCAGCGTCATGGACGGTCGCTGGAAGAAAGGGGGACTTCATCCGCTTTGGGACGGACACGCCGCAGAACGGATCGCCGATATTTTGAAGAATGCTTAAACTGCTTTTCATCACTCCAAAAATAGACGAACGCCATGACGACCTGGCGTTCGCGAGTTTGTGGGCAAAGGCGTTCGCGGATGCGGGATATGAGGTCACGGTGATCGCCGGCGACGTGGTGTCGCACTCGCTCCCGTTCCCGGTCTTGAGCGTGGGACACGCACAGGGCGGATCGTGGCTCCGGTCTTTTCTGCGTTTCCAAAAACTGATCGTCACCTTGAAATATGACCGTGTGTTCGTGCACATGAACACCCGATGGCTTGCGGCCGGAGCGTGGTACTGGTGGATCCGACGCATCCCCACGTACCTGTGGTTCACGCACTACACGCGCACGATCACGTTCCGCATCGGCGAGATCTGTCTCTCGCGCATATTCGCGGCCACGAAAGAAAGCCTTCCGCAGTTCGAAGGCGACCCACGAAAGATCGTCACCGGCCACGGGATCGATACGGCGTACTGGAACGTCGCAGACGTTCCGGACGCGGAACGCGAACCCATGACCAACCTGCTCGTGGTCCACCGCATCTCGCGGTCAAAGCGGTTCGAGATCGTGTTGAAAACGCTCGCGCTCCTTCCGTCGCAATACTGCGTCACGCATTACGGCCGACCGCAGGACCCGAGCCAGGACCCGGAGTATGCGGCGGAGATCGAAGGGCTTGTCTCGTCGCTCGGTCTGAAGGACCGCGTGAAATTCATGGGCGCGATCCCCATGCCCGAACTCCGTAACATCTATCCGCGGTATCGCGTGTTCGTGAACATGGTGCCGAAGACGATCGATAAAACGGTGCTCGAAGCCATGTACTGCGGGCTCACTCCCGTGATCAACTGCGCGCACGCGGACGCGATCGGGTATCCTGACGCTCCTGCGGACGACTCGCCGGAATCTGTCGCGCTTTTCATCAAGACCATGACGCAGAAGTCGCGCGCAGAATTGCGGCGCATCGTCGAGGAGCGTCACAGCTTGCAGAGTTTGATCGAGAAGATGTCCGTCTATATCCGTCCGGGCAACTAGTATGTGCGGTGTCAATGGTTTTACATGGAACGACGCCGATGCGTTGCGACGCATGCACAGGGCGACGACACATCGTGGTCCAGATGACGAGGGTTTTTTTGAAGCGCCCGGAATTTCGTTCGCGCACAATCGTCTGTCCATAATTGACCTGTCTCCGGGCGGACATCAGCCCATGACGAGCCCTGACGGACGTTACACCATCATCTACAACGGGGAGATCTATAATTATCGCGAGCTGAAGCGTGAGCTTGAAGGGCTTGGCGAGACATTCACGTCTCAATCAGATACCGAGGTTCTTTTGAGATTCTTTGCGCGATGGGGCGTGGACGGTCTGCGCAAGCTAAACGGCATCTTTGCGTTCGCGGTATGGGACCGAGACGAAAGATCGCTCACGTTGGTCCGCGACCAGATCGGGATCAAGCCGCTGTACTACCATGTCGACGGAACGCGTCTGATCTTTTCTTCAGAGATCAAAGCGATCCTGGAACATGACGTATCACGAGTCGTGGATATGGAAGCGGTGGGTCAGTATTTCCGTCTTCTCTACGTCCCGGGTCCGCGAACGATGTTTCGCGATGTGAAAAAACTTCAACCTGGGCATGCACTGACGTTCTCCGCCAAAGGTGGATCAGCCTCTGGCGGAAAGGACGGACAGGTCGCGATGAAACAGTGGTGGAAGCTGGAAGAAGGGAAACAGATCACGTCATACAAGGATGCGGTCGTTGGCGTTCGTGAGCGCGTCCGCTCCGCTGTGCAGCGTCAACTCGTGTCTGACCGACCGCTCGGCGTCTTTTTGTCTGGCGGCGTCGACTCGACGTCCGTGCTCGCAATGATGCGCGATTTGGATCCGTCGGGAACGATTAAAACGTTTTCGGTTGGTTATGAGACGGAGATCGATCCGCAGAAATACAACGCGGACGCGCGACTCGCACGACAGACATCGGATCATTTTAAGACGGAACATTACGAATTCACGATGACCGCGGCAGTCGTGCTCGCATGTCTCGATGACATCGCTTTGTACATGGATGAACCGGTCTCAAACCACGTCCAGTCGTCCACATATCTGCTCGCAAAGTTCGCAAAGCCCACGATCACGGTCGCGCTCGGCGGCGATGGGGGAGACGAATTGTTCGGGGGATATCCGCGGTACTGGTACGCACAGAAGATCGATCTCATCCGACGGATCCCGATTGCACGACAGGCGCTCGGACTTTGCTTGAGCAAAGAATTCGCGAAGAAGACCGCGACGACGCCGGGGCTTGAGCGTCACTTGTCATTCGTGATGCAGAAAGAAGTATCGGTCCGGTCGTTCCTAAAGACTCCGGGCGACGTCCGTTCTGCGCTCGCGCCTTCGTTCGCTTCGGAATGGCGAGATGCCACGAATCAGCTCATGGCCGCAGACGTGCAGACCTGGTTGCCGGATGAGTCGCTCGTACGTACGGACAAACTCACCATGGCGCATGGTCTTGAAGAGCGCGTGCCGTTACTCGACGTGGATCTTGTTGAATACGCGTTTCGCATCCCGACACGTTTCAAACTCGATTCGCGGACGCAGGGAAAGAAGGTCTTGATCGACGCGATGCGTCCGTATCTTCCGTCACACGTCTTAGACCAAGAGAAGCGCGCATGGATGAGCCCGGCCGCCAAATGGATCCGCGGTCCGTTGCTTCCATTCGTCCGCGAGGTCCTGTCACCATCCTATAACCCGGAGACCGCGGCGTTCATTGATTTCGCGGCCGCGAACAAGATCCTCGATGATCACCTGTCCAAGCGTGCGTATGGTTTGCACGCGATCTGGTCAATCCTCACGTTTCAGTTGTGGTGGAAGAAATTTTCATCGAAGATCGGTTGATATAGATGCAAACACGTATATCTCGTTCGTCACAGGGATTTCACGATAGTCATCCGGCAAATGCCAATACGATTTTTTTGCGTTCGGGACGACGACAAATGGACACACACGCTTGAACGCTTCCATGTCTCGGATCGGGTGATCCATCGCATCCTTCACATACGCCCAGCGTGCATCGATCGTCTTTCGAGGACAGCCGATGAGCGCATCAATACGATCTTCAGAGAGACCGAGTGCATGGAACAGCTTCACCTGCACGGGATACTGAGCACAGACGATGAATTGGTTTTCTGAGCTCAAGAGCTGCCAGTTTACTTGATCACCAGCCGTTCCCGCATCAAAAAAACCGGAAATAACACGTAGCCTGTCAAGAAGAGCTACGTCTCGTTCTTTGTGGTACATGGTGGTATGTGAGAAATGCACTACACGTCCTGTCTGAGCGGCCAACATGTCATCGATATTAAATCCTTCTCCTCCCTGGCCTGTACAGATTGAGATTCCTGGTGGCACATTCGCTTTCACCCAGTTGAAGACGGGTATGAGCGCTTCGATCTTTGGAAGGTCTTTGAATTCATAGAAGTAGGTCGCTGCCATTGCGTTGCCTCCGATCAGGAGTGATCCGGAAAGGACGATGGTCGCGAACGTCTTTGTCTCGAGCGGTTTCTTTCCTTGCATCCATCGAATCGCGAGCCATGATGCGATGAGCAGTGCGAACCAGTGCGTGAGTTGAAGCACGTTCAAGAAGTCACGGTTCCAGGCATAGGGGGCGGCGAGGATGCGGATCACGTAGGCGAGGGAGATGAAGAGGGTGAGATAGGGGATGAAACGGGTGCGTCGTGCGTCGTGCGTCGTCGGACTTTGATGAACGAGAGACCAGATGACGGCGAGGGCGAACCAGGAAAGGATCGCGGCGGCGCTTCGGAAGTGATCGTTCTGGATGTAGTGGCCGGTGAACGGGGAGTGGAAGAAGGTGAAGAGGAGCGAGAGCCAGGCAATGCCCGTCACCTCGATCTTTGGTCGATCGTCCGAACTCGCGACCGCATAGATTGCTCCGAAGAGAACGGTCCAGAGCATCGTGAGCAGCACGGATCCCGAGATGAAGATCATGTGCGTGTAGCTCAATGACAGGCGTTGGGTCAGTTCGATCCAGACGATGCCTGCGGGAGTGAGCGTGATCCAGTAGGCGAACACGACGGCGAATACGCAAGCGGATACGGACCCGATCGCGGCGAGCGAGAGTGCGACGCGTGGAGTATTTTTTACGAGCCAGAGGAACCAGGTCACGCCGAGCCACACGGCAACGAATAAAAAGTACCAGGCATAGAGCGAGGAACTTGTGAGTGCGATGGCAGACCACACGATCGCGGAAATGATCCGTCGCTTTGTGAGACGCTCACCAACGATGGTCACACCGACCATCCCAAGCACACCAAACGGGAACAGCCACGAGGCGAATCCGGGTTTCATGCCGAGCACGAGGATGAACGCGATCCAGAATGAGAGCGACAGCAGGCGCGCCATGTTACGACCCACTCCGGACCAGCGCTCAAGGCACCATGCGAATACAAACAGCGCCGCGGTCGTCGCCATCCATCGTGCCACAAACCAGGCTTCGGGCACGCTCGCGTTCGGGAACGTGAGCGCGATGAGACGCATGAGCAGCGCGAAAGGACCGATGAGATGTGCGGTCACGACACCCGTCATCGCTTGCCCGATCGGTTGCAGATAGGCCGTGAGGTCAAACACGGTCGCCGCGAGCGCCGGGATGCGAGTCCAGTCTTTGCGTCCGATCGCGAGATTCCGGACCCAATACGGCCCCCAGGTCAGGAGTGCGACCGCGATGGGCGCGCCGAGCCACCATTCCACTTCGCCCCGCAATATGCGGGGCTTCGTGGGACGGGGTTCCTTCGGTGTCATCATGCTCCACGCGTCCCCCGGAGCGACAGCGAAGGGGGACATGACATGCAGACTAGGCTCATACACGCCCATGGTCAAGCGGAAAGCCGCATAACCGAGCCATCCCGGGGGTTTGACGGCGGCGGAAAAAACGGGCATGCTCGAGCTCCATGAAACCGTTTTTGGGGGTCGTCCTCGGCACCCGGCCGGAGCTCATCAAGTGCGCTCCCGTCATTTTGGAAGCGCAACGGCGCGGGTTGCCTGTGGGCATCATCCATACGGGCCAGCACTACTCATCGGAGCTGGACGGCGTTTTCTTTTCCGAACTAAATCTGCCCGAACCGGTCGCGCATGTGCACGTGGGTTCGCACCCGGCGTCGCGCCAGATCGGTCTCATGATGCAGCGTCTACACGACGTGTTCGATGAACTACGGCCGGAGATCGTGATGGTAGAAGGGGATACGAACTCGGTGCTCGCTGGCGCGCTCGCGGCATATAAATCCAACATTCCGGTCGCACACCTCGAGGCCGGACTTCGGAGCGACGACTGGGACATGCCCGAAGAATCCAATCGCGTCCTGGCGGACCGTCTGTCCAAGTGGCTTTTTTGTCCGACCGACCTGCAGCGTCAGCGTCTTCTGAAAGAAGGGATCGATCACGACGGCGTGCACGTGGTGGGCAACACGATCGTGGACGCGTCACTTCATTATACGAAGGTCGCGTACGACAAGAGCGACATCGCGGAGCGTCTGGGCGTCACGAACCGTCCGTACGCGCTCCTCACCATGCACCGTCCGAGCAACGTGGACGATCCCGCGCGGCTTCGCGCCATCCTTTCGTCCATCGGGGACGCCGCGCGTACGCTTGGACTCATGGTGGTGTTCCCGGTCCACCCGAGGACGAAGGCGGCTATGGACGCCGCGCATCTCTCACTCGGCGATCCGTTCATCCTCACGGAACCCGTCGGCTATCTCGACCTGTTACGGCTCCAGTCGTCCGCGGATGTGGTGCTCACGGATTCCGGAGGGATTCAGGAAGAGGCGTGCATCCTGCGCGTGCCGTGCGTCACGTTGCGCGCGAACACCGAACGGCCGGAGACGCTCGACGCCGGCTCGAACGCGCTCCATTTCGAGGCGTACCCGGCATCCCTTGCGGATACGATGCGGCGCATGATGGCGAAAGCGCGCGATTGGACGAACCCGTTCGGGGACGGAACGACGGCGGTGAAGGTCCTCGATATATTAAAAAGATAACATGAAATTCATGATATGCATGTACAATCGCGACGTTTATATTTTTTCTTTTTTCTTGTATCAATTTGACGTAGTGCTTAGTATCCCTTAGCCTGTATCTCTTAAGTCTGAAAGTTAATATCTGTGACTAGAAGCATCGGCAATATGAGCGATCATATCGGGATATCAATCGTCATTCCAACAAAAGACGAAGGAGCAGGAATAAAAAAAATAATTGAATCGGTTAAACCTTATGCAGACGAAGTCATCGTTGTTGATGGCCACTCGAAAGACAACACCCGATACATTACCTTGGAGCAGGGAGCGAAATACTTACTCGATCATGGTCTCGGCAGAGGGGATGCAGTCCGTATGGGTGTTGAAGCGGCCTCAGGTAATATCATTGTATTTTTTGATGCCGATGGATCGCATGAAGCCAGCGATATCCCACAGCTCATCAAGCCGCTGATCGATGAGACCGCGGACATGGTGATTACTTCAAGGCGACTTGGCGGAAGTCACGATCTAGATATGAGTCTAACAGGGATTATCCGTTCAGCCGGATCTGATTTCTTAACTGTTTTGGTAAATCAACGTTTCAAAATTCAATTGAGTGATATTCTGTATAGTTTTAGAGCCGTAAAAAAATCGACATTCCATAGTTTAGGATTGAAGTCGAATGATTTTTGCATTGAACAGGAAATGGTTGTGAAATGTTTAAAGAAGCAGTGTCGATTGGTAGAAATTCCGAGTCGGGAAAAGGCGAGAGCGTGGGGAAAATCAAAATTAAAGACCATAATGGGAATAAAGTTTATTTTTGTCTTGCTTAAAGATCTCTATTGGAAAACGTGATAGGAAATTGTTATCTTTCATTCACTTATGCTTTTGAAATTTCGATCTGCACTTCCAATCCTAGTAACGTTGCTTATATCACCATTATTTCTTAATCCGAATCCCTTTGGGGATAATACAGCCGTAATTTCTGATGAATCGTATTTTTTGAGCAGTGCATTATCAGCATTGAGTAATCATACGCTCCCCGGATGGGATTTTACGGTGGGCGGAGCATATTACGGTGGAGTGCAAACATACCTCGTGACGGTTGCTGTCCTCACGAGATTTGTATATGACTTAACCTTTTTTTATCCACCTATAATCTTAATGGGATATTTTGCAGTTCACTATGGTGATCTTCTACATACGGTACGAGTTGTTAATGGTCTCAGTGTCCTACTGTTGCTGTTCCTTTTTTTTAGATTTTTATACACGCGTAATCGATTGAAACAACTTGGGTTACTTGCTGCACTATTTCTTTCTGTTCTTTTCAGTAATCCGTTATTCGTATTGCTTATACATACCGGCAAAGTCTGGCTTCTTGGTTCATTATTCATGCTCACCGCTGGAGGGCTTGTGCTTTTTCAGGAATACTTCATTACGCGAACAAAAAATCTCCTTATTGAGAAGCGAGTATATATTTCATTACTGTTATGGCTGGCATTCCTTGCAATACTACAAGTACCAATGATGATCCATGTGGTTCTCTGGGTGGTATTCGCAATGTTGCTTGGTCATATTTCAATATCTGAAACTGTACAAGCCCTAAAATGCCACATCGGGATTTTTTTGTTGATAATACTTACTCAATTAAGTTTCTATCAACGAATTCTTAATTTAACGTCGTCTGTTGCAACCAGTACGAGTCTGAATGGGACGGACTACTTGTTTCCGGATGGTTCAATTGACTGGCTGAAAAGATTTGTATGGCTGTTCCAGACCTTATGGGAGAGCAACCCAGTACTTGTCGTTTCTTTCCTCTTTATTTTCGCATTTTATCTTGTCCAACTACCATACTCTCATCAACTAGGTTCAAGACGAAGGAAGCTGATCGTCCTCTTGATATGTCTACTCTATCCAGTAGCTGTATTCACGACTGATGTTGTAATTGCGGGACTTATTGGATATCCGAGATATGCCATTATTTTTAGTCTTGCAATCACGATGAGTTTTTTATTTCTTTTTACAACTTTATCCAACAGTATTCTCACCCTGTTCATTCCACCATTTGCTATTTTTGCAATATACATTTTACTAAAAGTCATGTTGTTATTTTGGTCACCATCATCAGAAATGCAGGTCTACCAGTTTTTTTACGAGAAATACAATACCCCTGATCAATTGATCGTGATAGACGCTAAGCACCTCGAACTGCCTCTGAACAGGTCCTCTTTTCAATTTCTTGATGTCAATACGAAAGCGTTACGGCGAAATCAGTTTTTAATTGATCATCCGGATATGATTGATCGCTTCATAGATTTCCGTCCGATCGTATATTATCAAAATTCATCTTTTGATGTGCTCCCTATACCTCAAACGCACATCGAACACATCTGGCGTGTAACATCGGATTGTTCCAGATCGTGTACTGAAAATGAAGATGTAGACTCTTGCATCAGCATTAATGCATCTTCATGTGATGTTCGAAATGGGTCACCGCAGAATGTGACCACTCTTTATGGAACGGTGAAGTCAAAAAATTTGGGCTACCCATATTTCTTACGATATGCAAAGTATTGAGTCTGTTATTTAAATAATGTCAACATCCCTCGTAATACGCCGACAGTAGCGTGCGTCGCGTAGGTCGCCAGTTCGTATTTGCGAAGCAGAGATTCCATGACATTGTGAATGAGACGCAGCCACAACATGATAACCGAGGGAGACGAGTCGTGATGTGAGTGCTCGACCGATGAATCCATTGGCTCCAACGACCAACACCCTCTTACGACGTGATGCCATATCGATTAATATTGAGTGAATTGTATCGGGAAACGACTGCAATAGCAAGGGTTATTTGTCTTGAAACTTGATTCCTTGCAAAAAAATGACGATTGACAGTACACTATCCTAATCGTCGATCTGTTTGAATGCAGTATTCCAAAGAACTATTGGTATGGCACCCGACATTAAACAAATACGAATCGGCCTTGGCTGCTTGGACATCGGTGAACGCGAGCGTAGAAATATACTACGGGTTCTTGACAGTGGCCGTTTATCCTATGGTCCTTTCCTGCAAGAATTTGAACATCGTTTTGCACGAGATCATGATGTTTCTTTTGGGGTAGCTGTGAACAGCGGGACTAGTGCACTCCATATAGCGTTTGCTGCATTAAAAGAATTGGATGGATGGAAAATGGGTGATGAAGTCATCGTTCCGGCCGTGACTTTCGTGGCAACATCGAACATGCTGATTGAGCTTGGTCTTACCCCAGTTTTCGTTGATGTCGACCGCCGAACATACAACATCGATCCAAGTAAAATAGAAGCACACATTACGGATCGAACGCGCGCAATCGTACCCGTTCACCTTTTTGGACAACCATGTAATATGGAGCCGATCGAAGCGATTGCAAAGAAACACAAATTACGTATCGTCGAGGATTCATGCGAAACGATGTTCACACGTTATCGTGGTCGGTCAGTAGGGTCCTTCGGCGACATTGCCTGCTTCTCGACGTATATGTGTCATCTGCTAGTAACTGGTGTAGGTGGTATCGTCCTAACGAAAGATAAGAATCTCGCCATCATTCTACGTAGTCTCGCGAATCATGGTCGGGACTCAATTTATTTCAGCATGGATGATCGACAAAGTGCCGTAGATACTGATCATTTGGCAGAAGTCGTTCAACGGAGATTTAATTTTGTACGACTCGGTTACAGCTATCGCCTAACGGAGCTAGAGGGAGCGCTTGGTGTCGCGCAGCTGGACAGAAAGGCTGAAATTATTGATGGTCACAAACGAACAGCTTTGCGACTACTTGAAGTACTGCGTAAGTACGCAACAGAACTCCAATTACCATACCATCCAACTGATACTGATCATGCTTTTATGATGTTTCCGATCGTCATTCTTCATGATCAATATTTGAAAGTTGATTTGGTTAACCATCTAGAGGCAAGAGGTATTGAAACACGTGACATGCTTCCACTTATTTCACAACCTTTTTATCGTGATCGCTTTGGCGATCTTAGTTCGTCCTACCCAGTTGCTGATTGGATTCAGCGAAATGGGTTTTATATAGGCTCTCATCAAGGGATGACTGAAGCTGATATTCAGTACGTTGCAGAGGCGTTTAATATTTTTTTTACGCTGTACAAGCCGGATCGATGATGTTGTGCTTTTCTTACAAACGTTATAGCGGTTTTTTCAGGCTTGTTTGAAATATTAAGATGTCTTCCTTTTTGGTTCTCTCTTGATGTATTCGTTTTTTCCATGTAAGGAATACCCATCATATGCGCGTCCTCGTTGTCGGAGCAGGGTATTGGGGACCGAACATCGTTCGGAATCTATTGGAGTTCCCGGAAGTTGAGTCGATCGGCATTTCCGATCTGGATGCGTCGAAGGCGCAGAAACTTGTTCAGCGTTATCCGCGCACTCACGTCGCAGAGTCCGCCCCCGCTGTATTCAGTGACCGGTACGACGTCGCGTTCATCGTAACGCCTGTTCACACGCACGCAGACTTAGCACGCGCCGCGCTCGACGCCGGGCTCCATGTGATGGTGGAAAAACCCCTCACACGAACGTCTGATGAAGCGAAAGATCTGATCGCACGCGCAGAACAGGCAGACCGGCGACTCATGGTGGGACACGTGTTCCATTACAAGCCTGAAGTTCGCGCACTGGCAGAGCTCGCGAAGTCCGGCGAACTCGGAAAGATCCGGTACATGGACTCGGTCCGCGTGAATCTGGGCCTGTTCCGTCCGGATGTGAATGTGATGTGGGATCTTGCGCCGCATGATCTGACGATCTTCGAAGCGGTGCTGGGCGGCCGCATGCCGAAACGCGTGGCGGCCGTCGGCGCATCGCATGTGCCGCATCCAACGTCTCCGCAAGAGACCATGGTCCACCTCTCACTCGATTACGGCGACGGACTCATGGGTCACGTGCACGTGAACTGGTATTCACCGCTCAAGCAGCGTCTCATGGTCGTGGCGGGTGATAAAAAGATGGCGGTGTACGATGACATCAACACGGCAGAACCGATCAAAGTGTACGATCGCGGAACGTATGATCCGGAACAGGACACGCCGGCCTACCCGTCGCTGCGGACCGGTCATACATTCATCCCGAACATCCGTCAGGAAGAACCGCTGAAACTCCAGATCCGCGAGTTTTTCAATGCGATCAAGGAAGGACGCGCACCGGAGACCGATGGGCATTCAGGACTTCGTGTGATCCGTATCCTCGAAACCGCGATGCGTTCGCTCAAAGAAGACGGTCGGTTCGTGGAAGTCGCGTGAAGGAGTACAATTCACCCATGAAACGGAACGCGTATTCCTGGATCTCTCGGGACGCCCGCACGGGCGGTCTCGTATTCTTTGCGCCGCATCGCACAAAACGGTTCGGTAAAAAGACCGGCGGCTGTTCGTTTTGTCCAAAAGGTCTGAACAGCAAGAAGGTCCTTGCTCGCGCTGGGTCGTTCTTGTCGGTCGCGAACTCGTATCCGATCTTCGTCACGGACGGAAGCGGCGTATACGGACGGCAGGAATTGATCGTCGAAGGTCGCGAGCATGCGAAACAACTTGCTTCCTGGGACGCTCGACGGATCGAAAAACTTCTCGCGTTCTATGCAGGCCGTTTCCGTCGCGCGTTCCGTGATCGTCGCATCACGTCCGTGCTCCTCTATAAGAACGAAGGGAAGAACGCGGGCGCAACACAGCTTCATCCGCACGCTCAACTGTGGGCGATGTCCGTGACGGGTCCGCTCGGTGGACGACCCACAACGACACGAGGGATCCCATTCTTTGAGGACCGCCACGTCACCGCTACCGTGCCCGAAGGACCGTTTGATCACGAAGTACGGATCACGACCAAACGTCGCGCGCATGATTTCGGTCAGCTCACGGCCGCGGAACGACGTTCCGTCGCAGAGGCGCTGACGCTCTGCTTCCGATACGTCCGTCGCAAAAAACTTGATTTCAATTTTTTCATGTACTCCACGCGGAAACGCGGAGAACGGTTCGAACTTCGGTTCGTGCCGCGCGAAGGGGTGTTCGCAGGCGCGGAACTTGGGTCAGGGCTCTACGTGAACTCGACGGATACCGCACAGGCGGCAAAGGACTACACGCATGAATGAGCCGTTGAAATACATCTCGAAAGATTACGTGGTCCGCGGCAACCTGCTTGATCTCACAAGCGCGGACAACGCATGGGACGCACTTGATAAGCGCGTCCGTACCAGCGTGCGCAAAGGCGAGGGGATGGGCGTGACCATTCGTCCATTCGACGGATCCGCGGAGGAGCTTGCGGCTGTTCGCACATTCACTCCGAATGATGATGACATCCCAGCGCAATTCGAGGACCGTCATCATGCATACATCGCGATCGCAGACGACACAGGTGAACGTCTCGGCTGGATCCTGCTCGCCGGCGTTGGCTCGAAACTTTTCATGCTGTGCCATGCGTCCACGCCTGCAGGGAAAGATCGGCAGACGCCGAACCTGCTGTTGTGGCACGCCGTGAAGACGTGGGTCGGACGTGATTACCGATGGCTCGATGTTGGCGGATCATATCGTCCATCGCTCCAAAAATACTTTGAGGGATTTCGTCAGGCCGAGTATCCGCTCATTATGAAACCGCCTGAACTTCCCATCGATCTCCGCATCACGCCGTTCGATACAGAGGCGTATGGTGTAGCGCTCGGAGACCCAGACAAGGGGCATCAGATCCTTGCCGATGCTTTCGGCACGGACGAATTCACGATCTTCCCGCGTGCGATGTATGCGATCGCGGCATGTCTTCGCGAATATCGCGATCAGGGACGACTGACGGCGGACGACGAGGTCCTTATTTCGACGACGACAGAAACGCCGTACATCTCTTCGCATGTCACACGCGCGATCGCGGCGGTGTGTCGGTGGTCACAGAAACAGTCGGAAAAAACACGCGCAGTCTTTTTGATCCACGAATTCGGATTCCCGAATCCGCGATCTGCGGAGTTGCGGAAGTTTTGTGACGCAGCAAAGATCCCACTCATCGAGGACTGTGCGTATGGATGGGGGAGTGAAGGGACGGGGACGTGGGGAGACGTGAAGATCTATTCGTTCACGAAACTTCTTCCCGTCCAGTTCGGCGGTGCGCTTGTCGGCATGAAGATCCCGTTCGAGCGCATGTGGGATGTCCATGCCGCGTCGGATGCTGGAAAAGAAGAAGAGTCGCTGGGTCTCATCGCCGCGCATTGGCAACCGTTGAATGACATTCGCGATGCACGTCAGAGGGTGTGGAAACGTTACGCATCCAGCCTCCAGTCCGTCATCGAGCCTTACATCGATCTTCCGCCCGGCGTTCTTCCTGGCGCATTCGTCGTAAAGATGAAAGACGAAGAAGAAATGAAACGCGTGTCCGCATTCGTTCGCCGCTTCGGCGTCGAAGTCGGCAACTGGTACCACCACGCGGCGATTTTTCTGCCATGTCATCAGAGAATGACGGATCGACACGTGGACCTCGTGAGTGGAGCCGTCCTCGCGAATTATCGTGAAGGGTGCGGAATTCCGCATGAATAGGCGTTCCCCCGCATCTTGCAAAACAAGCCGAATATTGCTACCCTCCACTCGCACATTGTGGAGGAATCATGCAGTATGTCGAGTTCGTACATGGAGAGGACGTGGACCTATCACCCGACGTTACTCCTAGCTACGTACGTGTTGGGATCAACGTAAAGATCCGACGGGGAACGAACCTGTTCGGATCACGCGGGCGCCCGATCGTCATGGGCGATGACATCTACATCAACTCGCGATGCGAGTTGCACGGCGGATCGGCCCAGCTAACGCTCGGCAGCCGCGTAACGCTCGCGGTCGGTGTGGTGATCCACACCGATTCCGGTCCCAACACGTCGCCGTTGCTCCAGAAGGAGTATCCCATCACGGCCGGGGACGTGACGATCGAAGACGACGTGTGGATCGGCGACTATGCCATCATCATGCCGGGCGTGACCATCGGTCATGGATCGGTCGTCGGCGCACGAGCCATCGTGAAATCGAAAGTGGACCCGCACACCGTGGTCGGGGGGATCATCCGCGAGGGAAAACCGTTCCTTCTGCGAATGCTGTCAGCACAACGAAATGCCTGTCCCATTTGTCGACCTCAAGAGGGACGTCGCTGATCATCGCGACGAATACATCGCCATCACCGCCCGAGTCCTCGACTCGGGCGTCTTCAGTCTCGGCGCGGAGGTTGACGCGTTTGAAAAAGCGTTCGCGGTTTACCTCGGCGTGCACCACGCCGTAGGCGTGAACGGCGGCACGCTCGCGCTCCTCGCGGCGTACCTCGCACTGGGGGTCGGTCCCGGCGATGAGGTCATCCTGCCGGCCAACACGTTTATCGCCACGGCGGAACCGGTCGCGCTCGTGGGCGCCACGCCCGTCTTCTGCGACGTTGATCCGACGACGCATCTGCTCGATCTCGCGTCCTGCGAACGTCTTGTCACACCAAAGACGAAAGCCGTCGTTCCGGTACACCTCTACGGTCGCGTCGCGCCGATGGATGACGTCCTCGCGTTCGCGGCGAAACACGGTCTCAAGGTCATCGAAGATGCGGCACAGGCACACGGAGCCGTCTTGAACGGGAAGCGTGCAGGCACATTCGGCGACATGGGATGTTTCAGTTTCTATCCGACGAAGAATCTTGGCGCGCTGGGTGAAGGGGGAGCGGTCGTCACGAATGACGATGCATTGGCAGAACGACTTCGTGCGATTCGTCTCCATGGGATCATGAAGGAGAAGTATCGCCACGATATTTTTGGGTTGAACTTGAAGATGGACGCGCTGCAGGCCGCCTACCTGTCTGCACGAATCACGCGGCTCGACGCGAAGAATGCGCGACGGCGCGAGAGCGCGGCTCGATACCGTTCCGGTCTCGGCAACGCGGCCGAATGTCCTGCAGACGCTGGAGACGCGCACGTCTACCATCTGTTCGTCATCGCGACCGAACGTCGCGATGAACTGCAGGCGCAGTTGAAAGAAAAGGGGATCGGCACGGGCATCCACTATCCCATTCCCGTACATCTCCAGCCGTCGTTTTTGAAATATGGTGGGAAAGAGGGACAGTGTCCGGTGGCTGAATCGTCTGCCACACGCATGCTTTCGTTGCCAATGTTCCCGGAATTGACGGACGCAGAGGTCGACGAGGTCATTGCCGCGGTCCGAGCCTTCTTCAGCTGATATGGAAAAGATCCCTTGCTCGGTGGGGGTCCTGACGCTCAATGCGAAAACGCAGCTTGAGCGGTTGTTGCCGATCATCGTGCCGGTGTTTGATGACGTGTACATCATGGATGGCAATAGTACGGACGGGACGGTGGAGTACGCGCGATCCATGGGTGTACGCGTTGAAAAGCAATTTGATACGGATGAGCCGGATCAGCGGATCAAAGATTTTCGTGCCATGCGTCTGCGTTTGTGGTCCAAGGGTCGGCATGACTGGCGGTTCTTGGTCGACGCCGATGAGATCCCCACGCCGGAGGTGATGGATCTCGCGCGCCGTATCGTCGCCGAGAACGATACGAATACCGCGCACACGGTCCAGCGTCTCACACAGCTCCCGGATGAACGCGTGGTCTTGAACGCCTTGTTCTATCCGTATCGGTATCCCAATATCTTCGCGCATTCGTCCGGTGTGACGCTTGGAGAACGCGCGGTCCATGAACGTCTCGTCTTCCCTTCGGACGTGAAACTCGTTGACCATGATGAAGCGATCCTTGATCCTCAACCGTCCGCACGCGTGTGGCGCAAACGGCAGATGAAGTATCTCGCGCTTGAAGCGAAGACGATCGCGTCCACCTCATGGTCGCATCTGTTCCGCTGGATCATCTGGTACAACATCCGTAGTTTCACGGGACAGCTCCTGAAAGCGATCAAGGCATCGGTCGTCGGCCTTATCCGCGGTGAGACGTCACTTCCATGGTCATATAACGAGATCTTTCTTGAATATCGGTTGCGGAGCATGTGGGTGAATGGAAAAGCGTGGGCGGAGAAACGTCGAAGCACATAATATGTATGGCGTCATAGGCATGGTACGTAAATTATTTACATGGCAGTCATTTTTTTGGCCCTTGTTCGCAGCGGGCTGTCTGGCCGCACTGTTCGTGACGTTGAATCACGGGCCGATCATGAAAGACGCACTCGAGTATGACACCATCGCGAAAAGCATCCTTCAGGGACACTACGATCTGGGAGGTAAGCCGACCATGCTGCGAGAGCCACTGTATCCGCTCATGCGGTCCGTAGTGAACATCATCACTACCGAACTGACGGTAATCCTGTGGGTGCAGGTTGCGCTTCTCATGGCTACGATTTGGTTCGTTGCGAAGGCTACAGGAGAGATGGATCGGCGGCTCGAACTACCGACCGCCTGGATGTCGGCGTTTGCATACGGGTTTGCCGTGTATGCGTCGCGTCATCTTACAGAATTACTCACGGCGTTTCTCCTCGCGTTCGCAGGCTGGGCGTACATGAAGCTGCTACGGGCTGACGATACAAACGGTCGATCTCTGTGCTGGGCCGGAGCGCTTGGTACTGCTGCAGGACTAGTGGGCCTCACGAGGGGCATTTACCAGTTCTTTGGAGCTCTGATGGCCGCAATCCTCATGTTCGCGCTTGTGAAAAAGACTTTACGTCATCGGTTGGCTGTCGCTGGGGTCGTCTTCATCACGTCCGCAACCGTGATGCTCCCTTGGCTCGTTCGGAATGCGCTCTCGTTTCAAGTGTATGCAATCACACAGCGGGCTGGGGTCGTTCTCTACGTGCGGGCACTGAATGCAGAACAATCTTGGTCTGCCCTTTCCGCGTCTGTAGGATCTGCATTGTTCGGTCAGGCGTCCATGAAGCGTTGGTACCCTGAGATCGAACCGATCATTACTCAGCACCAGCGAAAGGTCTGGCAGGCGTATGAAGAACTCGTTGAACAAGGGTTGTCTGACCAAGCGGTCGACGCGGCGCTTCTAAAGGTCGCGAAGCGGATTATTTTCTCATCACCTGAAACATTCTTGCGCTACCTCGCATGGACGCCCGTCGAAGAATGGCGTCTCATGTCGCTTCCGTCGCCAGGCACTCCGGATTTTTCCATCGAAGGAATGTACATAGCGGAGGCAGCGAGCGGTGCGCTGACGATCCGTCAGGTCGTAACTTTGCTTGTGGTGCATTTCATCGATTGGATGTGGGTGCTTCTGACACTCTATGGCCTCGTTTACGGTTTCAAACACTATCGCCGGACATTTATACCCGGTTTTATTGTCCTATATACCCTGCTGCTCCACGCGCCGGTTGATGCCGTTATCCGGTACGGCGTGCCGATCACACCATGGAGGATGGCGATCGTTGCGATGCTGGGGGCTGCAATCGTGATTCGCATGCATGGTCGTATTGCGACAATGACGAACGCCCGCTAGGACTCATGTAGGATTTGGGTATAGATCCCGATATACCGATCTACGGTGTTATCCCAGCTATTTTTTTTTGCCCATGCGACGCTCTCCCGTGCATATGATCGTTTGCGTTCAGGATCCTGCAGGATCGCCAGCATCGCTTCCGCGGTAGCGTGCGGATCATTTTGGGGTACTAACAGGCCATTTTTACTCTCGTTGATGGCATCCACGATTCCATTATCTGTCGTTCCGATCACCGGGAGCCCGGCGGATGCAGCCTCCAGGAACACCAGACCAAATCCTTCAAAATGATGGTCGAAATTTACGGAGGTGAGAAGGAAAAGCTCCGCAGTGAGATACAGCTCCTTGAGCTGTTCATCGTTTTGAGTTCCCAAGAAAACAACGCGCCCACCCAGTCCATGCTCATGGATTTGTTCGTGAAGGCGCTGATAGATGGCGTTATCGGTGCTGCCGGCAATGTAATAGTTCATGTCCGGCATCCGGCGCGCCACTTCGGCAAAGGCAGGAATGGAAACGTGATATCCTTTACGGTGTCCTACATTGCCAACGCTTAACACGAAGCGCTCCTTTGGTCGCATTCGTTCACCGCTGAACTTTTCAAAGTCCACCCCCAAGGTGACGACCTCGGTACGAGCATCAGGAATCACACGCTGAATCTCTTTTTCAATGTAGCGACTGATGCAGATGATCCGATTCGTGCGGCGATAGACATGTTTCAGGATGGCACGTGTTCTGATGTGATAGAGCGGTTGCACGGAATAGGCGCCGGTGGCGATAATGACATTCTTCCTCTTGAGACCCCACCCCGCCGCATAGGCTGTGATGGCATAGGGATTCGCTTCCCACGAGTGGACGATGTCCGCGGTTCGTATATGTTTGCGAATCTGACTCAGACCGGTGAGTGCACGCCACGAACGACCCAACAGTTTTTTTTCTTCCGGGTAACCTGAAGCGTGTTCCGTGAGGAGGTTGATCGCATGGCCACGTTCGCGCAGTCGCGTGATCACCTCGTATGTGAGGCGGCCCCAACCGGATCGGACATCCGCGCTGTAGGCGAGATGAAGGATGTTCATATCAGATAGAAGGGATCGAACTGCGCATCAGGATCAGCACCAAGAGATATGGCTTGTAGCGAGAACATCGTAACCCAGGCGTTCACATGTGGCAGCAGTTCTCCGGCGCTGCTCTTGCCGAAGATGAATCCACCTCCTTGAGTATCCTGATCGTGACGGTAACGATATTCTGGCAAACGCTGGAACAGTTGCGTTGCATTGTCGTCCTGAATGTGGAAGAGCGTCGCGAGGCGCGAGATCTGCATCTGAATGTCCGCCCGCTCATGATAATTGATACGTTCGTCATGTATATGGCGGGGAATGATGCCGTCCTTGCAGAGCGAGAGAGCCCACTCGGTGCCTCGTCGCGCAGCATCGAGATATCGAAGCTCATTGAGATAGCATCCGGCAGCGTATAAACCCTCGCATGCATACGCATGGGGGTGGAAGTTTGTTCCATCCAAGTTCCCGTAGGTCAGGAATTGGCCATTCTTTTTTTGACGGGTAAGCGTGTAGTTGCATAACGCGCGAGCCGCATCTGCGTAGCGCGGATCCCGTGTGAGATCGAATAGATTCAACAACCCAATCGCGAGTTTCCCGTGATAGGGCCCGGGCTGGGTGGACCATGTACCCTCATGATCCTTGGTAGCTCCTGTAACCGCGTCCGTCATGGCGGGAACGGAGCCATCACCGCGTTGGATGCCCGCGATCCAATCGGCTGCGCGTATCGCGGACTGCAGATATCGTTCTTCGAGGGTCTCCCTATGCAAACAGACGAGACCGTTCAGGACCATGCCGACGTCGAACGCATGAAGGTCCGAAGATTTTTGGAAAGGCGTCGCTTCGATATAGAAGGCGGTTGGTAGCGCTCCTGTTGGCAATTGGATGTTGTGGAGCCACTCGCCCACGAGAGTCGCATGACGTTTGAATCGAGCGTCTCCATATCGACGGTATAGGTATAAGAGGGTGGTGAGCGCGTAGCCGGATATCTCTGTATAGATGTAGGAATGGGTATGCGTCTGTGGGTTGAACCATGCATTAAAACTCCCGCCCACATCTGCGCCGTGCATCTCGTGCGTCCCAGGGGGGTTTTGAATACCTGAATTGAGCAGCCATTCGGCAGCCGCAAATGTCATGTCATCGGCCATATGTTTCCTCAAAGACTCTTATATCTTCAGCTGTCGGTCGTTTGTATGTACTGGCCAATGATCCATTCTGGGGAATGCGGATGATACGGCCGTCTTCAATTGAATGGATCGCTTCAGCGAACATCGCGCCTGCCAGCGGCCTGCTCTGTTCACGCAGTGTCCTGGGTGCCACGCCGGTCATTACCGTGAGCGGTCGTTGTAGGAAGATATCTCCTTCATCCAGTCCCGGCGTCACCCAGTGGATGGTGACGCCTGCATACTGTGGTTCGTTGTTACGCAACATCCAAAATTCGGATGCCGATCCGCGGTATTTTGGCAGCAGAGACGAATGTGCGTTTAGTGTTCCGATCTTCGGAATGGAGAGTATGTTTGGTTTGATGATTCTTGATCCATAGAGCAGCAGCACGTCCGGTTGCGCGCCCCGTAAGATTGCTTCGGCTTGCGGACCATTGTAGTCGTCCACGAAGTGGACGGAGGCGCCGTGCTTGGCGAGTAAGACCGCCGGTTCCATGAATGACCTGCGACGGAAAAGATTCCGAACACGCTGGCGCCATCCCAGACGTCGAACGCGCGTCGATCCGAACAGCGCGCCTACCAGCTTGACGTCGGCTTTGACCAAGCCAGAGATGACTTCGTAGGAGGGCAGATATCCCGCAAACAGAAACACCTTTATTGGTTCTCTTTTGACCATTGTATGTTGAGTGTTAAGCCTTGCTCGAAATCCACCAGAGGCGACCATCCGAACAGGGCACGTGCCTTTTTCCAGTTGCATGTAAGGGTAGCGACTTCAGCCAAACGGTTCATATCGTGCACGATCTCCGAGGATGAGCCGGTAAGGGCTTTCACTTTGGTGGCGACGTCGGTGATGCTCACGGGTGCTCCGGCTCCGAAATTCACCACTTCGCCGACTGCCTTTGGATGGATGCCCATGAGCAGGAATCCATTGACAGTATCGCTGACGTAGGTGAAATCCCGGCTCTGTTGACCCGTTCCATGAACAGTCAGCGGCTTGCCGGAGAGCGCCAGGTCGATGAATTTGGGGATGACGTCATAGGTATGTCGTGGGCCGTAGGTATTGAAGGGCCGGATGATGGCGATCGGCATCTGCCAGGTCACGTGCCAGGCATAAGCCGCGCGATCAGCGGCGACCTTTGATGCGCCATACGGGGATGTCGGATTCAATAAATTTGTTTCGCTGATCGGATCGGGATAGCTCCCATAGACTTCGCTCGATGACGTCACCACCATGCGCTGGACGGAAGGCAACCCGCGGGCCGCTTCAAGCACGTTGAGTGTTCCGTCAAGATTCACCGCGAATACGTCGAGAGGCTGGGTGAAAGATTTTGGCACGTATGCTTCCGCTGCCAGATGTAGGATGATGTCGGGGCTTGCGCTGCGGATCAGTTCGATGGAATCATGCGTGGCTAGATTACCCGCGATCACGTTGAGGCGCGGCAACACGTGGGCGAGATTTTTTACATCGTTGCGATGCGTGCCGAGCACGGACGTGCCGCGCACAAAAATGGTCACGTGCGCGCCCAGATCGAGCAGTTTTTCCGTGAGATGCGAACCTATAAAACCGTCCGCGCCCGTTACGAGCACACGTTTTCCATGGTAGCCCTGGAATGCGGATTCGAAGGTATGAGGCATATTTTTTTGAGAGGCGCTCATTTTTAACACGTTATATGTGCTTCGTACAGGGTGGCGGATATGGCTTACTTTGCATCCCTGTCAGGACCGTCGTTTGGGCGCACTGTGGATGCCGACCGCGCACTGTCCGGATCATACGATGGGTAGCTTACCAGAAGGCTTACGAGTCTGGTTCCGGTCTTCGACCAGATGGCACCCCATGCTCCGAAGGTTGGGATGAGAGCGATGTTCGCGGCCATCTGCAGGACCGTCTGTATTACATAGAATCGCCAGAGTCGCTTGATCTCGTTGTGCGCCTGGAAGAAGAACAAGCCCACGACGGCCGGCAATGCGAGAAGACCAACGGCGTAGACGATGGACGGCAGGACGACGTCGCTATATTGCGGGAACAGCCAGGGGATCACGAACGGTGCGACGATCGCATATCCGGCCACGATGACGGCGGATCCGCACATGGCCAGCCAGAAATGACGACGCGTCGCGCGAACATGCGCATTCGTGCGCTCGTGGCGAGAGAGGCGCTGCAAGACGGTTCCGCTGATACTGTTCACGAAGTCCTTGATCTGTTCCGGGATCACGGTGGCGACGCTGAAGCTTGCGAGCGTTCCGTAGCCTCCGAACCATTTCACGAGCACCTGGTCGAGCTGGGCGGCGATTGTCTGTATGACACCGATAGCGGACAGATGATGTCCGAGCGAGAGATGTCCTTCGGCGGACCCCTGAATCGGGAGGCGCCGCATTTCTCGCCACGTGAAATATCCGCGGATCGCCACGTCCAGGCCGAAGTAGGCGACGGTCACGGTCAGAAGTCCGCGGTTTGCGCGGAGAAGCATGACGAACAGGATCGCGAAGAGCAAGTTGTTCACGACGGCGACCTGTGTGAGTTCGCGGATCTTCTGCTGACCTGTGAGGATGTGTCCATAGAATCCGCTCACGGCGTATGGCGTGAATGCGATGCCGGCAAAGGCGAGCGCACTCGCGACCACGGGTTCGCCGTGCCAGGCTCGTTCGGCTGCGGCAAGAAGTAGCGCCAGGCTCCCAAGCGGCGCGAACGTGAGCACCCGCTTGAATGCGAGGCGGGCGACGATCGTATCTCCTTGAGCAACGGCGCGAATCACGGACGAGCTCATCCCCGTAAGCGCGAACATGCCCGCCATTCCGAAGAGCGCGAGCACGTACCGGAATTGCCCGAGCGTTTCCTTCGGAAGCCAGCGCGCCATGAGAAACGTGGTTGCGACGCCGCGAAACACGCTGCTCGCGTAACCGAATGTGAGCAAAGCGATTGAACGACCATAAAACCGGACGTCCAATTCTAACGTCCGTGTCAGCCAGTTTGCGAGGTCAGCTCGGTTCGATTTCCAGTCCATGTGACGTGATAGTAGTGTGTAAATGACATTAAGTAAATTATTCCATCGTACGACTATTTACGATTTGCCATGAACAATTTATGATGTGAGGCCATGAGAGAGCCATCCTCGATCAAGTCGTTTTATGAGGGGTACAGCGACCAAATCATCAAGAAACGGTTCGAGTCGCCTGAACCGTTACGGCGGTACGCGCATCGCACGCAGTATGATGCGTTGCTTTCGCTCGTCCCACAAGGATCTTCGATTTTGGATGCCGGATGCGGTGAGGGGGTACTATCGCTGCTCCTTGCGGACAAGGGAATTGCGTCTACGGGTGTTGATTTGTCGCAACCGAATATTGCTGCGGCGATGGCAGAAGCGCAGCATCGCGGTGTTTCTCACCTGACACAGTTTATGCAAGGCGACGCTGAGCACCTTCCCGTACCGGATGATTCGTTTGATGTCGTCGTTAGCTCTCACGTCCTTGAGCATTTGCCGAATTTTGATCAAGGCGCACGAGAGTTGGTTCGCGTGGCGCGAACGCGCGTGATCGTCGCCCTCCCAACATGCCTCAATCTTTGCGCGGCCGCCGTCTTGGGCGGTGATTATGGGTTTTGGCAATTCAGCAAAACGTCGCTGAAAGCATTGCCATGGGGGATCCTGCGCATCATCGGCCATGTGTTCGGCGAAGGTGTTCAGGAAGGGTATGCTGGCTCGAAGGAACTGCCGCATATCTGGCGTTACCCGTGGGTCATGCGCCGCTGTTTAGAACAAGCGACCGGATGGAAGATCGTCCGTTTTGAAGCGAGTACGCTTGTCATGCCCTATCTTCCCGCGCTGATCCCTCTGATCAGATGGCTCGACAAGCATCGGTCTGCACCATTGCTTCGAAACCTGGGATATGGCAGTATCGCGGTGCTGGAACCCCCGAAAACATGAAGAAAGTCGCCATTATCGGAGCCGGTTTCGTGGGGAGCGCCTTGGACCGCTTCTTCAAGACTCGCAACATCGATGCGGGATTATTCGATCCGCCGAAGGGGTTGGGTGATTTGACGGTGCTCGAGCAGGCCGACATCATCTTTATCGCGGTCCCGACGCCGCATTACTTGGATGGGACGGGGTTTGATGACTCGTACCTCCGCGCTGCGTTGAACACGGTCCGTGTTACCGGAAAGATCATTGTCTTGAAGTCCACGGTCCTTCCTGGGACCACGGATCGATTCCAGGCCGAATTCCCCCAACATCGGATCCTGTTCAATCCGGAATTCCTCACAGAGTCGCGTGTGGATTTCGACATGCAGCATCCGAACCGTCAGATAGTCGGATTCACGGACGCGAGCAGGGGTGACGCAGAAGTGGTCATGGAACTCCTTCCACGCGCACCGTTCGAGAAGATCATCCCTGCGAAGCCGGCGGAGTTCGTGAAGTGTATGGGCAACTCCTTCTATGCACTCAAGGTCTCATACGCGAATCAGATGTATGATCTGTGCACGAAACTGGGTCTCGAGTACGATCACGTGAAAGAATGTTTGAAAGCCGAACCGTGGATGGGGGAGATGCACTGGGACGTCCATCACAATGGGTATCGCGGATATGGTGGCAAGTGTTTGCCGAAAGACGCACGATCGACCATCCAACTCGGTGATCGGGCGGGAGTCGAACTAACGCTCCTGAAACTCGCGGAGGCGTATAATAATGAACTGGTGAAGTCACAGGGATTGGATATCACGTGGGAAGAAGGAAGCCCGAAGAAAAACTCTTAACCACACGGATTGACGCACAACCCGTCAGCGAGTAGCATCGCACGTGTAACAAACATCAATGGACGCGCCAGAAAGGAGTGCACCTTACATGGATAAGACCAGGATCGAAGGCCAGAAGCTCGACATGCATCCGGCGCGCGTGGCCCATTGGCTCGCCGCGAAGGATGAATGGGAGACGGCGAAAAACATCTTCCCCATCTACATGGAAGTGTCGCCGGTGGGCGTGTGCAACCACGAATGCACGTTCTGCAGCGTGGACTACATGCTCGATCGGGAAGACGCTCCACGGCTGGAGTACACCGTTCTCGAGCGCGCGCTCACCGACATGGCTCAACAGGGACTGCTCTCCGCGATGTTCGCCGGAGCCGGTGAACCGTTGCTCTACAAAGACAAGGCCACGGGCAAGACACTGGCTGACGTCATCGTGCATGCCGACACGGTCGGCGTCGATACCGCGATCACCACGAACGCCGTCCTGTTGACGGAGAAGTTCGCGGAACGTGCGTTCCAGGCAAAACGCTTGCGCTGGGTCCGTACGTCTCTGAACGCAGGCGACCGTGAAACGTATGCCGCGATCCATCGCACCAAGCCGGAGGATTTCGATACGGTCCTCCGGAATCTGGAGAACGCGGTGAAGATCCGCGAACGCATCGGCGCACGCGTGCAGATACTCGCCCAGATCGTGGTCGTCCCTGAAGCGCAGGGCAAACGTCGACGGTCGCTCCTCCAGGAGAACTACCCGTCCAACATTCACACGGTCCTCCCGCTCGCTACGCGTTTGCGTGACATTGGCGTGGACAACCTCGCGGTGAAGCCCTACAAGCAACATCTCGTGGAAAAGGATGTGTCGCGATCGAACATGTACGCGACCGTTGCGTACGACCAGATCAGCAAGATGTTCGACGACGTCGAAGCACTTGAGACCGATCAGTTCGAGATCACGATCCGTCGTGAAACCATGGCGCACGAAGATTCGGCGGAGCGCGGGTACAAGGCCTGCTACTCTACGCCGTACCACTGGGCATACATCGAGGCGGACGGAGAGTTGTGGGCCTGTTCGGCTCATGTGGGACGCGTGGAGCACGGCAAAGAACTGGGCGATCACCGTTTCCGACTCGGGAACGTGAACGAGCTCTCGTTCATGGACATCTGGCACGGTGAACGTCGTAAAGCCTGTTGGGAGTACACACGCAAATCGCCTGCTGAAGGCGGACTCGACGTGGACACCTGCATGCGCGGCTGTCAGATGGACATGCCGAATCGGTACCTCTGGGACCTCATGAACCCGGAGCCGACTCGCAGCTTCATCAAGTGAGAAGCACGACTATAAACCGGCCTCCTGTGCATCTGCACGGGAGGCCGTTTACGTTATCTGAAATCATTCAGGCAGTCTGGGGCCGTACTCCACTTTAGGACTGCGATCGGCCTGACGGATCACCTGAATTTCGAGAAACGGTGTGTCTTGACGTCGGACTTCGTCCCAGATGACGCGCGCGACGTCTTTCGGATCCATGAACGAGCTCACATCGCGATCACGTCCGTCCCAGAAGGGAGTGGCCATCCCGCCGGGATTGGCGAGCAATACTTTCGAGCCTGGCAAGTCGCGGGGGAGCTCTTTGCCGAGGTTTCGCGCGAGTTGCGCTTTGGCCGCTTTGAGCGCGCCATACAGCGACTCGTCCGTTCGCACGCGATAGGCGCTCGATGACCCGATGACGACCAGATGACACGGACGAGCACTTTCCTTGTTGCTGCGAAAGAGAGCCGTGAGCAGGGCGATCGGTCCCACCAGATGGTTCCGGCAACACTTCATCACCTGGTTTGGCGTGAGCGTCGTGAAAGCGCCATCCTGGTAGATGCCCGCGGCCCACACGATCACATCGTACTGTACCATTGATACCCATGGACGCATGTCTTCGCTCTCGAGATCCACGATGAACGGCATCGCGCGACCCTCTCGGACCAGATCGCACTTGTGCGCCGTTCGTCCGGCGATGCTGACATCGCAGAGGTCTGCGATTGCAAGTTGCGAAAGCGCATGTCCAAGCCCCTTGGTCCCGCCGATGAAAAGTGCGTTTCTTGTCATGTATCCTCCGGCCAGAACCTAGCAAAGACCGCCATGAGCGTCTAGGGAGACCTCTGCCAGGGGAAAACGGCGACATCCGGCCGCCGCCAGTCGCGAAATTCGGTCGTGACGTCTGCGCGGATGCCCGGCGGCGGCAATCGCCGCATGATTCGTTCCGCGAGCCGGGGAGCGAGCACGAATTTCGTCGGCCACGCCGCAATGACGTTGTCCTGTTCTTGCATTTGGACGTCATCCGCGCGCGTTCCGGAAGACGGCAGTTCCGCCCGGTTCACCCGATAGGCGTCGAGCGTGACATCCGGCCAGGGGTACCCCGACAGGCTGTCTTGAAGCTCACGCCACGCGGATTTTTGGAATGGGTCCGTCGCGCGTTCACACGCGACCTGCCACACGGCGGCGTCCGGACCTTCGCGGTGCGTCGTGATGACGGCTTTGGCGCGCGTGCCGTCGATGCAGAACCCATTCATGTCGGGCAGGGGACCGCGCACCACCATGATCGAGAGCGGCAGCCGTTTCATCACGGGGGTCGCCACACCGAAGTCATCACCCAGTTCCGCGTTCCCTTCACCGGCCGTCAGGATCGTTGTTCGTGGACGGAGCAGGGCAGTGACCGTTCCCTGTTGAATGCTCACACCGGTGACGCGAGCACCACCCGTGCGTCTGACGGAGACGACCTCAGCATGCACGATGTGCCGCAGGTTCCGTTCCGCGAAAACTTGGACGACGCTCGTCGGGTCCACCACCTGTTCATTCAGCCGGAGAACGTCACCGTGACAGTTCTTCACGGGGAGCGGTCGCTCCTCCCGCGGGATGACGGCCGTTTGCGCGGAGAATCCAAGTCGTGCCGCCATGAGTCCAAAGACCCCGCCGACGGAATTGGCGCGCCAGCACAGGCAATGATCTCCACGGAGCGCCGCGCGGCTCAAGTCCGGTTCGCGGCGACCGGCAAGACATTCCTTCCACACGGCCGGCATGTGCTGGAACGCGCTCACGTGGCGGTCACGTCTCCCGGTCAGGGCGTGTTTGAATCCGCCATGCAGGATCCCCTGGGACGCCGCCGTCTGGCCCGTGCCCAGCGCGTTCTTTTCAACGAGCAATGCCGAATAGCCGGCGCGACGCAGCTCATCCAAGAGCCACAGTCCCGCGATGCCGCCCCCGATGACGAGGACGTCGAGTTCATGGGTTGAGTCCATCTTCCCTCCGTGTATTGGTCGTCTGAAAGTGCGCGATGACTGTAGACAGGGACGGACGGTCATGTCAATGAGCCACGGGCTGGTCCACGCGCCCTTGACAGAACGCAACCATCTGCATACATTCCGAGCGGTTCTTTACAAAAGGAGCGACGATGACACTCATTCCGGACCCTTCCGTGTTGCGGAACCTGTACCGCTCTATGGTCCGCATTCGTGCGGTCGAGGAGCGCATCGCAGAACGTTACGACGAAGATCGGATGAAGTGCCCGACCCACCTGTCCATCGGACAGGAAGCGGTCGCGGTCGGCGTGTGCGACGGTCTCACCGATCAGGACGTCATCTATTCCACGCATCGCTGCCATGCGCACTACCTCGCCAAGGGCGGGAGTATGAAGCGCATGATCGCGGAAATGTACGGCAAAGAGACCGGGTGCGCGAACGGGCGCGGCGGCTCGATGCACCTGGTCGACGTGGAGCGCGGGATGTACGGCGCATCGGCGATCGTCTGCGGTTCCATCCCGCTTGCGGTCGGAGCCGCGCTGTCGTTCAAACTGCGCAACCAGCCGCGCGTGAGCGTGGCGTTCTTCGGCGACGCGGCCGTGGAGTCTGGCGTGTTCCATGAATGCATGAACGTGTCTTCTCTCTGGTCGCTTCCCGTCCTCCTCGTCTGCGAGGACAACGACTACTCCACCATGACGCGGCGTTACGTGCGTCAGAATGTGCCGATCATGGAACGCGCGGCGGGGTATGGGATGCCGGGCGTTCGAGTCGACGGGAACGACCTGTTGAAGGTCGTCGCCGTCGCGGGCGAAGCCGTCGAACGCGCGCGCGCGGGTGCGGGACCGACGTTGATTGAGGCCACCACGTACCGCATGCGCGAACACGTGGAGCACAACAATGGGATCATGGCCCGACCCGACGACGAGCTTCGCTACTGGAGGGCCCGGTGTCCGGTGAAGCGCTTCCGGGAAGAGTTGATCGGGCACGGGGTACCTGCCGCGGACTTGGACGCGTGCGACCAGCAGGCGTCGGTGGAGGTCGTCGAAGCGTTTCGCTTCGCCGAGGAGAGCCCGGCGCCGAAGGCGTCGGACCTTCTCCAGAATGTCGGCGACGCCGTTTCGTCCGTCTCGGAACCGGCTACGCCTCACGGTGAACGTCTGTTGAGCTGCGCGGAAGCGATCTCCGAAGCGACGGTCCAGGCCATGAGAGAAGACGACGGCGTCTTCCTTCTCGGACTTCACGTGACGGACCCGAACGGCGTCTTCGGGACCACGACCCGCGCCTTCCTGGAATTCGGGACCCGTCGGGTCCTCGAGACGCCCATCTCCGAGGCGTCGCTCACCTCGATTGCCGGCGGCGCCGCGATGATGGGCATGCGACCGCTTCACGTTCACGCGCGGAACGACTTTCTCCTGCTCTGTATGAGCCAGCTCGGGAACGAGCTCACGAAGTGGCACTACATGACAGGAGGCCGACTCACGGTTCCGCTCGTGATCCGAGCGATCGTCGGACGGTCGCGCGGCCAGGGCTGTCAGCACTCGCAGAGCCTGCAGTCGCTGTTCGCCCATTTTCCGGGTCTCCACGTCGTCGCGCCGTCCAACGCGTACGACGCGAAAGGTCTCCTGCTCTCGGCGCTCGGAGGACGGACGCCCGTGATCTTCCTGGAGCATCGGTTGTGTCACCCGTTGAATACGGCGGTCCCGGAGGAGCCCTACCGCATCCCGATTGGCAAGGCGCGCATCGTGCGCCGGGGGACGGACGTAACCATCGTGTCCGTCCTCCAGATGGTGGTCGAGGCCGAACGCGCCGCCGACGAGCTGGTTCGGCACGGGATCAGCGCGGACGTCATCGACCTCCGCTCGATTCGGCCATGGGACGTGAGCGCCGTCTGCGCATCGGTCACGAGGACCGGTCGTCTCATCGTCGCCGACACGGGCTGGACCGCATTCGGGATCTCGGCGGAAATTGCCTCGGTCGTGACCGAACGGACGTTTGGGAGCTTGAGAGCGGCGCCTCTGCGCGTCGGTCTTCCTCCTGGTCCCACGCCCATGGCCGAACCGCTCGAAACGGCGTACTACCCCGGCGCACGGGAGATCGTGAAAGGCGTCTTCGCTCTGATGAGCAGAGAGCCTACAACGGACATTGCAACCATGGATGCACCAAACACGATCGGAACGCCGTTCTGACGCGGCGACACTGGAAGGGACCCGTACTCACGCGGTCCCTTCTTTCTTTATCTTTTACTGTTTGACAAGACTGGTTCTCTCGGTTCAAATACCGTCTTACATGATCGATCTACAGACCCAGATCAGACCAACGGCAGTCTTCCTTGACCGTGAGGGTGTCGTGACGCCTCAATTGCCGCCTGGGTCATTTGTATTGCGATCAGAACAAGCCATCCTCGCGCCTGGAGTGCCCGAAGCGCTCCGCCTTCTCACGTCCGTTGGGACGCGATTATTCATCGTTTCGAATCAGAGCTGTGTGGCGCGCGGATTGATCACACTTGAAGAAGCTCAGGAACTTCATCGACAGATACTCACGGCGCTGTCGACGGCTGGAGTGGAGATCGTAGACAGCGTGCTTTGTCCTCATCGGGATGAGGACGGGTGTGCGTGTCGCAAACCTTTGCCGGGGATGATCAATGGTCTGTGTCGGCGCCATGGTATTGACCCCCGACAGGCAGCGATGATCGGCGATGCGCCGCGTGACATGATCGCGGCGCGTGATGCGGGGATCCCGCGACGCATCATGCTCGGCACGGCCGACGCGTCCGAGGCGACAGATCGCGTCACGACCATGGATGAAGCGTGTCGATTGATTATGCCTTCCGCCTCGTCGGCAACACACCGACTCGATCGCTACCCCGAAGAGACAAGGGCGTTTCTCCAAGAATTTCAGGAACGGTATCGTGCGGACGACGTGATCAGGCGGATCGAACGCATCCGACCGCTCAAGGTCCTCCTCATCGGCGACGCGGTGATCGATGAGTACTGCTACGTACGGCCGATGGGCAAAACGTCGAAAGCGAATATCATCGCCTCGCGTATTCTGAACGATGAGGCGTTCATTGGTGGCATCTTCGCATGCGCCAATCACGTGGCAGGATTCTGTGACACGGTCCACGTGGTAACGGGCCTTGGGCTGACGGACACCAAAGAGACATTCATCCGTGACCATTTGAAGACGAACGTCACGATGAAAGCGATCTATCGCAAGGGCGTTCCGACCACCGTCAAGCGCCGCTACGTCGATTCCAACTTTCTTGCGAAACTCTTCGAGGTCTATCGCTTCGATGACGGTGCGCTCCATGCGGACCAGGAAGCTGAATTGCACGCATACCTCCTGACTGTCTTGCCGCAGTACGACGTCGTGATCTGCCTGGATTACCTTCATGGTCTGATCTCTTCACGGACGGTCGAACTGCTCGCCAGTCAGTCCGCATTCCTCGCCGTGAACACGCAGACGAACGCGGCGAATATCGGGTATAATCCCATCACGCGTTATCCGAACGCGGATTACATCTGCATTGACGAGCCTGAACTTCGCCTCGCGACCCTCGACCGTTTCGGACCGATCGATCCATTGCTTGTCAGTGTCGCGGAGCGACTTTCATGTCCGAAAGCGATCGCCACGCGAGGGCATCATGGTTGCTTGACCTTTGAAGCTGGCACGGGACTCCAATCCATTCCGGTCCTCTCGCAGAACGTCGTGGATGCCGTCGGAGCGGGGGACGCGTTCCTAGCCGTCACGGCTCCGTGCGCGGCAGCCGGCATGCCGATGGATCTTGTGGGGTTTATCGGGAATATCGTTGGTTCGCGGGCCGTCATGATCGTGGGGAACCGTGAAACCGTCGATTTCCCGTCGGTCGTCGCGGCGATTCATTCAATTTTGGCTTGATGGTATGAATTTGAGCGACTACTTCAAACGGTACACGACAGATCTGGCATCCTGCGTTCAGGGAGCTTTGGCGACGGACGCGTCAGGGTGCGAATTGGATCTGATCCAGTGTCTCGAACAGACGATCGCGAAATTTCGTGAATCGCATGCCGC
Organism: Candidatus Uhrbacteria bacterium RIFCSPHIGHO2_12_FULL_60_25; assembly: GCA_001791275.1. GTDB lineage: Bacteria > Patescibacteriota > Patescibacteriia > 2-12-FULL-60-25 > 2-12-FULL-60-25 > 2-12-FULL-60-25. The sequence goes on along the minus strand of MGEH01000024.1, from coordinate 29,930 downwards.
AGGCGGCAAGATCATCTTTCTTGGTAATGGCGGGAGCGCGGCGATCGCGAGCCATCAATCATACGATTACTGGAAGAATGGAAAGTTGCGAGCGATGTGCTTCAATGATGCATCGCTATTGACCGGATCGGCGAATGATTTCGGGTACCCGGACGTCTTCACGAGGCCGATCGCGATGTTCGCTGCGCCGCACGATGTGGTCGTGGCTATCTCCAGTTCAGGGAGATCCAAGAATATCGTGAATGCGGTCGCGGAGGCGAAACGTCTGGGTTGCTTTGTCCTCACCCTTACTGCGTTCGGAGCGGATAATCCGCTGCGAAAACTTGGAGATATCAACGTGTATCTCAACACGACGACGTATGGGCATGCCGAACTTGGCCACGAAACCATTCTGCATGCCATGCTGGACCATACCATCTATGGTGAAGCCTCCTGATCATGCGTTTCACGACTGAGAAAATTAAAACACCCGATGAGCTCGCACGGATCGTGCGAGCACTTCAAGCAGAAGGCCTGACCATCGTCCACTGCCATGGAGTTTTTGATTTGGTCCACCTGGGACACGTGAACTATTTCGAGGAAGCAAAAAAACGTGGTGACTTCGTATACGTTGGCGTGATCGCGGATGCCTATGTGAGGAAGGGTCCTGGACGGCCATGGTTTTCAGAGATTCAACGACTCACGTGGGTCGCGGCGCTCGAGAGCGTTGACTACGTAGTGTTAAATGAGGAAGAAGGTCCCTGGTCGCTCATGCGGACCATTCGACCGAATCTCTATACGAAAGGGGAAGACCATCTGCCGATGCTCGCGGATCCGTCTCATGGAATTCATGAGGATATCCGAGTGATGGAATCAATTGGTGGTCGTGTCATCTTCACTCCGTCGCTCCTCATCCATTCTTCAGATCTTTTTCGATCACTTGGGCTTGAGCGTGATCGATAGGTGATCGATATTGCTTGTCAATCGCGACTCACTTCTGTAGTCTTTGCAGGCCATGAACATATCCTTGAGTATCATCATCCCTGCATTGAATGAGGAGCGTAATATTGAAGCGACGATACAGGGAGTACGCAGCGCTCTTACGAAAGCGGAGATTCAGGATTATGAAATGATCATTGTGACGTGCGTGGATCGTGATGGGCGTGAAGATCGAACTCGGCTCATCGCACAGGAGCTTGCGGCATCAGACGCACGCATTCGAGTACTTCACAGTCCTACATACCAGCTTCTCGGAGAAAAATATCGAAACGCCGTTTTGGCGGCGACCAAGAATCATGTGGTCATGGTTCCCGGAGATAATGAAATTGACAGTATATCTGTCGCGCGCGTCATTTGTGCGATTGGTTCCGCCGACATGGTCGTTACGTATACGGAAAATCCTGAAGTACGGTCGTTGCTTCGACGTCTCATCTCGAGAGTATTCACGATAATATTAAATGTCATGTACCATCGTCGTGTCCGCTACTTCAATGGGATTAATGTATATCGGATCGATCAACTTCGTCGCGCATTGCCAGAAACTCCAAGTTTCGCATATGCCGCAGAGATACTACTCACGCTCCTTCGAGAAGGCGCATCGTTTGTAGAAGTCCCTATGCGTATCCTTCCACGACAAGGACGGTCCACCGCATTGCGTTGGGAAAATTTGGTGAGTGTGAGTCGCGCGATGCTTCAGTTCCATAAGAAATTTTCTAAGCATCAATGAAACTCACATTGAAAAAGTGGCTTTCGATGCCATGGGTATGGTATGGGGTACTGCCTGTAGCGATCGGTGCTAGCTATTGGTTCGGGCTCGGTGCCCTTTCAGTACCGAAGGGGCTAAGAATTTCGGCCTTACCAAAAGTTTTTTTTGACCAGACATTTTATTTGCAAATTTTGTCAAAGGATCTATTTAATGGTTCCACCATTCTTCCAATTCATTTTCGTCCGATGGAATATGTCGCACGTTTGATCTGGCCGTATGTATCACTATCGGAACTTTATGTGCTTGGTATTATCGTCTCCGCAATCCTGAGCGTTTGGTTTCTTGCAATTTTGTTACAAAAATTGACCGATCTCTCAATTGTTGGAACAAGATTTTATAGTCTCCTCGCATTTCTTTCCGTTCAATCAATTCTTATTCTTCGGCCAGGCGGTTCCTCGTGGTATGTGCCATTTTTTTATCTCGGATTTCTCCTCGTAGTTCTCGGAGAATATGATCTTGCCATAGGAAAGAGAATACGCGGCACGGCGTTATGGGGTGTGGCACTATTCATTTCGGCGGTTTATCCCTGGTATGTTTCAGTCATCCTTGTTACGTGCGTCCTGCTGTTCTTGAAACGATTTCTTGAGCCGTTGTCGGCGATCATCATCCTCGCGGTCGGTTTCGTAATTGCTGAAGGACTTATCTTGATGCGTCATGATTGGTGGGAAACTTTTTTACGTTCTTCGACTTATGAGCTTATGGAACGTGGTGCACTTGGATTTTCTCACCTACCTGTCCTCAGTAATAGCATACTCATCATTATATTGTGGATTATCGCTTGGACGATACTTCGAAGGTCACAATCTTTTCAGAGGCGCATATCTCCACAGAGGTGTATTTCTACAGAGGTCATGCTCGCAGCGTGGGTAGCGGTCGCAATTCTTTGGAATCAATCGCTCCTGACCGGTATCTCGATATTATCCGATCATTTTATTTACCCCGTGTGGCACCTTTCTATTTTCTCAGTTGTGGCGTGGCCAATATATGCACGTGAGTCAATTTTCAACCGCTGGCGATCGATTCTTTTTGTGCTCGCTATGGTCGCATACGCTTTTACAATGTATATCCTCTCTAAATATGCAATTGGCGTGTATCGATTCATGGATTTTTCCTCGCTCCTGATCCATATCGGAAGCTGGACGTTTCTTGCACTCGGACTCCTATCTGGAATCACACGTCTTCGTTTGAATTTGATCTGGTGTTTCATAGCGTTCGTGTATGCACTGATAGGTATTATTTCAGTTGGTGCGTATGCAATGGAGCGAACGCAGCTATCTTCTGAGTTGATAGGTGTAAGGAGCTGGATGCTCCAAGATACGAAGGTACATTTGCGTCGTTGGTGTGCAGATTATCTAACAGGTGACGACCTCTCTTCAACGACCGGGGCTTCGTTCAGTCCGGCGATGGTGATGATGTTCGACCACGTTCCAACGAGCGTTCTTCAGGATCGCCTCGTCGAGTTCTCAAAGTATTTGAACCCAGACGCAGGTATTGAGCGTTCGTATATGGACGACATGATCCTCATTGCACATGATGCCGCTTGTTTGTCAACGACCGCTCGTCAGATCCTGAACCTCATTCCATTTACTGCGACGCAGCGTATATTTTTGAGCGGGTGCGACGAGGATCGGGCCAATGCGATTCGTGCAGCAGTGATCGCTCGAATGAAGTTGCAATGGGCACAACAGACCGCGAATGATTCCGATTTTTGCCAACGGATCGTAATTCACGAACGATTCTCGGACGACTGGCGAATCCCATTGTCCTACGTCAAGCTCTACGAAGACGCGACCGCCGTCGTATACGGCGCAAAGTAGAGGCTTGGCAGCCACACCAAACCGTGCTTCACTGACACCTTCCATATGTCGTTCGAACAGGAACGGATCGTTCGCGTGGATGCGCTGAACGCGCACCTCCCGGAAGGGAAGGCGCTTGTGGTCGTGCCCACCTACAACGAGCGCGACAACATCGAGGCGCTCGTGCGCGAGCTTGCGGCGCTTGAACCTGGCGTGGACGTGCTCGTGGTCGATGATGGTAGTCCGGACGGCACGGCGGACGCCGTCGAACGGCTCGCCCCCTCGCTCCCGCGTCGGATCATCCTGATGTGTCGTTCCGGGAAGTTCGGCCTCGGCGTGGCGTACACGGACGCCTACCGTTGGATCCTTCTGCATGCGCCCGGATACGGCCTCGTGCTCCAGATGGACGCGGACTTTTCGCACGACCCGCACATGATCCCGCTCCTCATGGCGAGGGCCGAGGCGTACGGGCTCGCGGTCGGTTCCCGGTATGTGCAGGGCGGTGCCACGCCGGACTGGGACCATCGTCGCTTCCTCCTGTCGCACGTGGGGAACATCTACGCGCGTCTGGTGTTGCGCCTCTTCTTCCCTTCCTACCTCATCAAGGACAGTACGGCCGGATTCGCGGCGTTCCGTCGCGATGTCCTGGACACGGTGATGCGCCATCCCATCTACGGCGACGGGTACGCGTATCAGACCTCTATCAAGCTCGTTGCGTTCCGGCTCGGCTACCCCGCCATCGAAGTCCCCATCGTGTTCCGCGACCGCCGCCTCGGCGTGTCGAAACTGAATCGGCATATCGTGTTCGAAGCGTTCATCATGCCGTGGAAATTGGGGTGGCGGTTCCGGAAGTCCGACCCTTCACAGTCCGGCAGGTAACGGTTATCATCCTCGCGCTATGAAAAAGGCGTTGATTACGGGCATTACCGGGCAGGACGGATATTTCCTTGCGAAATTCCTGCTTGGAAAAGGGTATGAGGTCCACGGGTTCGCGCGCCGGAACAGCCAGATGGCGCTCGGGACGCTCGTGTTCCTGACGCCGGACGAACGGAGCCGCATCAAGATGCACTGGGGCGACGTGCTCGACCATCCGTTCATCGACTCGCTCGTGCGCATGAACCGCTACGACGAGATCTACCACCTCGCCGCGCAGAGCTTCGTGGGGTTGAGTTTCGAGAATCCCAAGGCCACGTACGACATCAACATCGGTGGCACGCTGAATTTCGTGAACGCGATCAAGGAATACAGCCAACGCACAAAGATGTATTTCGCGGCCACGTCCGAAATGTACGGCAAGGCCGAGGCCGTGCCGCAGGACGAACGCACTCCGTTCCATCCGCGGAGCCCGTACGGCGTGGCCAAGCTCGCCGGGTTCTGGACCATCAAGAATTATCGCGAGTCGTACGGCCTGTACCTCACGAACGGGATCCTGTTCAACCACGAATCGGAGATGCGCGGTCCGGAGTTCGTCACGCGCAAGATCGCCGCGGGAGCCGCGAAGATCGCACGGGGATCGTCCGAGCCGATCAGGCTCGGGAACCTGGAAGCCAGGCGCGACTGGGGATTCGCCGGGGACTACGTGGAAGGGATGTGGCTCATGCTCCAGCGTCCGATGCCGGACGACTACGTGCTTGCCACTGGCGAGAACTACAGCGTACGCGAATGCACCGAACGGGCATTCGGCCGCGTGGGGATCACCATCGTGTGGGAAGGGCGGGGTGCGGACGAGATCGGGAAGAATGCAGCGAACGGCCAGACGGTCATCACGATCGACCCCGCTCACTTCCGTCCCGCGGAAATAGACGAGCTGCGTGGAGATGCGTCCAAGGCGAAACGCGAGCTCGGTTGGACCACGCGCATGTCGTTCGACACGCTCGTGGCGCGCATGGTGGACGTGGAGGTCGCGCGCCTCAAACGTCCGGACCTCCAATTCACACAGGCATGACGGACGTCCGTGTCGCTTCGGTCACCACGTGGAACGACCGCCTGCCGCAAGGTCGGGCGGTCGTGATCGTTCCCACGTATAACGAACGGGGGAACATCGAGCGGTTGCTCACGGCCCTCACGGGCCTCGAGATCCCGGCGGACGTCCTCGTGGCAGACGACGGCAGCCCGGACGGAACGGCGGACGCGGTGGAGCGGCTCGCGCCGTCGCTGCCGCGACGCATCATCCTCATGCGGCGCACGGGGAAGTACGGATTGGGGCGCTGCTACCTCGATGCGTTCGCTTGGGTGCAAGAGCACGCCCCCGGGTATGGGATCGTGATCCAGACGGATGCGGACTTCTCGCATGACCCCGAGATGCTGCCGCTCTTGATCGAACGCGCGCGCACGTATGGTGTCGCGGTCGGCTCGCGGTATGTGCAGGGCGGGTCAACGCCGGACTGGGACCACCGGCGCGTCCTCCTGTCCCGCGGCGGGAACCTGTACGCGCGCACCGTGCTCCGCCTGTTTTACCCATCCTACCCGGTGCGCGATAATACGGCGGGGTTCATCGTATGGCGTGCGGACGTGCTCCGCTCCGTCCTGAAACAGCCCGTCATGGGTGATGGGTACTCGTTCCTCACGGCGCTGAAATTCGTGGCGTTCCGGCTGGGCTTCCCGGCCATCGAAGTCCCGATCGTGTTCCGCGACCGTACGCTCGGCGCGTCCAAGCTGAACAAGCGAATCATCCTTGAAGCCGTTGGCATGCCGTGGCGCCTGGGCTGGAAATTCCGAAAACCTCTCACTGCGTATGAACGACCGACCACAGACGAAACGACACAATAATAGTCCCGAGATGTGGGACAGCTACTACGCGGCCGAAGAGGGCCAGAAGGGGTGGTTTGACCGCATGATCCACTGGGGCCGGGAGGTCTATTTCTCGAAATTGTTCGCAAAGCGCATCGCCGAGCTCGGGGGCCCGGCAACGTCCTACCTGGAAGTCGGCGTGGGGTCCGCGCAAACGATCGTCCGACTGCAACAGATGACGGGCGCGAAATGCACGGGGATCGAAAAGACGCCGCGTGCCTATGAGCTGGGCAAAGCGCACGCCACGGCGTGTGAGATCGTCCTTGGCGACGCCATGGCCATGCCGTTCCCGGACGCGTCGTTCGACGTGGTCTACTCTCTTGGTCTCCTTGAACACTTTGAACCGGACGAACAGGCGCGCATCCTGCGTGAGCACGCGCGATGCGCGCGGAACGCGGTGGTCCTCGAACTCCCGCCCGACACCCCGCACATGCGTTTGATCCTCTGGGTGAACAGCTGCTTCTTCGGCAGGACGGGCGTGTGGGCGGATGAAGAACTGTTCTCCGCGCGACATACGCGGGAGAAGTATCCCGGTCTTCCATTCCGCTTCCGGTCGGACTGGCCCGCGCTCGGCCTCGGGTGCTGGATCGTCATGAAACCTGAAGACATTCTCCGCCATGTCCCGCTCATTTGACCTCAAGCGATATGGAGAGCGCGCATGGTGGGTCGGCGTGCCGGTCCTGACAGGGCTTGTCTCCTGGGTGCCGTATTGGATTTGGAACGTGTCCGCGCACGTGGAACGTTGGTGGCGTGTGCCCGCCGTCACTCCGGGGGTCTTCGATACGTACGTCTACCTGCACTGGATGGGCGCCGCGGCGAACGGGCTCGCGTACGGCGGACACCTGAAATGGTTCGGGTCGCTTATCATCGTGGCGCTCTGGAAGCTCGTCGGCTCATGGGCGAGCGTCCCGGAGCTCTGGATCGTGAGCCGATGGATCGCGATCACGCTCACGCTCTGGATCGGCGCCTGGTGCGTGGAGCAGTGGTCAGGCATCGCGCGCTGGCCGTCACGCGCTGTCATCGCGGGCCTCTGGTTGTCGCTCCTGCCCTTGAGTCTCCGGCCCGGGATGTACTCGTGGTACCTGCCGTTTTGCATGCTCGGGCTTACGCTCGTCCTTCCGGCGTACGAAGCCCTGAAAAAAGACCGATACGTCCGGTCCATCGGTCTGTCCGTCGCGTCGCTCCTTCTCACGACCCTCTACCCGTGGTTCCTCATGCCCGCGGGACTCTGGCTCGCCACGATCTGGGCCGCGCGGTTCGTCCGGCTGCGCACGTGGACCTTGCCGGTCCTGGTCGCGCTCTCCGTCATCACCGTGTGGACGCTCGCCGGTCCGCTTGCAGAGTGGTTCCTCGATCCGGCGCGCGCAGGGCTCGTGGGCATGTACGAGCGGAACGGGATGGTGTTCGCGCGCGTGCCATTCTTCGCGAACACGGTGCTTGCCATGCTCGCATGGATCGCGTTCCTGTTCGCACTGGCGCGCCGCGCCGCGTCGCCAGCCGCACGCGATCGACTCACGTTCGCGGCATGGGGATGGATCGTCCTGTTCTTCCTGTGGTTCAACACGCCGTTCACCGGCATCCATATCTACAGCGACCACTTCATCGCGCCCGTGGCCGTGCTCGCATGGCTTTCGCTCGCCACGGTCTGGGGTCTGGGGACTGGGGACTGGGAAACGGGGACTGGGAAACGGGGACTGGGAAATGCACTCATCAAACAACTTCCGCTTGTCGTCGCCGCGGGCGCCACGTTGTTCTTCGTCTACGTGCTCCAGCAGCCGCTTCGATCGAATATCTGGAAGTTCGACTCGTACGTGATCCACCTGACGCACTGGTTCGCGCTCGCCGTGGCGGCCTGGCTCGTGGTCTGGCGGTCGAGACATACCTCGTCACATCTGAACACGACCGTCGTCACGATCCTCATCACGCTGCCCATGGCAGCCATCGGGGTCGGAGCAAGCATCCCCGTCATCCTGCGGGACTTTCCCAAGGTCCCGGAGGTCATGGTGAACGTCCCGGTCGTGGACTGGATCAGGTCTCACGTCCCGCCCGGAGACATGATGTGCGCCGATCCCGGATCCGCGTCGTTCTACGCCGCCCATACGGGACGCCGCGTGAATCCGGCTGAACCCACGTTGTCGTACCCCGACTCAAGCGAGCAGGTCATTCGCGATCTGGAGACGCTGGTGGGCGCATACAGCGTCACGTCGTCAGGCGAACTCTGGTTCTTCCGGTTCTACACGGGTCACTACCGAACGATCCCGTGCGCCGAAGGGAGCAAGTATTCGCACAATGCGTTCTATGCGGACGTGTTGCGACGCATGGGGTTCGACCAGGCTCGGGCGAATGAACTCATCGGGTGCCGTCAGGCCGTGATCGACGCGAACTGGAAGCGCGTCGAAGCGGCGATCAATCGTCATACGTTGGACAAGTACGCCTTCCGCGCGTTCTGTCCGTGGGTCATCATTCCGGATCCGCAGAGTGCGTTCTGGCAGTTGCCGGCCGGGTACGTCGAAGAACATGTTGGCAATAACGTTTCCGTATGGAAGAAGCCGTAGCATCGCGTCCGAACGAGCTCGCATGTCCGTCCGGGAAGAGCGGACACACGGGCCGTTTCGCGTTCACGAAAGACCGTTGGTCGCTGTACCGGTGCGGGACGTGCAAGCACCTGTGGATCCACCCGATCCCGACCGAGGCGGAGCTGATCGCGTTCTACGACAAAGGGTATTTCCAGGGCGATACGTCCAAGCACGGGTACGTGAACTACGATCGCGACAAGCAGAGCGTGGCAACGGATTTCACGTATTTCCTCGAGCGCATCGAAGCGCGGAAACCGTCCAAGGGTTGGTTGCTCGATGTGGGCGCGGCTACGGGTTTTTTCATGCGCATGACAGAGGAACGCGGTTGGAAGGCGTCCGGCGTGGAACTGTCCGAGCACGCGGCCACGGTCATGAGGGCGCGCGGGTTGGACGTGGCGCAGGGGACGCTCGAAGCGAACGCCGAGCGGTTCCGGGGCGTGGATGCGATCACGCTTTGGGATGTGGTGGAGCACCTGCGCGATCCGTTCGAGTTCTTCCGCGTGATACGACGCATCATGTCATCAGACGGGCTCATCATGTTTGCAACGCCCCAGAGCGACTCCTGGTTCGCGCGCATCACGGGCCGATGGTGGACGCTCTTGGCGCCTCCGCAGCACATCCATTACTTCTCGCTCCAGAGCATGAAGGCGTGCCTGGCGGACTCTGGGTTTGAGTTCGTTTCCGTCGAGTGGCGCGGCAAGGATTTTACGATCGCCTACGTGATCCACTTCATCATGGGGTGGCTCGGGTTCGAATGGAAGTGGTTGAAACGGCTCACCGAACGGCCGCTCCTGCAACGCCTGTCCGTCCGCATCAACCCGCGCGACATGATGATCGTGACCGCGCGTCCCGTTCCCTCGACAGATCCGGCGCCCGCGAGTAGGCTCTAATCTCGCTATGGCAACCTACCTCGTCACCGGAGGTGCCGGATTTATCGGATCGCATCTCGCGAAACGGCTGATTGCGGACGGCCACCGCGTCCGCATTATCGACAACTTGTCCACGGGCAGGCGTGAGCGCGTGCCCGAAGCCGCGGAATTCATCCAGGCCGACTTCACGAAGCTCCACGAGATCAAGCCGCATTTCGCAGGCGTGGACGGCGTGTTCCACGTGGGCGCCCTCCCGCGCATCCCATTTTCCATCGAACATCCCATTGAAGCGGCGCAGGCGAATATCTTCGGCACGCTGAATGTCCTCGTGGCCGCGCGCGACGCGGGCGTGAAACGCGTGGTCTACTCCGCGTCGTCCTCCGCCTACGGCGCACAGCCGGAACTGCCGCTCCGGCCGGACATGCCCGTGAACCCGCTGAATCCATACGCGCTCCACAAGCAGGTGGGCGAGGTCTTTTGCCGACACTTCTCGTTCTTTTACGGACTTGAGACGGTCTCGCTGCGTTACTTCAACGTCTACGGGTCGGGGATGGCCGACGAGGGCGCGTACGTGACGGTCATTTCCGTCTTCAAGAATCAGAAACTCGCCGGTCAACCGCTCACCATCCACGGCGATGGGGGACAAACGCGCGACCTCACGCACGTGTCGGACGTGGTAGACGCCAACGTTCGTGCCATGACGTCGCCCAACGTCGGGAAGGGGGAGGTGCTGAACGTCGGTTCCGGCGAACGCCATTCCATCAACAAGATCGCCGGATTCTTCGGCGGACCCGTCACGCGACAGGATGCGCGTAAAGGTGAAGCACGCGACTCGCTCGCGGATATTTCATTAACAAAAGAGCTCCTCGGGTGGGAGCCGCGCATCCGTTTTGACGAGGGTCTGCGGTCGTTATTGAAAGAATGGGGGATTGAGCCGATGTAGGGGCATGTCGCGCCATGCCTCTACGTCCCTTGCCTCCGAAGCACAATCCCGATGGTTTTGAGCAGGATCGCGAGGTCGAGGATGAGCGACCGGTGCTTGATGTAGTACAGGTCGTACTGGAGTTTCTTCAGGTTGTCCTCCAGGCTCGTCGTGGGAGTCAATAACTGGATCTGCGCCCACCCGGTCAAGCCGGGTCGCGTGAGATGACGGAGCGCGTAGTACGGCATGCGTTCCACGAGCGACCCCACGAATTCCGGGCGCTCCGGACGGGGCCCGATGAACGACAAGTCGCCCTTCAAGACGTTCCACACCTGTGGCAGTTCGTCGATTCGCAACTGACGCATGATCCGCCCGGTCCAGAACAGGCGCGCGTCCGTCTTTGCGGACGCCGTAAACGTCGGACCGTCCTTTTCCGCGTCCGCATGCATGGTGCGGAATTTCCAGATCCGGATGAGCTGTCCGCCCTTCCCAACGCGAACCTGGGAATAGAATACGGGTCCGCGCGACGAAAGTTTGATGGCAAGCGCGACGAGCGGCGTGATCGCGAGCGTCACGAGTCCGAACGGGATGGCGAGCAGCACGTCGATTGCGCGCTTCACGGCCTCGTACCAGGTCTTTTCCGACTCGCGGAGGTTTTCCAAAAACCACGCCTTCGTGACGCTCGCCACAGGCACGCGGCCGGTCAGCGTCTCTTCGAGTTCCTTGCGGTCGATGATCGCCGTCGACGTGAACAGCGTCCGGTACAGGGCGTCACGGAGCTCCGGGAGCGCCTCCAGACTGTGACCCAGGACGATGGAACTGATCCGTTCCCTGGCAAGCATGTCCTCAAGCGCGGACAGACGATCGTCCCACCGAAGCCCGTCAGCGGCGTACGACGCGCGCGGCGTCGTGTGGATCACGGCGCACACCTGGAAGCCGAGCGGCCGGTTTTTCAGCATCTCACAGATCACGAGGGCGTCTTCGGACGAGCCGATGAAGAGCAGGCGGTTCCGGAAGAGTCCGCGGGAGACGTACCGGTTATAGAGCAGGCGCCACACGTACACGAAGAGGAGCGAGATGGCGAAGTAGAGGAGCAGGTTCGTGCGCGGCTCGATGCCGAACACGGGGATGAGATAGAAGAACGCGAACGCCACGAGCAGGTTCACGATCATGCCTTCGAGGAACAGGCGGAAAAACGCGAGGCCGTTTCGAGCTTTCGACAGGTCATAGAGTCCGGCCACGAACAGTCCCACGACCCAGAGACCCGTGACGTAGAAGAACGGAACGCGGTGCTGCTGCCAGACGAGCGTTTCGAATTTGCCGTACCGAAGCCAGAGGGTCGCAAGGAGCGACGCTTGCAACGCGAGTACGTCTCCGCCGATCAAGAGAAGTCGTTTCAGGTTCAACGCGGTCTTATACATGCGGGAGCAGGGTACGGGGACGCGACGATGTTGGCAAGAGTCAGGATGCGTTGAATTTCTAATTTCTAATGACTAATTTCTAAACTCTATTATAGAAATTAGAAATTAGAAATTTTTATGCTAGACTATGGCGGTCTGAAACATCGAAGCGTTTTGGTGATGATCGCGCTCTTCTTCGGAGCCGTTGTTCCAGTCGCCCAGGCACGCGTGCCGAACGACCCGCTCTATACGAAGCAGTGGTACCTGCGTCAGATCGGGGCGGAGGCCGCGTGGGAGAAAACGACCGGGTCGGATCAGGTCGTGGTCGCGGTGATTGATACGGGCGTCGCGATCGACCACGAAGATCTGCGCGAAAACATCTGGACGAACACGCGCGAGATTCCTGGGAACAGCGTCGACGATGATCGGAACGGGTTCGCGGACGACGTGCACGGATGGAATTTTTTGACGAAGACCGGCGACGTCCGGCCGAAAGAAGACGGATCAACGGAAGCGGGATACGTCCACGGCACGCTCGTGGCGTCGCTCATCGGCGCGCGCGGGAATAACGGCATCGGGGTCACGGGCGTGAACTGGCGCGTGAAGATCATGCCGGTCGTGGCGTTGGATGAAACCGGCGGCGGGTCGTCGTCCGACGTGGCGGAAGGCATCCGGTACGCCGTGGAGAACGGCGCGCACATCATCAACTTGAGTCTCGAAGGATATACGGATTCCGCCGACCTCTCCGATGCGCTCGCATTCGCAAGGTCGAAAGGCGTACTCACCGTCGCCGCAACCGGCAACGCTCCGGAAGACCCGCTGGGGATTGATCTCGACGTCCTACGCGTCTACCCCGCCTGTTTGAGCCGGGATCCGTCGTACGGAGTCATCGCCGTGGGCGGGACGGACACGCTCGACCAGAAGGCCCTCTACTCGAACTACGGTTCGTGCGTAAACGTGCTCGCGCCGTCGTACGACTTGTTCGGTGCGCGACCCGTCTCGCTCACGTCGACGTCATCAGCGGCCCGTATCGGGTACGAAGGCGACTTCAGCGGCACGTCACTCGCCGCGCCGCTCGTTGCTGGCACGGCCGCGCTCCTGAAGTCCGTCCATCCGCTTTGGCGGGCGGATGAACTCAAGGCGCGAATCATGTCGACCGCGATTCCCATCGAAGGAATGCAGCTTGCCGCGTACCAGGGGAAGCTCGGTCAGGGCCGGATCGATGCGGCGCTCGCACTCGCGGACGTGTCCACGAGTACGGTTGCGACGTATGCCGTCGGCGCGACCGTGCCCGGGCGGCCCACGCGCGTTCGCATCTCGAGCGGAACGAGCGTGCTTGAACTCCAGCCGTACGGCGCCACGGATCGACGCGGGGCGCGCGCCGTCTTTTCAGACACTGATGCGGACGGGAGTCCCGAAATCGTCGTCGTCCCTGCGTCCGGCCGCGAGCTGACGTATGTGGTCTACACACTGGACGGCCGCGAGCGTCGTCGGTCAACCATTGTCCGTGACCTGGTGAACGGCGCGCTCATCACGGCGGTTACAGGAGGCGTCGTCATCGCCGATCAGAGCGGCGGGCGCGCATGGGGCGTTCTGCATGACGGGACGGCTACGCTGTTCAGACCGTACGGAAACGCATATCGCACGGGACTCGATCTCTTGTCCGTCTCCGGCGCCGCCGCGTTCGCCCCTCGCGGCGGGGGAGGGCACCTCATGGTGACGGACGTGAAGGGACGGCGGCTCGTCTCCGCGTTCCCGTTCGGCACGTCCGCGCGCGGACGCTGGTCGCTCGCGCGGCTCCCTGCGTCTCCGTCACGGCCGGCGTCGCTCGTGGTGAGCGGGCCGCTCGGGAGCCGTGTCCTTGACGTCGCGCGACTCGGCGCCACCGGGTGGTCCGCCATCACGTTCAAGGACCTGGAAGCGGCCAAGCCCGTGACGTCGTCCGGGCGTTCGTCCGGTGACGCCAACCTCCGCATCTACGACGAGTGGCCGCGTTAGACGTCTTCCTGCTACACTCTCCGCCATGATTCGAAGATTTCTCAAAGAGAAAAACGTGACGTGGGAATTCCTTTGGAGTGAGGTGTGGAATTTGTTTAAGTTCGGGGTCGTCGGGGGAACATCGCTCGGAATCAATGCCGGTGTATACGCACTCCTCTCACGCGTTCTGTGGACGGAAGGGAACCGAACGTTCGAATCCGTGATCGCCGTGACGATCTCGGCCGTGTACAACTTCACCATGCACCGGACGTGGACGTTCAAGGCGCGCGGATTCAATGCACGCATGGTCGCCAGATACATCGGCGTGGTCGTCGCAGGGTCCGCATTGACAGGGACGTTGTTTTACATCGGGCACGAAGTGTTGAAGATTTACGACTTCATCGTCCTCGTGGGTTCCGCGTTCCTCGTGGCCGGCGTTAGCTATTTCACGCATCGGTTGTACACGTTCCATCCGAGGCATGACGCGGCGTAGCGTCATCGTCCGTCGCGCGCTATACTAGGATCCTATGCCCGACAAAGTTGTTTTTGATAAAAAGAATATTTTGGTAACAGGTGGAGCGGGGTTTATTGGGTCCCACCTGTGCGAACGATTGCTCAAGGAGTCGCGGGTGATCTGCATCGACAACTTCGTGACCTCGTCCGAGGCGAACATTGATCTCCTGCTCAAGAACCCCGACTTCGAGTTCATCCGGCACGACATCAACGTGCCGTTCGACCTCGAGAGCTTCCCGGAGCTCGCGCGCTTCAAGCTGAAGTTCCAGGGGATCCAGGAGATCTACCACCTCGCCGCGCCCACGAGCCCGAAGAAGTTCGACCAGTACAAGATGCAGACGCTCTACACGATGTCCATTGGCACGAAGAACGTGATGGACGCGGCCGTGAAGTACAACTCAAAAGTCCTGTTCACCGGGTCGTCCGTGGTCTACGGCCCGCGCCCTACGGACGGACGGCCGTTCCAGGAGGATGAGTGGGGGACGGCGAATACGTTGTCGCCCCGCGCGTGTTACGACGAAGGCAAGCGGTTCGCGGAAACCGTCGTGGCGACCTACGGCCAGGTGCACAAGCTCGAAACGAAGGTGGCGCGCATCTTCCGCACGTACGGGCCGCGCACGCCGCTCTTCGACGGCCACATGATTCCGGACTTCATCCTGAACGCACTCGACGGCAAGCCGCTCCAGATTTTCGGCGACGAAACGTTCCGCACGTCGCTCGTCTACGTGGACGACGTGGTGGACGGTCTCGTGAAACTCATGAAGGCACCGGCCGACATCGGGCCCGTGAACCTGGGATCGGACCTGGACATGCCGCTCGTGGAAGTGGCACAGCGCATCCTTGAAATGACAGGGTCAAAATCCACCATCTCCTTCCAGCCGCCGCTCCTCTTCATGACGCAGCTGGGTCTTCCCTCGATCCAGAAGGCAAAAGAAAAACTGTCGTGGCTGCCGCTTGTTTCAATTGATGACGGTCTGAAAAAGGCGATTGATTACACGATCGCGAACAAGAAACTGTTGGGTGCGTTCAAGCCGAAGGAGTGAATCGCAGTTTGTACGCCTTCATCGTCACGCCGCTGATGGTGAGGGGGACGAGAGCGAGGTCGTGTTTTTTCTTGCACGCTTTCTTCGCCGCTTCCGTGAGGAACACTTCGCCTTTCTCCGCCACATCCTCGCCGAGTTTCGACGCCAGGTTCATTTCGTTCCCATACATGTCGTCGCACGCGAGCAGTGTCGGTCCATAGCCAATCCCCATGCACACGTAGATATCGCTCTCGTCCGGCGTCGCGAGGTTCGCCACGTCCAGGTCATGCTTGATCTCGCGGCTGGCCTGCACCGCATCATCCGCTTTCGGGAACACGGCGAAGCAATTGTCCGCCTCGAATTTGATCACCACGCCGTGATTCCGCGCGATGGCCGGCGCGACCACCCGTCGCATACGTCTGATCATCGCGAGGTAGTGGATGATGCCGTAGCGCTGCACGAGCCGCGAGAAGCCGCTCATGTCGAGCACCATGATAGCCACCGTCTTTTCGAACGTCTTTCTGATCTTCGCGTCGAGCTGCTTCGCCTTTTCCGGATGCTCGACGCGCTGGATGAGCATATGATCCATGATGGCGCAGGTGGGGAGCTTGGCGAGCGAGGCGTAAGGCTTGTGGTTCGGCATAGTGGAGGGAGTGTAGCACTTTCGTGTCCCGAGCGAAGTAACTTTTAAAGAGTCATCCTGAGCGGAGGGCCGTCAGACGGCCCGGAGTCGAGGGACCCCTTTCCCGTAAAAAATATTCAGGTTTGATGGCCTCGCAGCTTGTACGGAAAAGGGGTCCCTCCACTCGGCGCGTCGAACGCGCCTCGGTCGGGATGACATGTAATGAGTTTTCCCGTAACGTAGCCTGCAATGAAGGTCTACGCGGTCATTCCGGCCTATAACGAGGCTTCGCGCATTGGCGGAACGCTTTTTGGCGTTCGGCCGTTCGTGGACGGCGTGATCGTGGTTGACGACGGGTCAACGGACGAGACCGCCGGGGTCGCGCGCGAGTCCGGCGCGACGATCATCCGTCACGCGATCAATCGCGGGCAGGGAGCGGCGCTCCGGACCGGGACGGACGCGGCATTGCGTCTTGGCGCGGACGTGATCGTCCACGTGGACGCGGACGGACAGCATGACCCTTCGCTCATCCCGTCCATCATCCAGCCGATCAAAGAGGGGAAGACGGACGTCGTCTTCGGCTCCCGCTTCCTCGGTCTCCTGCCGAGCGACATGCCGTGGTCGCGCCGTGTTTTGCTCCGGGCCGCGCGATCGTTCAACTCGCTCGTGATGGGAATTCCTCGCCGCGTGACCGATCCGCAGAGCGGGATGCGCGCGATGACGCGCGAGGCGGCGCTTCTCGTCGACTTCCGGCAGGACCGCATGGCGCACTGCTCGGAAATTCTTCGACTCGTGACGCGATCGCGCCTGCGCTGGCTCGAAGTCCCGATCCGCGTCCGCTATACGTCCGAGTCGCTCGCGAAAGGACAAAGATCAGCAGATGCATTGAAAATTGTCTGGCAACTGCTTATTGGAGGAAGATGAATATGCTCATACAGATTGTATTAATTTCAAGCCTCGTATTAGCGCTCTACGTCACCTGGCGTCGTGCCACGCAGGGTGTCATCTCGTGGCGCGAGGCGCTCGGCTGGAGCGTGCTCTGGGTGATCGCTGGCGTCATCATCCTCCTTCCGCAGACCACCACGACGGTGGCGAACTTCTTCGGCGTTGGCCGCGGCGTGGACTTCGTGTTGTACGCGTCGGTCGTCACGCTTTTCTTCCTCGTGTTCAAGATTTTTTTGACGCTTGATCGCGTTGAGCGTCGTTTGACAGACGTGGTGAGGAAGGACGCGCTCAAAGAACTTCCGGAACAGAAACATGAATGACCGGGAACAGGGAACCGGGAACCGGGAACCGGGAACCGGGAACGGGGAACGGGGAACACCACCCTGTTCCAATTTTCCGGTTTCCGGTTTCCGGTTCCCGGTTCCCGTGGTCGACGTCATCGTGGTCACGTGGAACGCACGGCCATATTTGGAAGAGCTCGTGCGCGGGTTGTGCGTCGTGGACTACCCGCGCGACGCCTTCACGGTCCACATCGTGGACAACGCGTCGTCCGACGGGTCGGCGGACTACGTGAAGTCCGTGCTCGCAAATCCTCCTGAAAACCTGCCGAAGGTCGTGTTGCACGAACCCGGGTCGAACACGGGCTTCGCGGCAGGGAACAATCTGGTCATGCGGACGTCCACGGCCGATTACTGCTATCTTCTGAATCACGACGCGGCATTTGAAGAGGGGTCGCTGCGCGAAGCGGTCGCGGTCGCGGAAGCGCATCCGAACGCGGGCTCTGTCCAGTCGCTCCTCGTGCTCATGCAGGATCCGACAACGATCAACTCCACGGGGAACGACATCCACTTCGCCGCGTTCGGCTACTGCCGTGGGTACAAACAACCCGTGTCAGAAGCGCCGGGAGACGTCCAACCGATCGCGTACGCGTCCGGTGCCGGCGTCCTCTATCGCAACTCGGTCCTCCGCGAGGTCGGCCTGCTCGACGAGACGCTTTTCGCGTACCACGAAGACCTGGATCTGGGCTGGCGCATGATGATCGCGGGGCACGACAACCTGCTCGCGCCCAAGAGCACCCTGCGTCACCGCTACGAATTTTCACGCTCGGTGAAGAAGTGGTACTGGATGGAGCGAAACCGCTGGGCCGTCTTTCTGATGAATTATCGCCTCGGGACAATCATTCTGACGTTGCCCGCGATGTTCGTGATTGAAATCGCCACGTGGCTCTTTGCGATCAAGGGCGGCTGGATCAAGGAGAAGGGCCGCGCCACGGCCTGGTTCTTCAAGCCGTCCACGTGGCGCTACATTGTCTCGACGAGACGCAAGACGCGGAGCCTGCGTAAACGCTCGGACCGCGAGATCTTAAAACGGTTCGTGTCTGCAATCGCGTATCAGGACGTGGAGAGTCCGTTCATGCGGAAGGTCGCGAATCCGTTGATGGAGACGTATTTCGCAGTGCTGAAATTTATCGTTGTATGGTAAATGTGATGGCGATCATTCGCGTCCCCGTACGGGCGCACTGCGTGCGCCCCGAGCGCATAGGCACAACGACGGGGCGCACCCCTCGGCTACGCTCGGGGCAGGCTCGCGCCCGTACACGGGGGTCGTGCATGCTATGAAAGTCATCCACATCAGCTGCGTCGCTCCGCCCGAGACCGGAGGGATCGGACAGGCGGCGAGCGACATGGTGAAACGGCTGCGAGGCCGCGGCGTGGACGCGACGCTCGTGTCGCGGAAATTGCGGCGCAAACTCGTGGAACCGGACCCGGAGTGGGTGACGCGTCTTCCCGCGCCGATTCGTTTCGGGAATGCAGGGATTCTCGCAGGGATCGAGTCGAAGATTCGTGGCGCAGACGTGGTGCATTTGCATTATCCGTTTTTCGGAACGGCTGAAGGCGTTGCGCAGTCGTGTCTCATGCGGAAGAAGCCGCTCGTCATGACGTTTCACATGGACGCCACGGCGAAAGGTCTTTCTGGCATTGCGTTCGATACGTACCGCGTGATTGCACAACCGGCGATATTTCGCGCGGCGCGGAAGATTTTCGTTTCAAGTCTCGACTACGCGGATCACTCGTCGCTCCGTGGTTTTAAGAAGGCGCACCCGGAGCGGGTGATTGAGATGCCGTTTGGGGTGGACCATGATTTCTTTTCTCCCGGAGACGGTTCCCGGTTCCCGGTTCCCGGTTCCCGAATCGTTGGATTCGTCGGGGGGATGGATAAGGCGCATGCGTTTAAGGGTCTTCCCGTCTTGTTGAAGGCGATGACGCTGCTGCCGGCAGACGTCCATGGTCTCTTTGTCGGTCAGGGCCCGCAGCGTCTTATTTATCAGGCGCAGGCGCGCGATCTAGGGATCGCGGACCGCTGTCACTTCACGGGAAGACTTACGGGCGAACAATTGCGTGACGCGTACCGGAGCATGGATGTGTTTGCGTTTCCGTCCACGAGTGCGGCCGAGGCGTTTGGCATCGCGGCCGTGGAAGCGCAGGCGTGCGGCGTGCCAGTCGTCGCGTCCAACCTGCCCGGTGTGCGCACGGTCGTGCTCGACCGGACGACCGGTATTCTCGTTCCACCGGAGAGCGCGGTCGCGCTTGCCGGCGGTTTGAAAGAATTATTGTCGAATGACGGTCTTCGGGCCGCGTATGGGCGCGCGGCACGCGAACAGGCCGTGACGCGATTCGATTGGAACAGGCACGTGGATCGTCTCATGAACGTCTATCGCGAGGTATGCGCATCGCCATCCTGACGAACTCGTTCCCGCCGGACGGCCGCGGGGGTGCGGAACGCGTCGCTTATATGCAGGCTGATGGGTTCGGCGTGTTCGGGCATGAAGTGCGCGTCTGGGCCACAGGACGACAGGACGACAGGACGACAGGGTCATCCGTGTATGGCGTTGAAGTGGAACGATTCCCGTCGGAGTTTGGACGACTCGGTCACATGTCGCGGCTCCGACGACTCGCGTTTCATCTCTTTCACGATCTGCGACCACGGCGCGACATAGTCGAACGCATCAGCGCGTGGAAACCGGACGTCCTCCTGACGCACAATCTCACCGGTTGCGGTCTTGGAACGGCGCGTGCCGTCCAGTCGCGCGGCGTGCGCTGGATCCACACGCTGCACGACATCCAGCTCACCGACCCGTCGGGGCAGGAGACGGTGGCGTGGGCGGGGACGGTTTGGGCAAGTCTTTGGAGAAAATTTTGGTCCGTGGTCCGTGGTCCGTGGTTCGGGGAGCCGGACGTTATCGTCAGTCCGACGCAGTGGCTATTGGATTGGCATCAACGCCACGGGTGGTTGGGTAGGGGCGCACTGCGTGCGCCCCGAGACGTTGAGGCACAGAGGTTGGGGCGGACGCAGTCCGCCCGTACGGGGATCGTGATACCGAACCCGGTTACAATGCCCGTGCCGCGCGAACGTCAGGTACATCGTCCTGCCACGATTGCATACGTCGGCCGCTTGTCGCGCGACAAGGGGTTTGATGTGTTTCTCGACGCGCTGACACGTCTCGACGCGTCGGTCGTCAGTCGCGCAATCGTCGTGGGCGACGGGCCGATGTCTGCGACCGGAGACGCCCGTCTTGCGATGCGCGGTCGCTTGTCACCGGAGGAGACGCGTCGCGTCATCGCCGATGCGGACCTGCTCGTTGCGCCGTCGCGCATCCTGGAGAATCAACAGACCATCATCGTCGAAGCCATGGCCGAGGGGACGCCTGTCGTTGCAACCGATACAGGCGGCACGAAGGAGACGCTTGAAGGGACGGGGTGCCCGGTCGTAGATGTAGATGCACAAAAAATCGCGGATGCGATCCGCGAAGTTTTGTCTGATGAGTTGCGCTGGACACGCCTCTCACGCGCGATGCAGGAACGCGCCAAACGTCATGATACAGAGTCTTACTTTTCATCACTCTTCGGTTTCTTGTCAGGTTGAGTCAGATCATACTTGTACACCCGCACCTTGCCGTCTTGCACCACGAACACGCGGTCGGCGGACGTTTCGGCGAGTTCGCCGATCACGTCGTCTTTCCACCAGTAGTCGTTCAACACGAAGTAGACGATGTCCGAATCACCGAGGCGGCCGGCGTCGCGCATGACTTCGCGAGACGGGTCTTCGTAGCTCGCGCGCAGGTAGAGCTGGTAGAGCGCGCCGCCGGTCGGGATCGGATAGAAGAAGACGTCGCCGTTGTAGCGTTTGAAGCCGAACGTGCGGACCGCGGCCGCGCTCACGCTCTGGTTCGCGAGCACCGTGTACTTGCGGCCGCCGCTGTCTTCGTCAATGAGCTTTACTGCATCAACGTCCGCCTGGCCCACGCTCCAGCCGCGGCTCGGCGTGACGGCGTCGTGGCGTGGGAGCGCGGCGTACGATGCGCCTGCGCCCAAAAGTCCAAGCGCGACCAGAAGTCCGACGACGCTCACGAACGCGCCGCGCCGCGCGTCCTCGAGTCTGCGTCCCAGTTCGGGGACGGCAAGCGGGAGAAGGAGCAGCCACGCCACCATCCAGAGCCGATCGGCGTAGTTGCCGCGTTCATAGTCAATGAGAAATCCAAAGTCGCCAGCGAGGCGGAGAATAATGGCGGCGAGGGCGACGGAGGCGGCGGAGAGCAACCACGGGGGCGTGGAGGCTTTAGGGTCAGTGGTCCGTGGGGAGCCTGTCCCGAGCGGAGTCGAGGGACGGTGTCTCCAAATCGCGAGGGCGGCGAAGAGGACGGTGATCCAGGGGAGGAGTTGTTCGATCCAGACGGAGGCTTCCGGCCAGATGGCGTAGCGGTTCCCAACCCAGGGAAGAAGGCCCAAAACGACGTCTTTCCAGGCATTCGGGTCTAAGACGCGTGTGAGGTCGAAATTGACCCCTGCGCTCGTCCCGAGACCCGATGCGAGGCCAAAGACCAAGGGGACCGAGACGCCTGTGAGAACGCCAAATATCCAGCTTATGGGTCGAGCGCGGGAGTACGTGATTGCCATGAGCGTCGCGAACAGGACGGGCAGGCCGACGAGCGGGTGGGTGAGGGCGGACCAGGAAGCGAACAGGACGGACAGGACGACAGGACGGACAGGATCCGACCCCGTCGTCCCGTCGTCCCGTCGTCCCGTCGTCCCGATCGTAAGGAGGATGGCGGTGATGGCGAGGACGGTGGCGAAGCCGTGGGGCGTCGTTGCAACAAAGGCGCCGAGGGGCATGATGATGAGCGCGATGAGCGTCGTCGCGCGCGTGCGGCCTGCGACGAGTGCGAGCGCGGCGGGGATCAGGACGGCGGCGAGCACGGGAACGAGCCAGCGATCAATGAGCGCCACGTCCAAGTCCATTAAACGCGCGAGCCAGGTCACGAACACGTACTGGCCCATGTAATAGGGCGGCGTCGGGACGAGCGTCCCTGTGGCGAGCAGGACTTTTTCTCCCGCGATGTGCAGGAATCCGTCAAAGCCGTACCCGATTCGGTAGAGCATGGGAGCGATCACGAGCGTTCCACCGATCGCGCACGCCGTCTGAACCGTGGCGAGGAGCGTGGATTTTACTCGCCACGCAGTCGCGAGCGCGAGAATCCAGAGCAGGCCCACGAGCGGGAGCGTCCATCCGGGCATGAGCGGCCAGGGGGTGCGGATGGAGGCGGTTGTGCCGTGGTTGAGTGCGACCAAGGCGATGAGGAGGAGGCCGGTGAGGGAGAGGGCGAGTGATGTGAGGATGAAGATGCGGTCGCGGATGGTCCGTGGGGAACCTGCCCCGAGCGAAGTCGAGGGGTGGTCCGTGGATTTCAAAGGAGAAATTTCGCGGGGGTCGAGGAGGATCCAGAGGCAACCGAGACCGAGCATAATGGCCGTCGTCCACGCGTCACCCCAAGAGTCGAGTTTGAGTCCTGTATAGAACCACGCGCCGCGGATGAGCATGAGGAGCGCGAGCGAGCCGAGCGAACCCCAGAGGAACGCGGTCTGCGGTCGGAGCCTGCCCTGAGCGGAGCCGAAGGGGTCTGCGACCCATCGATGACCAATGAGGTAGCCCTGTGCCAGGACCGCGAAGAGCGACAGAAACACGATTACCGTCGCCGGTGCGTTCACGTATTTTGCGAGTACGAGCGCAAGCGCGAGCGGCAAGAGATTCAGGGTCTCTGCGATGCGAGTGTTCATTGGAAGATATGCTAGCACAGGTCTCGACTCGCAACGCTCCTTTCGTTAAGCTTCCCATCGCATGTACGTATTGCTGAATTTCTTACGAAAGGTCATCCCTCGCCCGGTCTTCGACCTGTACCACCGCGCGCTGTCCTGGCTCGCGGCGATGTGGTACGGGCACCCGAGCCGACGGCTCATCGTCATCGGCGTGACAGGCACGAGCGGCAAGACCACGACGGCGTACCTCGTCGCAAAAGCGCTCGAAGCGTCCGGCGCGAAAACGGGGTGTACCACCACGGCGTTTTTCAAAGTGGCGGACCGCACGTGGTCCAACGCCACGAAGATGACCATGGTCGGGCGTTTCCAACTCCAACATCTCCTGCGCGAGATGGCAGACGCCGGGTGTCGGTACGCCGTGGTCGAGACCACGTCTCAGGGGATCATGCAGCACCGGCACGAACACATCGCGTACGACGCGTGCGTCTTTACGAACTTGTGGCCGGAACACATCGAAGCGCACGGCGGGTTTGAAAACTACAAACGCGCGAAAATTCGTCTGTTCGAGTACGCGGCGTTCCTTCCGCCGAAGGTCTTGGACGGGCAGACGGTGCCGCGCGTGGAAGTGTTGAATGCTTCTAGCAAATATGCGAATGATTTTGTGATTCGGAAGTTTAATAAGGTTGCCTGGTATGGCATCGGGAACCGGGAACGGGGAACGGGGAACCGGACACTTGTTGCGTCGGACATCATGCTTTCGTCTGACCACGTCACGTTCAAAGTGGACGGCGTGTCCGTGGCGCTTCGAATGCCAGGGATGCCGAATGTTGAGAATGCGCTTGCGGCGCTCGCGACCGCGGAAGCGCTCGGTGTCTCACTGCGTGACGCGGCGCGAGCGCTGGGTGACGTGTCCAGTCTCCCAGGACGATACGAACGGATCGACGAGGGGCAGCCATGGACTGTTATCGTTGATTTTGCGTTTGAACCTGTCGCGGTGACGAAATTGTACGAGGTTGTGGCAGCGGACCGTCACGGCCGCATCATTCACGTGCTCGGGTCCACCGGAGGCGGGCGTGACGTGTCGCGACGACCGGTCTTGGGTCGGATCGCCGGGGAGAAGGCAAGCGTCGTCATCGTGACGAACGAAGATCCGTACGACGACGATCCGTGGGAGATCATCAATCACGTCGCGGACGGCGCGGTCCAGGCCGGGAAACAAGACGGGCATGACCTCTACCGCATTCTCGATCGTCGCGACGCGATCCGTCTCGCCATGAAGATGGCAAAGACGGGAGACGTTGTCCTCATCACGGGGAAGGGGAGCGAGCCCGTCATGGCCGTCGCAGGCGGCAGGAAGATACCGTGGAGCGATGCGGAAGAAGCTCGGAAGGCGATTCTGGAAGTGACGAAACGCTGAAAAATAATGTAACATACGCTGCATGTTCAAGCTCGAACACGTTTTGCTCTTGAAAGAAGACGAGAAGGTCAAAGCATTGACCAAACGCCACGCGCTGGCGTTGGTTCCCGGTCTGGCACTCGCACTCCTCCTCATCGTGGCGCCGTTTTTCTTTCTCTTCCCGCTCTTCAAGACCGGCCCGACCGGGGTCATCGTGTTTGCCGTTCTCATCGTGGTCGGCTTGATCGTCGCGGTCCGTTCGTTCGTCATGTGGGACGGCGACGTGTTCATCGTCACGAATCTCCGCATCGTGGATGTGGATCAGAAAGGTTTGTTCTCGCGGACCGTTTCGGAGGTCAAATTGAGTGACATCCAGGACGTGTCGTGGTCGAAGAACGGAATCGTGAATGCGCTGTTCAACGTGGGGGCCCTGAAAGTGCAGACCTCGTCGGGCGCGCTCGTGATCGAAGCCGTTTTCATCCCGCGTCCGCAAGAAGTCCACAACCTCGTGAACGACCTGCGTCATGACGCGACACCTCCGGCATTGACCAAGACAACTGCTACAACCCCGCATCGCGACGACATCCTGAAGCGCGTGGCGAGCCGCATCGAGTCGCTCGATGACGCGGAGCTCTCGAAACTGGACCGGACGCTAAAACAGGACGATCGTGACATCGCGATCAAGAAGCTATTCGGTGACGGAGAGGATGAGAAGTTGAAGCCTCTCGACAACACTTCATGAAATTCCCGCGCTCGCTCATGTCGTACTCGCGCTGGCCGCTTATGCTCGTTGGCAGCGCCGTGTTGGTCTTCGTCGTCGGCATCGCGACCGTGCGTGAAAGCTACCGCGGATGGAAGGTGGATCGGGAAATCCAGGCGCTGGAGTCGCAGGCGGACGAACTGGAAGGGCGGAACGCGCGCCTCCGCGAGCTTGCGAACGCGCTCCAGTCTCCCGATCGCCTCGAGGTCGAAGCGCGAACTCGTCTCGGACTCCGCCAGCCCGGCGAACACGTCGTCGTCCTGACGGGCCTTGCCACGACCGCAAGCTGGCAGGGTTCGCTCGCTCTCGATGTGGTCGCTGATACGCCAGAGGTTGACCGTCCCTTTCCGCAGCTCTGGTGGGAGTATTTCTTCCATCCCGAACGTCTAAACAATTAATCGCGACTATGCCTCTCATGCGCTCAAAATGGTTCTTTCCCGCCATCCTCGTCATCGCGACGCTTTTTATTGTTGCGTGCGCGTCCGCCGTCTTCCTATGGGGTGTGTATTATCAACACTGGGACGGTCCGCTCGTCACGCGAATCGCAAACACGCTCCCGATTCCTGCGGCGCGCATGGGTGACCGGACGATTTTGTACCGTACGTACGTGAGCGACGTACGTTCCATCGAAACGTACTTGTCTTCCCCGGAAGCGAAGGGCCAAAACCTCACCCGTCCCATGGTTGACGACGACAGGAAGAACGTGATCGAGCGACTCATGCGCGAGGCGGCGCTGGAAGATCTCGCGCTCGCACGGAAGGTCACGGTGACGGACGCGCAGATGAAAGCAGCGTTCGACGAGTTCAGCGCCGGAGCCACGTCCACGCAGGACCTCGAAGCGCTTCTTCGTGAAAACTTTGGATGGACGATCGACGACCTGAAGACGCATCTCATCCGACCGGCGCTCCTCACGCGTCTCCTCGCGCCGTCGTATGCCGCGGATCACGGGAATGATCCGAACGCGCTTGAAACGTATTTAGATGAACGCGTCCAACGTCCGGACGTGGTCCGGTACGTGAAGTTCTAATCGTGCGGCGCGTCAGGGTCTTCTGCGACTGCCGCGTCTGATTCAGGCGCGGACTCGATCCGGTATTCTTCCCACGCGGCGTGCAATGCGGCACGCAATCCTTCAAAATCCTGATCTTGTTCCATTTCACCGATCGAAAAGTGACTTTCGATCACTTCGTCGCACAACTGGTTCCACATGTCCTGGTTCGCGACGCCCTGGCTACGCGCCAGTTCGGCAATTTCGTTGTAGAGCTCGCCGCGGTTCAAGGTATCGAGGTTCACCATAGGCGTAATATGGTACACTATACCGGCTTAATTCCTAATCGTCATTCATATGATGATGGGTAAAATGTGTGGGGTCCATAAGATTGCGTGGATTCTCGTTCTCATCGGAGGGATCAACTGGGGCCTTGTCGGGGGCTTCCAGTTCAATCTCGTGGAAGCGATCCTCGGCCAGTGGCCGGTCATCGTTCGCGTGGTCTACGTGCTCGTCGGCCTCTCGGCCCTCGCCATGTTGGGCGCCGAGAAATGTTGCATGGGGAAGGACATGATGAAGAAGTAGTTATCGAAATATCAAAAGTCCCCGGCGTCGTCGGGGACTTTTGATATGGAGCCAGCTCCGGGATTTGAACCCGGGACCTTTGCTTTACGAAAGCACTGCTCTACCGCTGAGCTAAGCTGGCCTGGAGCGGGTAGCGGGAATCGAACCCGCCTCTAATGCTTGGGAAGCATTCATAATAACCACTATACGATACCCGCCTGCGCCCTTCGGGCTTCGGCGGGCACGGCCCGCTTTCGGACGAAGGATGGTCGTGACGACCCTTGTCTTTTTCGTCAGTTGTGAATTGGCGCGCGCGTACAGTATCATGCCTGGCATGCGCTTGCGTAATGTTATTATTGCGGTCGCAATTCTACTGTCGAGTCCCGGCATCGTCAAGGCGGCCGAGGCCGACCAACCCGTATCACTCACGCTCGATTCCGGGTTTGTCGGCAGACCCGTCTCACTCGATTTGTACGACGGACGCGTCAACGTCTCTTGGGACACGGGGACGCTCGTGGCGCCGACCGTCTTGCGCGTCTCGCCCGGCATCGCGACGACCGGAACGGAGCAGACGATCGCAGGAGCCTCATGGCGGGTCGAGTTTGCGGATACGGATGCGGTCAATGACCAAGGGAGTCTTCACGTCACGATCAGGGCATTCCGGCCACCGTCAGTCGGCGAGCGGGCCGAGCTGAACGCGGTTACGTCTAGCGCGACATTCGTGACGACCAATGCGAAATTTGCGGGAAAATCGATCACGGGCACGGTCGGCGCAGCGTCGTCCGTCACGGTCACGCCCATCTGGTCGAACGGCATCATGCGACAAGGTCTCGCATCATGGTACGCATACAAGAAGTGTCTGTGCGCCGCGTCGCCGGACGTGCCCAAGGGGACACGATTGCTCGTCTCGCGTGAAGACGCTCCGTCGCGTTCTATCGTCGTCACGGTGAACGACTGGGGGCCGGAGCGCGACAAGCATCCGGACCGCGTGATCGATCTGGACAAGGTCGCGTTCAAGCGGATCGGGAATCCGCGCGGCGGACTCATGCGTGTCAAGGTCGAACTGATCCCGCAGAGCGACCCGCGGTGGAAGCTGGGGGATGAACTCCCTCCGCCGAATTGGAAGAAATTGCTCGCGACACTGCCGAAATGATCAAACTCACTCGCGTCTCGAAAACATACCCGCCGGATGTCCATGGACTGAAGGACATCACCCTTGAGATTCTCCCGGGCGAATTCGTGTCGATCGTGGGACAGAGCGGGGCAGGGAAGACGACATTGGCGAAACTTCTCATCGCCCAGGAACGCCCGACGCGTGGGACGATCGAGATCGGGGGATGGGACATCACGAACATTCGGTCACGCGAAGTCCCTGTCTTGCGGCGTCAGATCGGAGTCGTGTTCCAGGATTTCAAGCTCCTGCCGAAGAAGACTGTATTTGAGAACGTCTCCTTTGCGCTCGAGGTCGCCGGCGAGCCGACGAAACGGATCAACGACATCGTACCGCAAGTCCTCCGCATCGTCGGGCTCGAAGAAAAAGGGTTTCGGTACCCGCGCCAGCTCTCGGGTGGCGAACAGCAGCGCGTGGTGATCGCGCGCTCCCTTGTCCACCGGCCGAAGATCCTCCTTGCCGACGAACCCACGGGTAACCTCGACACGTTGAACGCGCGCGATATCATTGATTTGCTCCAGAAGATCAACGCGTTCGGCACCACGGTCGTGCTCGTGACCCACAACCGCGAGGTCGTGAATGCGCTCCGGAAACGGGTCATCACGCTCGCGGACGGACGCGTGGCATCGGACCAGGCGCACGGGAAATATCTGATAAGCTAGCGCTATGTTCACGACTATCGTCCGCGTCCTTAAAGCGGCGTTCCAGAACATCATCCGGAACGCGTGGTTGGGCGCGGCGACCGTCCTTGTCTTGATTCTCGCGCTCGCGTCCGTGAACGTTCTGGTCGGGGTGAACGCGCTCCTCACGCGCGCGGTCACGATCCTGGAAGACAAGGTGGACGTCACCGTGTTCTTCAAGCCCACGGCGAACGAGGCGCTCGTGAAGCAGGCACGATTTTTCCTGGGCGATCTTTCTCAAATAAATACCGTCGAGCTCCTCCCGCCAGACAAGGCGCTCGAGCTCTTCAAGGAACGCCACAAGAACGACAAGGAGATTTTGGACGCGCTCGCCGAACTCGACGCGAACCCGCTCGGCGCGACCATCCGCGTCACGGCCAAGAACACGTCCGACTACCCGTTCATCATCGAGACGCTGAAAAATCCGCAGTTCGCCGATGCGATCGAATCAAAGTCGTACGACGACCACAAAGCGTCCATTGAGCGCGTGCAATCGCTCGCGGATAGCGCGCGGCTCGTGGGGAGCGTGCTCATCCTCGTGTTCGTCCTGATCGGCATCCTGATCGTCTACAACACAGTCCGCGTGGCCATCTACACGCAGCGCGAGGAGATCGGCATCATGCGGCTCGTGGGCGCGTCGTCCACGTTCGTGCGCACGCCGTTCGTGTTTCAGGGATTTGCCTTAGCCGCGATCGCGCTCTTGGTCACGGCCGGCATCGTCGCCGTCGGCGTGGCCTGGATCGAGCCGGGTCTCCGTCCGCTCTACGATGGGGGAGACCCGGGGCTGCGTGAGGCGTTTTACGGGAACGGCGGACAGCTTGCGATCCTTGAAGGCGGCGGACTTATGCTCTTGGTTGGTCTGACGAGCTGGGCGGCGGTGGGGAAGTATTTGAAGAACTAGGTCCGTGGGGAGCCTGCCCCGAGGGTAGTCGAGGGGTGGCCCGCGGTCTCAAACCGAATTTCGTCGCCCATTTGCCCCAGCCGTTTTTTGGGTCGAACATGAACCGGATGCCGATGAGTTCGAGTCCCACGAAGATCAACCACGAGCCCGGCGTGAGAGGAGTCACAAGGGCGAGGAGACCCAGGAGAATCAAGACGGCGCCGAT
>MGEH01000023.1 GCA_001791275.1 Candidatus Uhrbacteria bacterium RIFCSPHIGHO2_12_FULL_60_25 | reverse complement strand
CAAGTTCTTCGTCTGGAAAAACGTCATCAAACTCTCCCAATTCGACAAGGAGCGCGGCGAATTCAAAAAGCGCACGGATACGACCGTGGCACGATTCCCCGACATCCACCGAGGAGCGCTCGCGCAGATACTCGATGTCTATCAGAAAGTAAAAGCTGACAACAAAAATCTCAAAGAGCCGGAGATCAGGGAGGCATTCTCGAAGAAGTTCCCCACCCTCTACGCCGAGCTGATCTCCAAATCCCTCGCCGCAACGATTGAGAACAAGGAGGAGATTAAGGGGCAATGGGTGAAATATGACAAAGGAGATAATAAGGGAGCCGACAAACTCTACGAATCCATGCAAGGCAAGGGCACCGGCTGGTGCGTCGAAGGGAAAACGACCGCTCATAGCTATATTGACCAGGGCGATTTCCACGTCTATTACTCAAATGATGCAAAAGGCGATCCCGTCCAGCCGCGTCTCGCCATTCAACTGACCGGCTCGGAGATCGGGCAGATCCGAGGTATTTTGCCGCACCAAGAAGTTGAACCGGTGATGCAGGAAGCTTTGGACGGAAAACTGAAAGAATTCGGCAAGGAAGCCGATGCATACCGCAAGAAGTCCTCGGACATGAAACGGCTCACAGCGATCGACGTGAAGATCCAGGAGGGCCAGAACCTCACGAAAGACGACCTCATCTTCCTCTACGAGATCGACAGCCCCATCCAGGGCTTTGGCTATCAGAAAGATCCCCGCGTTAAGGAACTCCGATCAGAACGGAATCCGGAAATGGACATTCTCGTGATCTTTGAGTGCACCCGCTCGCAGATCGCGCATGTCCCGAGCGAGATCAACAAACACACCAAGGCGTACGTGGGCCAGCTTGAGCCGGGCATCTTCCAAAAGTTGCCCGAGCATCTCGAGCACATCTACACATCATTCCCGGAAAAGAAGATCCGGCGAGAGCGGATCGAGATCGGTGGCAGAACCGTTAAACAGCTTGAGCAGGAGATCGCCGACGCAGGCATGCAGATCAGCGATTACGCCAAGAGCATGCTTGCAAGCAAGGAGTTCAAAACCAACAAAATCAAAGAAACCGTGGGTCTCATCCGACTCACCGTCGCCGATCTTGGATTCAAAGGGAACGCCACGACCGACCAAATCTACAAGCGCGCCGAAGAACTCGGTCTTGAACTCTGTCCGGCAGAGGTTGGTCCCCAGTACCGGCTCCAAAATACGAATCAGCCCATGGACGAATGGGTTTATGTTGGCATGAAGCAGATTGCTGGTCCCGGCGGCGACCCGGGCGTGTTCAGGGTGGCGCGTAGTGCCGGCGGGACGTGGCTGAACGGCTACTGGGCGGATCCCACGTTTGGGTGGCGTCCCGACCGCCCGCTCTTGTTCCGTCTTCGCAAGTCGAAAACTTAGGAATTTTGACTTTGTTTGAAGCTTTGACCCTTTGTTCCTTTGGAACTTTAGTTATTTCGGCGGTTTTTGTTGCTATACTCCCACTGGATCGGTTTCATTGAACGGCTACGGTTGTTCAAGACCGTTTCGGCTCATGCATGTTGAGAACGCGGGCGGCTCGATTCCGGTGGCGGTGGATTAATCGGCTTTCTGCGGAGGTCTGGAGCTCCGGCTGTTTGATGTGGAGGCGGTGGGGATCGCGTTCGGCGTTGATCGGTTCGTGATGCTGCTCACGGGTGCGTCGTCCATGAACGACGTGGTCCCATTCCCCGCGCGGGAACGGTTTGGATCGCAAGCCATGCTCGGTGTTGTTTCAAAAGGCGGATTGCGTTATGGTAACGTCGGTTTTTGAGATGGTCGCGGGGAGGTGATGAAAGAAATATGGCTATCTTTGATGAGTTGAAAACAGTCGGCAAAGTTCTGCAAGATGCTGGAAAAATTGAACAATACCAGCAGATTTTGGATGCCCAAGCGAAGATGCTGGAGATGCAGAAGAAGATATACGATTTAGAGGAAGAAATCAGAAGTTTGAACGACCGGCTGAAAATCAAAGATGATCTTTGTTTTGAGAATAATGCGTACTGGATCAAGAAAGCTGGGATGAAGGATGGGCCGTTTTGTTCCGGCTGTTGGGATTCAGAACATAAGCTAATGCGACTACATACGGTTAATATGGGTCTGGTGCGTTGTCCAAAGTGTAAGTCGAGCATGAATCTCGGCGAGTACCAAGAACCCAGAACGCGGATAGCGCCCTGGGCAAATCGTCTTTAAGGAATTATGCAACTCTCCGACAACGAAAAACGCGACATCATAAAATACATCGAATCCGGCAAGCCGTTACCGGATAAATATCGTTTTCTGCTCTTTGAGGACAAGCGCGAGGTGGAGCTGGTATGGAACGGCAAAACGGACGAGGTGACGAACACCGTTCTGCCGTTTCAGATTATCGAACAGATAGACGAACCGCGCAGAGAAAAGGAGGTCAAGCTACAGAGCTCGCTGTTTGATCTCGACGCGCGCGGCCGTCAGCTCCAAGGCTGGACGAACAAACTCATCTGGGGCGACAACAAGCTCATCCTCTCCAGTTTGAAGAACGGTCCGCTTAGGCAAGAGATTGAGGAGCAGGGCGGGATCAGGTTGATCTATATTGACCCTCCGTTTGATGTTGGCGCGGATTTTTCAATGAACATTGAAATTGGTGATGAAGAGTTCATCAAGAAGCCCGGCATCCTTGAGGATCTAGCTTATCGCGATACTTGGGGTAAAGGGGCGGATAGCTTTATTGCCATGATATACGAGCGTCTTTCTTTAATGAGAGATTTGCTGGCTAACGATGCTAGTATTTATGTTCACTGTGATTGGCGGGTTAATTCGTATATGCGCCTAGTTTTGAATGAAATATTTGGACAGGATCGTTTTCTTAATGAGATCGTGTGGCAAAGAACCGGTGCTCATAACGATGCTGGAAGATTTGGGATAGTTAATGATTCAGTACTCCTTTATTCCAAAAGCGAAACGTGGACTTTTAATCCGATTTACGTTGAACACTCTGAGGAGCATATACACACCCGGTTTAACCAAGTAGAAAAAGCAACAAGCAGGCGCTTCTTTGCCGGTCCAATCACAGCCCCCGGATCTGGGCCCTCTCGAAAGTTTGGCGGGAAAATGATTGCTCCGCCATCAGGCAGACACTGGAGTTACTCTCAGGACAATATTGATGAACTAGAAAAAAAGGATCAGATATATTTTTCCGATACCGGAACCCCATATCTTAAGCAGTATATGGATGAATATCTTGAAAAGGGCAGACGGATTCAAACAATTTGGACAGATGTTTTACCGAGCAAAACTGGTGGTGAAGTTTTAGGATATCCGACACAAAAACCAGAAAAACTACTTGAGCGCATTCTTAATGCGTCTTCCAATGAAGGTGATTTAATTGCGGATTTTTTTGCTGGTTCTGGTACAACGCTCGCCGTTGCAGAAAAACTCGGTCGTAAATGGATCGGCTCTGATATTGGAAAATTTGCCATTCATACTACCCGCAAGCGCATGATTGGCGTGCAGCGCGAGCTCAAGAAGGCAGGTAAGGATTATCGTGCGTTTGAGATTCTCAACCTTGGTAAGTATGAGCGCCAGCACTACATCGGCGTGAATCCGAATCTGCGAGAAGAGGAAAAGCAGAAACAAATAGCCCAGAAGGAGAAGGAATTCGTGTCACTCATCCTCTCCGCGTTCAAGGCGGAACCGGTAGACGGCTTTAAGACTTTTCACGGCAAGAAATCCGCGCGTCTTGTTGCAATCGGGCCCATCAATCTTCCGGTGTCGCGCCTGTTTGTTGAAGCGGTGATTGAGGAGTGCTTGGAAAAGAAGATCACGAAAGTGGACATACTCGCCTTTGAGTTCGAGATGGGACTCTTTCCGAAGATCCAAGAAGATGCGAAAAGCAGCGGAGTTGATTTAGCGCTCAAATATATTCCGCGGGACGTGTTCGATAAGCGCGCCATCGAAAAAAATCAGATCGTATTTCATGATGTCGCATACATCGAGGTCAAGCCGATTGTGAAAAAGGGATCGGTGGCTGTGGAGCTTACCGATTTTTCGGTGTTCTATAATCAGGATTCAATCAAGGAAGTCGAGGAGAACCTCAAGAACGGCGGCAAGAAGCTGATCGTCGAGAACGGACAGATTATAAAAGTCTCGAAGGACAAGAATGGGATTGTTGAGCGTGAGAAGCTCACAAAGAAATGGACGGACTGGATTGATTACTGGGCGATTGACTTTGATTTTGAGAGCAAGAAAGAGGTCATTCGTGTTCCTAAAGGGTCAGCCAATGTTGGAGCGCGATCCGGCAGCGTTTCAAGCATGACGGGGGAATATGAAGAGGTCTGGACGGGAGATTATGTCTTCGAGAATGAATGGCAATCATTCCGCACCAAGAAGGATCGGCGTCTCGAATTGACGAGCGCCGCCCGTGAGGTTGGCCGCGGCAAGCGCAAAATCGCCGTCAAGGTCGTGGATATTTTTGGCAATGATACGATGAAGGTGGTGGAGATATCCATGTGATCATGTATACCCCTGAAAGCATCAATGACATTCGTCAGAGGTCCCAAGAGGGAGAGGTATTGGAGTTTAAAGAGGCGAGGGGCGCATTTTCTCCGAGTTCGCGATCCGATTATTGCGCAGCAATTGCGAACATGGGCGGGGGGAAACTCCTTCTTGGCGTGGCGAATGATCATAGGGTGGTAGGGACGTCCGTTTATCAAGGGACGGTTAACGGTGTTTCGCAAGAGGTTTTTGATGCTATCGGCATTACGGTGCGTGTGGAGGAGGTTGCGCATCCTGACGGGCGGGTGGTCATTTTTGATATTCCGTCCCGCACCACGGGAAGACTTGTCAGATCGAACGGGCGTTACCGCTATCCGATGCGTCGCGGCGAATCGCTTGTAGAAATGGATGAATCGGAAGTGAGGTATGCCCTTAACGAAGTGCGCCCGGATTTTTCGGCCACAATACAAGACGAGCTTTCCACGGACGACCTAGATCCCGTCGCCGTGGCGAACTTCAGAAAATTGAGATCGGAAAAGATGAGGAATCCGAGAGTGCAGGCAGATCCATTGGATCGCGTTCTTTCCGACGCTGGCTTGTTGATGAACGGTAGGTGTACGTTTGCTTGCCTCGTTCTCCTTGGGAACGAGGAGAGCGTTCGGCGACTGGCTCCACAGTCGGAAATTATTTATGAATGGCGCACGAGAGCCGGACAGACTAGCCATAACTTTCGGAAGGAATGGACTAAGCCTTATTTCGCAATTTACGATGAGATATGGCAAACGATCAACGCAAGGAATCTGCGCATGCCTTTTCAGGAGGGCTTTATTCAGCGCGAGGTCGATGCGTTTGATGAGAAATCGTGTCGTGAAGCGGTTAATAATGCCGTGGCGCATAGGGATTATACGATTACGGAAGGATCCATTTTTATCCATGCCTCTCCGGAGCAATTCTCCGTGACAAGCCCAGGGGGTTTCCTTCCAGGCATCACTTCTGAAAATATTTTTGTAAAATCACAATGGAGGAATCGCCGGATTGCTGACGCGCTTGAACATACCAAGCTCATTGAGCGTTCAGGACAGGGGATGGATGACATTTTTGAGATTTCCATCCGTCAAGGCAAGGGATTGCCTAATTTTATCGGGACAGATGATCGTACGGTTCAGATCAATATTCCGGCCGTTGTAGAGGACCCGGCATTCATACAATTTCTCGAGAAGGTGGCGAATGAAAAACAGCATACCTTTTCGCTCGATGAGATGATGGAGCTGGAGCGAGTCAGAAAAAATGGTCCGATCGCAGATTTACGATTTAAGACACGGTTGCTGACGCTCGGCGTGGTGGAAAAGGTCGGGAAGACCCGCGGAACAAAGTATATTCTTTCTCATCGATACTATAAGTTCGAAATGAAACCGGGTGAATATACTCGAATAAAAGGAATTTCGAGAAAATCTAAAAAAGAGCTCATTTTGGAGCATATACGAAGAGAGGGTACAGGCAGGGCAGTAGATTTTATGGATGCATTCCCCGATCTGAAGCGAGGAGACATTCAGAATCTCCTTCAAGAATTAAAAAGAGATGGTCTGCTAAGAACAGAGGGAATCACGCGGTCGGCCGTATGGAAATTAGTCAATAAAGATCAAAAATAATGAATCCTTGGTATAAAAATGGCTAAAATGAGGGATTGGAATTAGTTAATTATTTGCTTATTTATGGCCCTCCATCCTAACTTCCCCAAATCTCCCTATGAAGTCCTCGATCCGGCCCTCCGTTGGTTTCCGGCTGATGAAATGCTGCGCGAGCAAGGCTATGAAAAGCTCCTGCCGCCGCTTGTGGCGGAGTTGCGGAAGAAGGTACGGGATTGGCGGCTTACAGGGTATGAAGGCGCGAGTGACACCACGCGCGCCCTTCTTACGTGGTGGTTCCTTATGGATCATCCCATGCAGAACGGGGACGGCGAGACGTTTCTGTTTCAATACTATTTTGCCCAGCGGGAGGCCGTGGAGTCAGTGATATGGCTTTATGAGGTGGTGAAGGCGCGGGAGAAGTATGATCTCCTCCGGTATGACAGCTCGCAGGCCGTATCCGCCGGAATGTTTGATGAGAGGTGGACGCGCTACGTCGTGAAAATGGCGACCGGCTCCGGCAAGACCAAAGTCCTCTCGCTCATCCTTGCGTGGTCTTACTTCCATAAGCTCTATGAAGAAGGTTCGGAACTTGCGCGGAATTTCTTGGTGATCGCGCCGAATATCATCGTGCTCGACCGACTGCTCGCCGATTTCAGCGGGCTTAAGGTTTTTTTTGAGGATCCGGTTCTTCCCGACAATGGGTACGAGGGCCAGAACTGGCGCGATGATTTTCAGATGACGCTGCATGTGCAGGATGAAATCGGGACGGTGCGCAAGACCGGCAACATTTTTCTCACCAACATTCACCGCGTGTATCAGGGAGCCACGGAATCCGCGAGCTTCGAGGATGAAGACACGGCGAATTATTTTCTCGGCAACAAGCCGGTCGGTAAAACGAATGAATCAAAGCTCGACCTCGGCGACATCGTGCGCAACGTGGATGAACTCGTCGTGTTGAACGACGAAGCGCATCACATACACGATCAGCGTCTCGCGTGGTTCAAGGCGATTGAGGATATCCATAATCGTCTTCTGATGAAAGGCGGTCGGCTCGCGTTGCAGCTGGATGTGACCGCAACGCCGAAACACAATAACGGTTCGATTTTTGTCCAAACGGTCTCGGATTACCCTCTGGTTGAGGCCATCCATCAGGACGTTGTGAAGCATCCCGTTTTGCCGGACTCTGCCAGCCGGGCAAAGCTGCAGGAACACAAGAGTTCGAAATTCAGCGAAAAGTACAAGGATTACATTCACCTCGGCTACTTGGAATGGAAGAAGGTCTACGATGAACACATCAAGCTCAACAAGAAGGCCGTGTTTTTCGTGATGACGGACGATACGAAGAATTGCGACGAGGTCGCCGAATATCTTGAGAGTACCTATCCGGAACTCAAGGATGCGGTGTTAGTGATTCACACCAAGGACAACGGCGAAATTTCGGAAAGTGCCACAGGCAAGAAAGAGGAGGAGCTTAAAGCGTTACGCGAAGCCGCGAACTCCATAGATCGCCTTGATAGTCCTTATAAAGCCATCGTGTCGGTCCTTATGCTCAAAGAGGGCTGGGACGTGCGTAACGTGACGACTATCGTCGGTTTGCGCGCCTACGCGGCCCAAAGCAACATCCTGCCCGAACAG
Source organism: Candidatus Uhrbacteria bacterium RIFCSPHIGHO2_12_FULL_60_25 (assembly GCA_001791275.1). Lineage (GTDB taxonomy): Bacteria > Patescibacteriota > Patescibacteriia > 2-12-FULL-60-25 > 2-12-FULL-60-25 > 2-12-FULL-60-25. The sequence continues at coordinate 16,271 of MGEH01000023.1, read as the reverse complement.
ACGCTGGGGCGCGGCCTCCGGCGCATGTATCGCGATCCTGACTTGCCCGAATTCGTGAGCGTCGTTGGCACGGATGCCTTCATGGATTTCGTCGAGTCAATCAAGAACGAAGGCGTTGAGCTTGAGCATCGCAAGATGGGGGAGGGCACGGGGCCAAAGGCGCCGCTCGTGGTCGAGGTAGACAGGGAGAATCCAAAGAAAGACATTGAGAAACTCGACATCGAGATCCCCGTGCTCACGCCGCGCATTTATCGGGAGTACAAGAATCTTTCGGGGCTTAACATTGCGGCATTCGGCCATAAGAAACTCCCAGTCAAGGAATTTTCCGAACAGGAAAAACGCGAGATCGTTTTTCGCGACATCACGAGCGGCGACGTCACGCATAAAACAGAGCTTGATAGCAACTTCATTCCGAATTATCAAAGCGTGGTCGGCTATTTCGCGCAGGTCGTCATGAAAGAGCTTCGCCTGATTTCCGGCTACGATATTCTCTACGGCAAGATCAAAGAATTTATCGAAGATCAATTGTTCGAAAAACACGTTGATATCGACAATTTGAATTCGCTCCGTAATCTCTCCGAAATCGAGGCGACGCGGACGATAATCGAAATGTTCAAAAAAGCCATCAATGCGCTGACGATTCTCGACAAGGGCGAGGCGGAAATCCGCGACTACATCAAAGTCAGCAAGAGCCGGCCTTTTGTGGTGAAGGATCAGGGTTATCTCGTGCCGAAAAAGAGCGTGTTCAATAAAGTGATCGGCGACAGCCATTTCGAACTTGAGTTCGCGGCATTCCTTGATGAGTGTGAGGATATTGTTTCCTACGTGAAGAACTACTTCGCCGTTCACTTCAAGATCGACTACCGCAACGCGGACGGCAGCATCTCCGACTACTACCCGGATTTCATCGTAAAATTGTCACCGAAGGAGTACTACGTGGTCGAGACCAAAGGGAGGGAGGACTTGGATGACATTGAAAAAATTAAGCGCCTCGCCCAGTGGTGCGATGACGTGAACGCGAATCAGAAAAAAGCGAAGTACCGGATGCTCTATATCAAGCAGGAAGAGTGGGAAGCGTTGGCGCAAAAGCCGCGAAATTTCGGGGAGGTTGTGCGGGGGTGGAGTAAATAACCGTCGGAGAATGTTTAAGAGTCGGCCTCTAGCGCGGTCAAGCGCCGTTGGGTATCGTAGGTACGAGATATGAGACCCGGAGAAACCATACCATCCGCGGGTCAGGGACGGCAGGAAAAGGTCGATCCCAAGAAGACTGTCTACCGGACTCCCGAGGGCGGATTAAGCAACGTGCCCGTTCCAGGCATGTTCGTAGAGGGGAAGGCGAAGGAGCCGGCGCCAGTGTCGGCTGTGTCGCTCATGCACGAGCGGGCTAAAGCGCTCATGCAGGAGTCCGAGGTCGCGAGGCTGTCGCTCCAGAAAGGAGCCAGACAGGAGGCCGTTGCGCAAACGCGATTGGGGAGCGAAACGTCCGAGGACGTGATGGCGCGCGTGGAAGAGCTCCGCGCCGGCCGGATGCGGAGGATGCAAGCCATCGAAGGGTCCGCGGACGCGATCCGTCACGGACTCGACGCCGTCGCGGCCGGCAAACGACCGACCGAGGAATTTCTGCGCGAACTCGATCACGCCGAAGAGAATGCCGCTCGACATTTGGACTCGTTATGGAAGTACCGCGAGACGAATCCAAAAGCCTACGCCGAAACGCAGGCCAGGCTGAAGGCGCTCGCGCAGTTCAAGGAGCAGGTCCGGAATCTCCCGGAACGCCCGGCGTGAGCTTGCGGGCGGCGCTGCTACCGCGCCACCTTTCCTTCCATCGTGAGCAGGATGATTGAAATGACTCCGAGCAGGAGACCTGCCGTCTGGATGGCGGTGAGCTTCTCTTTAAACAGATAAATGCCGCTTGCCGCGGTCACGACCGGCACGATCGCGTAGAACATCGCGTTCACGATCGTGTACTTCCCGTAGCGAAGCGAGTACGCGTAGGCGAAACCCGAAATCGAAAAACTCACGAACATCCATACGAGCCAGCGGAGGTCCTGACGGTCAACCCAGACCTTCCCGAGCACGTTCCCGACGATGCTCGTTATGGCGCTTAAAAGTGTGAGCAGGTACACCATGGGAAGAGTATGGCATGCCTGTCGCGGGAGTACACGCGGAGCCGCGCATAAGCGGCATTGTCTTGACGCAAAGCCATTTTTCCGCTATGACGTCTCCAGCCCCTTCATGGAGGTTTTGAGATGTATTCACAAACCAAAGCCGTTATCGTCAGGCTCTCGACCGGCGGCGGCGCGAGCCGCACATTCGTTTTCACGGTTGCGGACGACGACGCGCCCAACCGGCTCTGGCAGCTCGTGGACGACGCGGCCTGGCAGCGCGTGCATCTGTTCATCTCGAACACGCTCCCGCTCGAAGGCATTCCGTTCGGTCCGGCCGTGCTCTCCGTGTGCCCCGAACACGGCGCAAACGTGGCGGATGGCACCTGCCTCGTCTGCCGCCAATACGTCGGCGTGTTCGCCCCGAGCCTCGTCGATATTTTTCCAGACGATCGCGGGCCCGTTTTGCGTCCCGACCGGACGCCGAAGATCGTCGTCGTGACTATTCACGGGAGCCCAACAATCGCGCCCATGTTCCAGACGTTCGTTCGCGCGCATAGCTCCGAAGAGGCGAGGCTCATGGGCGCCGTCAAGGCTGCGCGGGCAGACGGCGTCGCGGTCGACGCCGAAACGCTCCCGCCACTCGCCGTCCCTCTCGAACCCGTGCTCGCGCGCCTCTGCGCGGAGTGCGGTACCCGGCTCCGCGAACGGTTCTGCGGCGCGTGCGGACGCGACCTGCGGGACGCGCTTCCGTTCGTGGCCGACGGCCGATGTTCACGGCCCGCCAAACCCACCGATCTCCGCGAATTTCTCGCAGTCGACTTGTATCGCCGGGCGCAATAATCGTTCACTCCGACAAGCGCCACCCCGATGATTATTTGGGTGGCGTTTCGCATTCCGGGCGTGTTTGTCACAAGGGCGTGGCGTTGACCCCGCACCAGTTCATGACATCAATCCAACGTTTGACTCGACGCCTTCTATCGTGTGGCGGCTTTCGGTTCGACCATGGCTGTCACGAACTGGTGCGGCGTTGACGCGATTGGAGGAATCGCTCATACTCAGCGCGACTTTATGTCGTCTCCGTCCGAGATCAAGAAGGGCGTGGTGCTCCTCTTACACGGCGATCCGTGGGTGGTCACCGAATTCCAGCACATCAATCCCGGCAAAGGGGCGGCGTTCGTGCGCACGCGCGTGAAGAACGTGAAGACCGGCAAGACGCTCGAGCAGACGATCAAGATGTCCGAGTCCGTGGAGCTGGTCGAGGTCGAGTACCGTAACATGCAGTACCTCTACCATGACGCGACCGGCTACACGTTCATGGATTCCGGCACGTACGAGCAGTACACGATGAACGACGAAGCCGTCGCCGAGCAGGGAAAATATCTGCGCGAGAGCCTCGAGGTCGTCCTCGCGATGTACGAAGGGCAGCCGATCGCGCTCCAGCTCCCGAAGAAGATGACGTTCAAGATTGCGGAGACCATGCCGGCCGTGAAGGGCGACACGGCGGGCGGCAACGTCACGAAAGACGCGAAGACGGACGGCGGGTTCACCGTCCGCGTGCCGCTTTTTATCAAGGAAGGCGAGGAAGTCATCGTGAATACGGATACGGGGGAGTATGTGGAACGGGCGTAAGGGCGACGCGTGCGTCGCCCCGACAACGAGGCGCGTCGCCCCGTTTTTGTTTCTGCGCTATCCTATGTTCACTATGAAACGATTGACGGTTGTCGCCTTCGCTCTCGTTGCGACCCTTGGCCAAGGGTGCACTCCGGCGCCCGCTCCGACTCCCGAGCCGCAGGTGAGACAGGCGCCCCCGGCACCGCCGCCGAACATTCCGCCGCCCACGCCGGTGCAGCCGAAAGCGTACTAGAGACTCGTCATGCGCTTCCTCCGTCACCACCGCATCCAGGTCACGCTTGCGGTCGCGCTCGCGTTCATCCTCGCGACGCCGTTTTCCGCGGTCTTGCTCGCATGGCTTCCCTGGAGTGTCGTCGCGCTCTGTCTCGCAGCAGCGGCCTACGCGTGGTGGGTGCGTGACCGCGCGGACGCGTGGCTCGCCGTCTCCCTCGCCGCGATCTTCGTCGTCGGCCGGTTGTACTTCAACGCCGTGGATGGACCGACGTTCACGCTTCGTGCCGCCGCGCTCACGGCGTATTTCATGCTCCATGAGGTTCTCCTGATCGGTCCGTGGTCGCGGTTCAGTCCTCGTGTCCGCGAGTGGATCAAGCACCGGCGCCACCTTGGGGTCACGGCGTTCCTGCTCGCGCTTCTGCACGCGAACATCGTCTTCAACCTGTACTTCGGTCTCGACGTCGTCGCGATGTGGCAGGCGGTCTTCACGTTCTTCGGCACGACGGCGCTTTTTATCATGGCCGTGCTCGCCGTCACGTCGTGGGACTGGTTCCAGAAACACGTGCCGTGGAAGACGTGGGCCGTGGTGCACGCGGCCGTCTTCATCGTCTATCTCATTGAGATCTGGATCGTCACGGGCATCTGGAAGCTGGCAGGCGACGTGCCGGCGTGGACGTACCCGGCATTCGCGACGTTCATCGTCTTTTGGGTGCTCGTCGCGCCGTGGGGTTTTGCCCCGCGCCTCTTCAAAGTCTTGAACGGGTGGAAGCAGCTCCATGTGCTCGTGTACGTCGCGTACGCGTCCGTCGTCCTCCACGTTTATTTCGGCAGGGCGCAAGTTCAAGGTCCGTGGGCCGAGTGGACGGTGCTCGGCCTGTTCGCGCTCGTCCTTGGGTCGCACACGGCGGGGTGGGTTAGGAATTGGAATGAACAGGGTGCGTGGTCCGTGGTCCGTAGTGCGTCGGATGGATGGACCGACGTCTGCGCAATATCAGACCTACAACCAGGGGAGGGGCGTCGCGTTGACGTGAACGGGTTCCCGATCGCGCTTTTTTTGCACGAAGGCCGCGTCCTCGCGTTCTTCGGCTACTGTGCGCATCAGAAAGGGCCGCTCTGGCAGGGCAAGATAGTCCAGGGATTTCTCACCTGCCCGTGGCACGGCTGGCAGTACTCGGTGAAGGACGGGAAAGGCCCGGAGGGGCTCCACGACCAGGTGCCGTTCTACGAGACGAAGGTGGAAGGCGGTCGTGTGTTCGTCCGGGTCGAGAAGGGGAAGGAGTGCAAAGGGTACGGGTGCGGGGCGTGTTCGTGCCGAGCTTAGCGCGCGCGTTTCCTGTAGGCGGGTTTCCTGATCTTCGAGGACGGGATGTTTTTCAGGTGCTTGAAAAACTCGACCTGCCGGAGCCGTTTCTTCGCTTCTTCTTTCGTCTCATAAGATCCGAAGCTCCGTCCGGTCGTCTCGGAGATGACCACCCATTTGCGACCGCGTTTGATGATCATAGGAAGCGTCACGTCGAATTGGTGGGCGGGGTGAGGGTCGAACTCACAACCTCTTTCGAGGACCGGCTTCTAAGGCCGGCGCGTATGCCAGTTCCGCCACCCGCCCCCCAACTCGACGCGAGTACGCGCGACGGGCAATCATAGGGCCATCCCGCCATTCGATCAAGACTCACGTCTGGTCCGAGTACTGCGCCACGCCGCGCAGTTTCTTGATGATGGCGACGGCCGCGTTGCACCCTTCGCCCGCGGACTTCGCGATTTGCTGGTTGCCGCCCGTGCAACCGCCGGCCGCGTACACGCCGTCCACGTTTGTTGTCCCGTCGCGGTCGATCGCGATCGCGTCGTCCTTCTGTTCCACCCCGAGCTTCTGCGCGAAGGCTATGGAAGACGTCGTTCCGAGCGCGAGGAACACGCCGTCTGCCGGGACCACGGTCCCGTCTTCCAGCCCGACGCCCGTTACGGTCTGCTCCGCGGCGAGTTTCACGATCCGGTCTTTGCGCAGCGAGACGCGCTTGTCCGCCAGTGCTTTTTGAATGTCTGGCGACATCGTCCACTCTTTCCCCTGCGAGAAGATCGTGATTCTGTCCGTGTACGCCGCAAGCTCGAGCGCCTCTTCGGCGGCGAAATGTCCCTCGCCGACCACGGCGACCGACTTCCCTTTGTAGTAGTACCCGTCGCAAGCCACGCAGGTGTGAACGCCTTTGCCCAGATACGCCTGTTCGTCTTGAATGCCCGCGCTCACGTAGCCTGCGCCCGTCGCGATCACGACCGTCTTCGCCTCGAGGGCCGTGCCCATCGCCGTCTTCCCGGCGAAGATGCCATCGTCGCGCTTGCGAAGGTCCACGACCTCGTCCGCGGAGAACTCGCCGCCGTACGTCTTCACGTTGGCGACGGAATTCGCGAGGAGGGCGTGCCCGGGCGGTTCGCCCAGGATACCGAAGGCGTTCCCGATTTTCGCACCGTCCGCGAGCGCGCTCTTCGCCGTGTCGCCGGCCACGAGCGTGGAGAGTCCGGCCCGCGCGGTGAAAAGCGCGGCCTGGAGGCCGGCCGGGCCTGCGCCGATGATCAAAACGTCGTACATGACAATTTATTCCTTCACATCAATTTCCTCTCCCACGTCTTGGACCGTCAGCTTCCGGAGCGGGTCCACTGCCGGGCCTTGCATGAGGCGCCCGTCGGGCTTGAAGCGGGAGGCGTGGCACGGGCAGTCCCAGGTCTTGTCGTTCGTATTCCAGACCACGTCGCAGTGCTTGTGCGGGCAGTCGGCGGAGAGCGCCGTGAAGGTCCCGTCGTCCTTATGGAACACGGCGACGCCATGAGGTCCGGCGCCCGGGAAGACCCGGCCTTCGCCGGGAGGGACGGAAGATTTCTTGATGTTCATCGTCACCACGGATGATAGCGCGCAGTGATACGAGCCGGTAGGGGTTGACAGAAAGGCAGAAACCACGTATGTTTTGCGGTCGTTCCTTCAAGCAAGACCATCTTTTTCGAAAAGGAGACCAACGTGCACTACCTCGCCCTCGGAGACTCGATTTCAATCGACGAATACACGGGAGTGGCCGGCGGCGGCGCCGCGAGTCAACTCGCGCACCTGATCCGGGCCGACCCATTCCAGGATTTCACGGTGGACGGCTGGACCACGGCCCACGTGCTCGACAGCCTGTCGCGCGTGGTCGGCGTTCCGGACGTCGTGACGTTGACCATCGGCGGCAACGACCTGCTCGCCAGCGCCGCCGCCCACGGGCGCTTTCCGCCGGATCCCGCAACGTGGGTGACGGATGCCGAAGCCATCCTATTCCGCGTGGAGGACATTCTTCAGCGGTGCGATCGTCTGTGGGGGTTCCATCCCATCATCGTCATGAACACGGTGTACGATCCGACGGACGGCGACGACCGGTACTTCGAGGAGATGGGCATGCCCGCCCACGCCAGACGCGGACTCACGGCGTTCAACGACGGCGTGCGGCGATTGGCGCGCGAACGCAAAGCGCTGCTCAGCGATCTCGAGCCGCTCTTCCATGGTCATGGCTTCTGGTCGGCCGACCCCTGGGTCACAGAGGTGATCGAACCCAACCTGGCCGGGGCCGCCGCCATCGCCAAGCGCTGGGCTGCGCTCGTGGCCCACGCCTGATCAGTCCGTCGCTTCCCGTCCCCGCCCGCAAACGTTGCAGGCGGGGACATCTCTTTTGTGGCATACTTTTCCCATGCAAGCGCAGGAGACTGTGTCGTCCCAAGAAACGCCGCGCAAGGCGAAAGCCGCCGCGACGAAGACGTTCGATTTTCAGGAAGCGCTCGAGGCGTTGAAGGACGGCGCGAAGAAGCACGAAAGCCTCTCACTGCTCGAACGGGCCGCGGAACACCTGTCGCCGGAGCAACGGCGGCCGCTTGTCCAGCGGCTCATCGAACAGGAGGGGTGTTCGCAGGCGTTCGCGGAGCGGTTTTTCGACGACGCGAAGTTCCGGAAGCGCGTCACGGAGTCCTGCCGGAATTTTTCGGAACACGGCGAACGCATGGTGCGTCTCGAAGAGGCGGAGATCTTCACCGAGCTCATGCAGCCGGGGAGCGAGGACATCGCGATCCTGCTCAAGACGACGAACCCGCAGGAGCGGTTCAAACAGCTCGAGCCGCTCGACGCTGAAGACTTGAAGCGAAACCGGCTGTGGGATCTGAAGTACCAGCTCACGCGCGTGGTAAACCCGCGTGAGGACGCGCTCATTCGCGAGGTGTTCAAGAACGCATTTGAACGGGTCGGCGTGCAATACACGGGTACCGACGCCGACTGGAGTGCGGTGCTGGCAAAGTCCGATCTCCTTGAACATTTTCTCTCCGACGGGCCCGTACGGGAGGTCTACCGGAAGCTCACGAACGGGAAAAAAGTGGAAGGGCTCGGCCGGCGCATTCAGCTCACCTGGCGCGAGAGGTCGGATGGGCGGCGCATCCCCTCCATGCACGTGCAGCAGATGGCCGTGAATCCGGAGACGAACTACGTGTCCGAGCTTGGGTTTACGATTGAGCATGAACCGCCGCAGGAGGGAGAAGGAGGCGAGTCGAAGCGCGTCCTGAAGGACGTCATTGTCGTGGTGGACAAGGACGCGCGCAACCGGAACGAGGGAGCGGAATTTTTGCTCGGCAACCTCCGGCTCATCAAAGCCTACAAGCTTCACGAGGCGGAGTTCACGGCGAACATCAAGGTGGGCTCGTACGTGTGGGCGCGCATCTCGGACGTGGACGTGCCCTCCATGGCCGAGAAGTTACTGCCGAACGCGAAAGCCGAGCTCGGGCCCAAGCCCTGGGACGAGAAGAAAGCACGTGGGCTCGTCTTCCGCGACGAAATCCTGCCGACATTTGAAAAAAACTTGGTCACGGCCATCTGGTCCGTCATCGAGAGCATCAAAGATTCGAAAGAGAAGGCGGCGATGAACAACGTGCTCATCGAAGATTTTCTGAACACGCAGTACGACGCGTTAAAGCGGCGCGCGCTCGCCGGGGAGCTCTCCATGGAAGAGCTCGTGAATTTGGGCAAAGGCCTCGACGTGTTCCGTTTCAACAACGAAGGCGAGATCGTCCGTCCGGATGCATCTGATGCTGATCACTACGGGCATCTGGGGAAGGCGGCCGTCATGGGGATCCCGTGGAAGGCGCGGATCGGGCTTCACACGCGTTCCATGTTCGGGCTCGTGGACCGCTTGAGTAAGGGAACGGGGTTCGTGTCGTTTCTGAAAAAGTCCGGGCAGAAGATCGGCCTCGCGCTCTCCCTCTGATATGAAGCTCGAACTCCATCCGCTCCAGAACGACGCGTGCAGGTTCGGTATCGATCCGGCGGACACACGGAAGACCGACATCGCATTTTACGACTGGATCACGGGTAAAGACCCCAGTAAGGCGCTTGCCCGGTTTATGGTGTGGCTCTTGGACGAGTTCAAGGAGGAAAAAGACCAGGCGACGATCCGAAACGTGCTCGACGACTGGCGCTGGTCGTGCGACGCGGATGAGTTCCAGAGTCGCGTGAGCGTTTTAAGCAGGCTCATGCCGGATTCGCACCCGTTCCACGCGGTGAAGAACGAGTATACGGGTAAACCGTAGAACGTCTTTTTCACGCAGTTTTAGCGTTTTGGTCGTCCCTTGACAGCCCATCCAACTTTCATTATCATATCGGCACTTTCAGAGACCCATGTCCTGCGTAACACGGGACCGCTAGGCTCGTAACTCATCCATGTTAACGAATCACTCGCGACACGGCTAAGCTACGACCCCTACGAAGAGGGTGATGTCGCTTGGCCTCCGGCCAAGCGATTTTGTTTCTACGAGACGAATAGCCGTCTGCCTCGTCACCACGAGTCACACGATTGTCCGCCTCGACCACGTCTTCCGGGCGTGGACCGACGGGACCGCCGCTTCGACAACTGAAGATCATGATGAATGACCCTCCAGTGCGAAGTCGCATCGGAGGATCAGAACGTCATACGTACAGAGCATCAATCATTCAAGATGTAAGCAACAAAAAAACGCATACACGTTCTTGGTCGTCCGGCGCATGATCGCAAGATCGTGATCCTGGATGGCCGAGGCACGTAAGGGCGTACGGTGGATGGCTTGGCAGTGAGGAGCCGATGAAGGACGTAGCAGCCTGCGATAAGCTTCGGGGAGGTGGCAAGCAACCTGTGATCCGAAGGTCTCCGAATGGGGAAACCTATGTCGATGAAGTCGACATGCCATGTTCTGAATACATAGGAACATGGAGGGCACCTGGGGAAGTGAAACATCTCAGTACCCAGAGGAAAAGAGAATAATGTATACGCTGACTACTTATCTCTCGTGTTGTCTACGACAACGCGGTGAGATAAGAAGTCAGCTCGATTCCGTCAGTAGCGGCGAGCGAACGCGGACGAGCCTAAACTTTTTGCGTGGATCCGTTACACCGAGTTGGACGCAAGTTTGACCGCGGATGACGGTGATGGGCTTGGGCCGACGCACAGAAAGTGTTGTGGACGGGACGATGGGGTCCCCAAGAACCCCGACGATGAGCGCAGATTCTTAGCTGAATCCACTGGAAAGTGGAACCAAAGACGGTGATAGTCCGGTAGGCGAAAAGATTTCTGCCCGTCGGTGTCCCTGATCCAAAGTACTACGGGGCTCGAGAAACCCCGTGGGAAGCAGCCACGACGATGTGGCAAGGCTAAATACTCCTCCTGACCGATAGTGAACAAGTACAGTGATGGAAAGCTGAAAAGCAGCCCGGGAGGGCGATGAAATAGTATCTGAAACCGTACGCTTACAAGGAGCTGGAGCGGGCGCAAGTCCGTCACAGCGTTCCTATTGAAGAATGAGCCGACGAGTTTGTGCATGTCGCTCGGTTAAGTCCCTGAGGGGACGAAGCCACAGCGAAAGCGAGTCTGATAAGGGCGCCTCATGTGGCATGCACAAGACCCGAAACCCGGTGATCTATCCATGGCCAGGATGAAGTCCCGCGAAAGCGGGATGGAGGTCCGAACCCACGAGCCGTACAACACTCGGGGATGAGTTGTGGATAGCGGAGAAATTCCAATCGAACTGGGTGATAGCTGGTTCTCCCTGAAATAGATTTTGGTCTAGCGCTGTTTCATAGCACAACGGGGGTAGAGCACTGAATGGGGGCAGGGGAGCAATCCTACTGTCCCTAACCAAACTCCGAATACCGTTGTGTGTTCACAGCAGTCAGTCCTTGGGGGCTAAGCTCCAACGGACAAAAGGGAAACAGCCCTGATCGCAGACTAAGGTCCCTAAATCCATGCTCAGTGTGAAAGGCGGTGGAGCGGCTTAAACAACCAGGAGGTTGGCTTAGAAGCAGCCATCCTTTAAAGAAAGCGTAACAGCTCACTGGTCAAGCTGCCCTGCGCCGAAAACTTACCGGGGCTTAAGCATGGTACCGAAGTCGCGGGATATGAGTGTCCTTCGGGACGCTGTATCGGTAAGGGAGCATTCGTATCTGCGCTGAAGCGGAAGGCGTGAGCCACCGTGGAGCGGTACGAAGTGAGAATGTCGGCATAAGTAGCAAAAAGAACGGTGAGAATCCGTTCCACCATAAACCCAAGGTTTCCAGGGCAACGCGAATCGTCCCTGGGTTAGTCGGTCCTAAGGCGAGGCCGAAAGGCGTAGTCGATGGACAGCAGGTTAATATTCCTGCACCACCGTGTGGTTTCGATGGAGTGACACGTCCTTGAACTTTCCGAGATTCCTGGAATGAATCTTCGGGCACCCAGGGGTGTTGCGTCGGCAAATCCGCGCAGCACAAGCCTCGGGGTGATCGTGAGCCTGCCGCAAGGCGGGCAAGGGAAGGGGATGGGGGGTCGAGAAAACCTCCTAGAGTCAACCGCATGGTGACCGTACCGGAAACCGACACAGGTGGGTGGGCATACGTGTGCCAAGGTGTACGAGAGAACCCGCGTTTAGGAACTCGGCAATATAACGGCCGTAACTTCGGGATAAGGCCTGGCCGCAGCAATGCGGCCCGCAGCGAAAGACGCAAACCGACTGTTTACCAAAAACACAGCTCTCTGCTAAACCGCAAGGTGATGTATAGAGAGTGATGCCTGGCCAGTGTCAGAACGTTAAGCGGAGAGGTCATGGACTTCGGTCCGGCAGCCTTGAAGCCAAGCGCTGATGAACGCCGGCGATAACTATAATCGTCCTAAGGTAGCGAAATTCCTTGTCGGGTGAACAAACGTTCCTCCTGGTCGGAGAGAACTTGCCCGAATCCCGCCGCGAGGCGGGGACAGCAAACTGACTCATAACGGTGAATCCCACACCCGCGAGACGATCGTGGACGGGAAATACCGTGGGAATCCATGTATGATCAATAATATATGGAACCCGTAACGACTGACCCGAAAGGGGAGAGCCGAAGTCTCTCGGCTAACACGTCAGCTCTTGCGACAGAAAGACGACCCACGGAAATCACGGAAGCATATGTGACCGGATTCGTTGATGGTGAAGGAAGTTTCCCGGTCTCGTTCAATCGACGGCCGTCACTTGCGACCGGACTCGAAGTCCGTCCAAGTTTCTCGGTCAGTCAGCATGAACGAAATCTGGAGATCCTTCAAAAAATCTTAACCTTCTTCAGGTGCGGAAACATTCGTTTCGATCGGCATGATCAAACCTACAAATACGAGGTCAGGAGCCTCGAAGATTTATGGGAATCGATCATTCCGCACTTCAAACGGACGCCACTGCAAACATCGAAGGCGAAAGATTTTGAGCGGTTTGTCGAAGTCTGCTCGCTCATGCGAGAAGATCGACACCGTTCCAGCGAAGGAATGGAACAAATTCTATCCCTCGCCTATTCAATGAATAATCTCGGCGCACGTAGATTAGAACTTCCGGACCTCCTACAGATCGTCCGCAAGATGAAGGTATAGTCTGATCTCACGGGAAACCGCGAGCAACATCAATTGGAGTTCCGACCCGCACGAATGGCATAACGAGTTTGCGACTGTCTCAACGTGGGACTCGGCGAAATTGCAAGTGGGGTGAAGATGCCCTGTACGCGCAGTCAGACGAAAAGACCCCGTGAAGCTTTACTACAACTTGGTATTGGCTTTCGGCTTCGCATGTTCAGTGTAGGTGGGAGCCTTCGGGCGCCAATGAGACACCACCCTTGCGATTCCGGAAGTCTCATCACCGTCCGTGAAACCGGATGGCGAGACAGTATCTGGTGGGTAGTTTGACTGGGGCGGTCGCCTCCTAAAAGGTAACGGAGGCGTTCACAAAGGTCGGCTAGGCGCGGATGGAAATCGCGCCGATACTGTAAAGGGAAAAGCCGGCTTAACTGCAAGACCCACAAGTCGAGCAGATGCGAAAGCAGGACTTAGTGATCCGACCGTACGAAATCGGACGGCGGAAGCTCAACGGATAAAAGCTACTCCGGGGATAACAGGCTGATCTGGTCCAAGAGTCCATATCGACGACCAGGTTTGGCACCTCGATGTCGGCTCATCGCATCCTGGGGCTGGAGAAGGTCCCAAGGGTTAGGCTGTTCGCCTATTAAAGCGGTACGCGAGCTGGGTTCAGAACGTCGTGAGACAGTTCGGTCTCCTGTCTACTGCGCGCGTGGAATTTTGAGGGGGCTGTTCCTTAGTACGAGAGGACCGGGAACAACGAACCTCTAGTGCACCTGCTGTTCTACCAAGGGCACCGCAGGGTAGCTACGTTCGGCACGGATAAACGCTGAAAGCATCTAAGCGTGAAGCCGTCCCCAAGATTAGAATTCAGTAAGGGCCCTCCGAGACGAGGAGGTTGATAGGCCATAGGTGTACGGCGCGAGAGCGCTTGAGCCAAGTGGTACTAATAGCCCGTTGCCTCGGCCTTCCAGTATATCGGCACTTAAAATGCGCGATCTGCTCGGTCTTCGTGCGAAATCGTCCTCGCCGTATTCGAAATACGGCTGCGGAATTTCGCACTCCAGACCTTCGCAGCTCATCGCATTTAAAGCGCCGAGCACGGAAAGGTTGAGAAAAAGTGTATAGCGTGTATCAGGTGCATCTCGTAGAGAGATGCTCTGTACGTATGACCGTCAGATCGTCATTCATCATCACAATCGAAAGGACGTCACCGTCTTGGTGCCTGTAGCGGCGGGGTCACACCCGTTCCCATCCCGAACACGGCCGTTAAGCCCGCCAGCAGCGATGGTACTTGGACCCAATCCGGTCCTGGGAGAGTAGCCCGGCGCCAGGACAGTGACGTTCTTCCAAAAGACCTGACCAATGCGTCGGTTTTTTTGTTTTCTGATACACTGACGTCAAATGCAGTCTTTGACCGGCAAGCAGAAACGCGACCTACGGCAGCAGGTTCTCTTCTGGGCTGCTCATACGCTCCATTGGTGGGTGGCGACGATATTCGTCGTCATCACGTTCGCGATTCTGTATACCTTTTGGGGCAATGATGCGGCGTTTGCCTCGGTCGTGCTAGGTGGGTAGTCCCTCGTGATATGATGCGTCCCATGAGACGCTGGTTTCTGGTCGGTTGGGCGTCGCTTTCCGCCGTCCTCGTTGCGACGACGGCTGTGTTCGCCGTGGACATGACGAGCCCGAGCTTCCAGAACTTTGACTCGTCCGCGATCCCGACGCAATTCAAGATCACGTCAGCGAATTATGTGTTAGACGCATCGGTTGAACCGATCGTTAATAAATCCACGAGCGCGAATTTCAAAGTGGAACACGGGTCTGCGCTCAAGGAAGGGTCTGCGCCTGTGACGCCCCCGACTCCCCCAGGTGGTGGTGGCGGCGGAGGGGGCGGCGGCGGGCCGGTCGCCGAAGTCGGGCCGCTCAAGCTTACGCTTGAGTACCGTTCGCCGACCTTTCAGCGCACGCAGCAGGTCTCCGGGGATCGTGATTCGTCCATGACGCGCGTCTTGGTGAACGGTTCCCAGAACGGCGTGGTACTCTTAAGCGGTCTCTGGCAGAGGGTCCTCCCGCTGTTCCTTGGTCAGAACACGGTCACGGTGCAGGGCGTCACGAGCGCCGGGCAATCAAAGGCCTTGCGTGGCGCGATTCAACGGCTCTTGATCGGAGACGCGAATACAGATCGCGTGGTGGACGACTACGACCTGTCTCTCCTTTCCAGAAGCTGGCAGAAAGGCGCGTTCATGGCCGATTATAACGAGGATGGGACTGTCGATGATTACGACCTGTCTCTCCTGATCTCTCATTGGGGTGTAATCTACTAATGGTATGAGTCACATGTTGATGAAACGATGTACCGCCTGGTCAGCGCTCCTGTCCTTGGTGCTTGGGTTCCTCATGCCTGCGACGACGCATGCCGCCGGTGCGGCCGTCTTATCGCTCACAGGCCCGGGGAAGGTCAACGTGGGCCAGGTGTTCAGCGTCCAGGTCCGCCTTGATCCGAAGGGCGAAGACATTGATACGGTCCGGATCAACGGGTCCTATCCAAAGGACCAGGTCCGTTGGATCGGAGCGACCCTTGGAAGCGATTTCCCCAGTTCTTCACCGAATACGTTCTTTGATGAGGGATCCGGCCGATTTTCCATCGGCGCCTTCCGACTTGGGAGCGGAACGAGAAAGGCAACGACCGTTGCAACAATTACGTTCCGTGCGAGAGCGAATGGCAATGTCAAAATCGCTCTCGACAGCACATCACGTGCGATCTCTGCAGGTGAAAATAGGCTTAGTTCAGCGCAGTCATTGAAGATATCGATCGGAGGAAAAGCTGTTGATAAACTTGTTGTTGAGCAGCCAATCACATTACCAACGAAGGAAGAGGTCGCAGAAAAGCCAGAACTTGCCTCAATGTTGCGTATTTCAAGCCTCACGCACACTGATCCTGACGTCTGGTACCGCTCACGCGACATCGTCATCTCCTGGGAATCGGCTGGGAAGGCTATTGAACGTAACCTATTCTCATTGGATGGATATGCCGACGGGACGCCCAGAGCCACCGTACAGGGCCAAACCGTGAGCCAGACGGTGCCTCGTGATGGGATATGGTTCGCTCACGTGGAGGCGGCGTACACCGACGGGACAAGTCAGACGGCCAGCCTGCGGCTTCAGGTAGACGCAACGCCCCCTCGGCGACCAGTTCCTCTCGCAGACCAGGATTTGGTCCCCCCAACGGTTCCGAATGCAATCCGTTACGGTACGACCGACGATGCCTCCGGCGTAGAACGCTACCGCATCGCCCTTGCAGGCAGAAGCCTTGAGGTGACGGACACGAGCTACCCACTCCCTGAATTGGAACCGGGTGTGCACGTGGCGTCGGTAACGGCGATTGACCGCGCCGGAAACGAGTCCACGAACGATGTCTCGATCGAGGTCGTCCCCGCTCTCG
>MGEH01000022.1 GCA_001791275.1 Candidatus Uhrbacteria bacterium RIFCSPHIGHO2_12_FULL_60_25 | reverse complement strand
AAGCGACGAGCAGAACAGCGACGACAGGCGCCGCCGTTATGACGCCAGCGAAGCGATGGCGTCATAACGTTTCGGCATCATCCGAAGTTTTTGTAGCGATAGTGGAACAAAAATTTGGGAGAGGAAATTTCACTTTCCTTAATTTTATCATAAAGTATGAAATTTCCGAACCGGATATGCCGTGTTAAGTGATGTAAATAATTTTTAAGACGGATTGATTGGATTAAAACTTTTCTTTAGTAAATTCTGAATAGGAACGAAAAGGGGTTGGGGTAATTGACTCCATTGAAACCATTCCCATTTTTCACATTTTTCAGGCTCCATTACTTTTACCTCGCCTGAATCATAATCGGACAACATGAATATCGTAATGTAATGTTTTTCCTCTGCCTGAAAAATATCGTTGGTTGCAGTACCAAAGCGAATATTTTTTATAACCATGCCAGTTTCTTCCATGGTTTCTCTTGAGGCACAATCCTCCCACGATTCATTAAATTCCAGATGTCCGCCTGGAAAACTCCAAGCTCCTTCACCATGTGCATTTTTTCTTTTTCCGAGGAGGATTTTGCCGTCTTTAATGACAATTACCCCAACCCCGACTTTTGGTCTTTCACTCATAAATGTAGTCTTAAAAATTATTTATTTCACTTAACGGCGGCGCCTGATGCGAAGTGCCGGGATCCCGCCGGAGGCGGGGGACCGGCATTTCGCATAGGCGCTGTTATGCGCTGTCGCGAAGCGACGAGCAGAACAGCGACGCAGGCGCCGCCGTTATGACGCCAGCGAAGCGATGGCGTCATAACTCCTTTCTATGTGAACTCTTTACGCCTAGAAGTGCAATTTGTGTGTAATATACGAACTATTGATGGCGGCTTGCGTGGATAATTCATATAGGGTACTGAATGGATAGTATTCTATGCAAGCACTGTTAGATCGAACGGCGTCGGAACTCCGTCAACGGAATTACAGCAAAAGGACGCTCACAAGCTACTTGTCTGCGTTGCGGGCCTATTTTGTGCACAAGGGGGAGAATCTTGAGCGATCGGATGAGGAGAACATAAGGGATTTTTTACTAAAAAAGCAGCAGGCCGGATCTTCATCTCAAACGATCAACGTCTATTTGAATGCCATCAAGTTTTTCTACCGGGAAATCATGCGCGTCCCTCATGCGATCGGCGTCAAATTCGCGAAAACGTCGAAGCGTCTTCCCGTCGTTCTTTCCAAACGTGAAATCGAACGGCTGCTTGCCGCCCTGACGAACGAAAAGCACAGGCTCCTTCTGGCGCTCTCGTATGGCGCTGGTCTTCGGGTGAGCGAGGCCGTGAATCTTCGCGTGGGCGACGTGGACATCCATGAACTCGTCATCCATATCAAACAGTCAAAAGGGCGCCGGGACCGGATGACCGTGGTGCCGGAAACGCTAAGCAGAGGCATTGAAAAACTCGCGGCGGGAAAAGAAATGAATGAGCATCTGTTTCAGAGCGAACGGGGAGGGCTCCTTCGGCTTCGCTCAGGACAGGCTCTGACCGCGCGGGCGGCGCAAAAGATTTTTGAGAAGGCATTGTCCGTGTCGGGCATTCAAAAAGACGCCACGTTTCACAGTTTGCGGCACAGTTTCGCCACCCATCTGCTGGAAAACGGCACGGACGTCCGATACGTTCAGGAATTGCTGGGACATCAGAATATCCGCACCACCCAAATCTACACGCACGTGACGAATCCGATTCTGAAACGGATTCGAAGTCCTCTGGGGTTCATCGGCGTTCAGACGTCCGTGGCCCCGGCCGAAAGCGGGAATGGCGTATGATGCCATCGTTTACGCTGGAAGAGACGTCCTCGTCGCTCGTACGCCGCGGGATGTTGTCGACGCCGCATGGCGATATTTCAACACCATTTTTTATGCCGATCGCCACAAAGGGCGCGGTGAAGACGCTTTCGAGTCTCGACATCGAGCGGCTCGGTTCGCCCGTCGTCTTGTCCAACACCTACCATCTCATGCTCCGTCCCGGAGTCGAGGTCATCCGCAACGCGGGCGGACTCCATCGCTTCATGGGATGGAACGGCGCGATTCTGACCGACTCCGGAGGGTATCAGGTCTTCTCGCTCGCGGACCGGCGGACGGTCACGGAAGACGGCGTGCTGTTCGCATCTCCCATCGACGGATCGAAACACATCCTCACGCCAGAGTTGTCCATCGAGATCCAACGCGCGCTCGGGAGCGATATCGTGATGTGTTTTGACGAGGTGGTCGCCTTGCCGTCCGACCGCGAGACGGTCGCGTCCGCCGTGGATCGGACCACGAGGTGGGCGGTGCGGTGCAAGGAGACGTTCGAGAAGACTCGGTCCGGGTCCATCAATCCGGGAGCGTTGCTCTTCGGCATCATCCAAGGCGGGACGGACGACGAATTGCGTCGTCGGAGTGCTGAAGGACTTTTGAAGATCGGGTTTGATGGATATGCCATCGGTGGTCTCTCGGTCGGCGAACCGTTCGAGGACGCGCTTATCACGCTGGACGCGCTCGTCCCGTCACTTCCGACAGACAAGCCGCGCTACTTCATGGGCGGTGCGCAGCCGCACCAGATCGTCGAGTACGTCAAACGGGGGATTGATATGTTCGACTGCGTGCTGCCCACGCGGAACGCGCGGCACGGACACCTGTATCGTTTCGTGCACGATGACCTGTCACAGTCGGATTTCTACGAGGTTGTGAATGTCACGAATGCGAAGTGGAAGGGGAGCACGGAAAAGATCGGGACGACGGGACGCACAGGACGACAGGACGGACAGGGTCATGACCCCGTCGTCCCGTACGTCCTGTCGTCCGGTCGTCCTGATTTCAACGAGGAACTGTCGAGGTTTTCCATGGGGTATCTTCATCATTTGTTCGACACGGAGGAGATGCTGGGGTACAGACTCGCGACGGTTGTAAACGTCTCATTCTATCTGGAGCTCTTCCGTCGCCTGCGTGGTTGACGCAGCGTGTTATTTCTGATACACGTGAAGCGTACTTTGGGAGGGTTCGCACATGTCACAAAAAGAACACCTCATCATCCGCGCACCGACCTTATCGCAGCTGCTCCAGGCTTCGCCTCCCCGGTCCGTCACGTTTGACACCGAAGGAAAGCGGTTCGTCCTGTACCTCTACCAGGTCAGTCTCCAGAAGGAGAAAATTGGAGGGAAGGTCGCCTACTCGTTCAAAGCGATTCTGGCTCAAACCGGCACGACCCTCGAGTCATACCGTACGTCCGTCAAATGGGACGCGTGGGAGCTGAAAGGGAACTGCGTACCCGGCGAGGCAGGAGGGTCCATCAATGAGCGATGATCTCCCTCCCACCCTTCGCGGGGGGTCCCTCGTGGAATCCCAAGACGTGCGGCTCAGACTCCGATTGTACGATCAACGGTCCACGCGGGTGACACACGCGTGCACCGTCCCATTGCTCCATTCCGTTAAGCTTACGGGCTGGCGGATCGAAACCGGAACTTCGCTACTCGTTGAGGAGTGTTTGTTCATTTCGAACGGACTTGGTTATGAACTGCGACTGGATGGTGACATTCGCGTGTACGTGCATGGCCGATTCGGTTTGAAGCACGTGAACCTGTTTGATGCGGATCTCATCTGCGTCCGTGACGGTAGACTGGTGCTTCCAATCGATGCTCCAGATCGCGGATACATTCTGGTGAACTCGCAGGTCGGTGTCTCATTCGACTTCGTGGGCAAGGACGACAACCGTCTGCATCACTCTTCGGAACTATGACCCCCCGTTCTCGACTCGAGTGCGGGGGTTTGTCATATCTTGATCCCGCACCGGTTCGTGACATCAATCCAATAAGCCATTCGGTGCCGGAAGTTGTAAGGGTTGTTCGTGGCACCAGATATGTTGTCACGAACCAGTGCGGGGGTTGACGCCTATCTCGGCCCCGCGTATCCTCTCCGCACTATGTTCGCGATTATCAAGACTGGCGGCAAACAGTACATCGTGCGCGAGGGGGACGCCCTCGCCATTGAGAAGCTCGATGGTTCGACCGGCGACAAGGTCGAATTTGAGGTGCTGCTCCGCGCCGAAGACGACGCGTCCAAGCTGGACGTCGGCACCCCAACCGTCGCGGACGCAAAAGTCCACGGCGAGATCACGGAACAGGGCCGCGCGAAGAAAGTCGAAGTGGTCCACTACAAGGCGAAGGTCCGCTACCGCAAGCGTTCCGGCCACCGCCAGCCGTTTACAAAGGTGAAGATCACGAAGGTGGCGTAGGTCCTTCAGGACTCGCGTCGGTGTTCAAGCGCGTCGGCCACGGTCATTTCATCCGCGTACTCGAGGGCAGAGCCGTTCGGTAAGCCTCGAGCTAATCTTGTGATGCGGAGGGGTCGGGAACCGGGAACCGGGAACGGGGAACCGTCCGATTGAGCGTTCCCGGTTCCCGGTTCCCGGTTCCCGGTGAGTAGATGCTTTTTCAAATAAAGTGACGTCGTGTCACCCGGAACGTCGGGGTCGAAGGCGAGGATAACTTCGCGGATGGGGGAGGAAGGGTCTTTGATCTTCTGGAGCAGGGGAGCGATCCAGAGCGTGTCCGGCGTCCGTCCGCTCACAGGGTCCAACGTACCGCCCAAGACGTGGTAGCGGCCTTTGAAGGCGCCCGAGTCTTCGATCACGCGCACGTCCTGCGGGTTTGCGACCACACAGAGGATGGTTTGGTCACGTCGCGTGTCAGAACAGATGCCGCAGGGAGAAGCGTCGGACCAAAGTCCACACGACGCGCAGCGGACAACGCCAGCGGCGAGTTTCTTCAGCGCGTCTGCAAATCGCAGAATCCGGTCTTTCGGTTGGGTCACGAGCCAATATGCGTATCGTAACGCCGCGCGCGGACCCACACCGGGCAGGCCGTCGAACTCCGACGCAACGTCGTGGATGGATTGTGGGGTGAGGCTCATTTCTTCATCATCTCCTGCACGTCACGGGCGAGGTCGTTGCCGCCCAAGTCTTTCATCTTCGATGCCATCACGCGCTGTACTTTCGTGACCGCATCGTTCACCGCGTCTTTGACGGACGTCGCAAGCGTCTTCGCGTCCGTGAGGAGCGAGGGATCGATCTGGACGTCCGTGACCTTCTGGTTGCCGTCCATTTTCACCTTGACCTTGCCCCAGCCGGCCGACCCTTCCACGCTCTCGTGCGAGAGTGCGTCCTGGATTACTTTCGCTTTGGAACGGATGTCCTTGAATTGTTTCAGTTTGGTGAACATAGATATTTAGAATGGGGTTTGCGGCAGCGCTTGTCCAGCCGGGGGGAGAGGTCGCACCGGAGGGACGCCGAGCGCGGGGGACATCCGCGCGGCGGGGATCGCGGGCAAGTCCTGCTTGGACAGGTTGCGGAACGAGGCACGGTTCTCGTCGAAGTAGAGTTTCACCATGCCCGTGGGGCCATTCCGATGTTTCGCGATGTGTATTTCGGCGATGTGGCGTTCTTCGGGCGGGAGGTCGTCCGTACGATAGTTTTTGTCCGCGGCCTTGCGGTAGATGAACATCACCACGTCCGCGTCCTGTTCGATGGAGCCGGACTCGCGAAGGTGAGCGAGTTTCGGGATGGCGGGTTTCGACATTTCCACCTGACGTGAGAGCTGTGAGAGCGCCAAGACAGGGATGTTCAGTTCGCGCGCAATGGATTTGAGTCCGCGCGTGATCTGCGCGACCTCTTGCACGCGGTTGTTGGGGTCGCTCGTCCGCGACTCCATGAGCTGGAGGTAGTCCACGATGAGGAGCCCCAGCCCCTGCTCCATCTGGAGTCGACGCGCCTTGGTTCTGATCTCCATGATGTTCAGGTTCGCCGAGTCATCAATGAAGATCGGCACTTCGGAGAGCGTACCCAGCGCATGCCCGATGCGCGCGAAGTCGTCGTTCGTCCCTTCGGTCGAGAGACGTCCATTGCGCAGATTCCAGAGGTTCACGTTCGCTTCCGCGGAGATGAGACGATCAACGACCTGTTCCTTGCTCATTTCAAGCGAGAAGAGTCCGACGGGCGTCTTGTTCTTGGCGGCGTGTCGCGCGATGTCAAGCGCGAGACTCGTCTTCCCGCACGAGGGCCTCGCCGCGAGGACCACGAGGTCGCTCCGTTGGAGTCCGCCCAGGCACCTGTCGAGGTCCGTAAAGTTCGTGGCCGTGCCGCGGATCTTCCCCTGGTCGCGGTGGAGCTCGTCAATGCGGTCAAACGCGTCCGCGAGCACTTCCTTGATCGGCGTAAAGGCGGTTTTCAGGAATTGGGACGAGACGCTGAAGAGCTTCTGCTCGGCCGAGTCGAGCGTGACCTCCACATCTTCCGCTTCCTCGTATCCCAGGGCGGAGATGTCGCTCGCGGCGCGCAGGAGCCGTCGCAACGTGGCCTTCTTCGTGACGATGTTCGCGTAGTGCGCCACGTGGCTCGACGTTGGGACCGCGTTCGACAAGTGCACGAGGTACGTGCGCCCGCCGATGCGCTCCAGCTCGCCGCGTTCCTGGAGGCTGTTCGAGAGCGAGAGCAGGTCAATCGGCTCATGCCGCCGGTACAGGTCCTGCATGGCCTCGTAGATCACGCGGTGGTGATCCGAGTAAAAGTCATTCGGGGACAATCGGTCCGCAATTTTCAAGACTGCGTCCTTGTCGAGCAATAACGACCCCAGAAGCGACTGTTCCGCCTCGAGATTCTGAGGGGGGACGCGTTCAAGGTCGGACGGCATACGTAGCGGCACCTTAACGAAGTCCCTGGTGGATGGGAAGGGTGGAAAAGCTGTGACATCTGCTATACTTGTCTCAAATGACGAGGGGCCAAAAACGATTACGGGCAATGCTCGCGCTCGTGGGGACGGTGATCGGCGCGGGAGTCTTCGGCGTTCCGGCGATGATCGGCGCATGGGGCGTCATCCCGGCGACAGTCGGGTTTGCCGTCTTGACGCTCGTGGTCCTTGCCACGCACCTGCTCTACGCCGAAGCGATCCTGCGGTATCACCCGAAGGCGCGCCTGTCCGGATTCGCCGGGCACTGGCTGGGACCGGTTGCAGGCGCGGCCGCTGGACTCGCGCAGACACTCCAGGTGTTCGGCGGCAACCTTGCGTACCTCATTCTGGGAGGGGAGTTCCTCGCCGTGATCGCGAACGCCCTTGGCCTCCGCGTTCCCGTTCTCACATGGCAGGTCCTCTTTTGGGCCGGCGGCGTCCTCGTCGTTCTCGTCGGTCTCTCATGGCTCGCCCGCGTGGAAGCCTTTCTTACATGGATCCTCGTGGCCGTGATGATCCTCATCATCGGGGTCCTCGTCGGCCGGATGGATTTCGGTATCATCGCGCTTGTCCCCGGCCGGTGGACATTCGAACCGTACGGGGTGTTCCTGTTCTCGCTCTTCGGTTTGACCGTGATCCCGGAAATGGAAGACATCATCGGGGAACGGAGGGACGACATGATGAAGGCCGTCATCCGGGGCACGCTCGTCGCGGCCGTCCTGACGTACGCGTTCGGGGTCTCGGCATGGCTCGCCTCCTCGGGTATGCTTGGGCGAGGCGCCACGGATGTGATCGGCATCCTGCCCTACGGGCTCGCGCTCATCGTTCCCATTTTCGGATTCCTGGCCGTCGCGACCTCGTACATCACCACGGCGTACGACCTGGGATCCATGTTCGGTCTCGACTTCCACTTCCCGCCGTTCCTCGCCTGGGCGGTCGCGCTCGGCGTGCCGCTCGCGCTCCTTTTCATGACGGAACGGGACTTCCTCTCGACGATCGGGCTCGTCGGTTCCGTGTTCGGCGCGGCGACGGCGGTGATCGCCGTGTTCATCGGCAGGGCCGCGCTCCGGCGCGCGGGGAAGGTCCGTCTCTGGTCGCCCGCTTGGTGGTGGAGGGAGGCGACGCCGATCGCCGTGACCGTCTTTCTCATTCTCGGAGGTCTTCGCTGGGCATTCATCTGACGTATGGCCATCAAGAGAATAGATTCAATGAGCCTCGCACGCGTGTTCCTGCGCGCGCTCGGCATCTCCACGTTGAAGAACGTCGCGTACAACACGATTGTCATCTTGTCCATTTTGTTCGTGTTTGGCCTTGTCCCGGGGTGGCTCTACCAGTACGGGTTCTTCCTGCTGTTTCTGGGTGTGACGTACGTGTTCGCCGAGTGGATCTTTAACGACCTCCGGTTGGGTCTTCGGATCGCGGTCGGCATCACGGTCGCCTCGTACGTGTGGGACAGTTTCGTGTCGATCTTGATCTGGAATTATTTCACGCGCGAGAATCTGTTCGTGAAGCAACGACTCATCGTCCACACGATTTTCTTCACGCTCCATGCGGTCGCGATGCTCGGCGCGTGGGTCATCCGCCGCCGCGTGAAGGTGAACATGAGCCTGGCGGAGGGGCTTGAATCATAATATGACGCGCACCATTACATTCTTTCTCATCCGGGCCGTGGCCCTCCTCTGGGTCATGGCGCTCGCGAACATCGCGAAGGCGCTGAACCCGTGGGCGATCAGCGTCCTCATTCTCGTGAGCGAAGTCGCGCTCGGGATCGTGTGGGGCCGGATGGAGTCGCAGCTTTCCGCATGCAAACCGCGGTCGCCGAACCCGAACCGGCTCTTCGTCCTCATGGTGTTCGTCGGGATCGTGGAAAGCGTCGGGTCCGTCATCCTCGTCTCGACATTCGCCCCCTGGCTCATCGTGTGGCGCACGCTCACCGCGTACATTCCGTTCAGTCTCGCGGAGTTTTTTGTGTATCGGAAATTGTGCCGAGTGAAATAGCATCCATGTCGGGGCGACCCACCGGGTCGCCCGTACACGGATCTCAAGGAGTTTCGCTTTCTTGACGCTGCAGCTCGACGAGTCGGACCACGTTTTTTAAGAGGAGAGCGACCGTCATGGGTCCGACGCCGCCCGGGACGGGCGTGATCCACCCGTCGAACGACGCGAATGCGTCCGCATCAGCGTCACCGCGGACGATGCCGCGTTCGTCTTTCGTGGTGCCAACATCGATCACGATCGCACCGGGCTTGACCAGGTCCGGTCCCAGGAATTTCGGACGACCGACGGCGATGACAATGACGTCGCTCGTCCGCGTCACGTCGGCATCGAGTTCGTCCGGCAGCAAGATCGCCGTATGGAAGCCTGCGCGACGGAGAACGTGCATGAGCGGTTCGGCGAACGTGTCGGAGTTCGCGATGACGGTCGCGGCTTTTCCGCGGGGGTCCTGTCCGGTCGCGGCAATGAGGCGGAGCACGGCTTCGTGGACCGGCGGGATCACGAGACCGTTTCCTTCCGCGAGCGCCTCCACGTTGTCCGGATGGAATCCGTCCGCGTCTTTCGACGGATCGATCGCCGAGATCACCTTGTCCGCATCGTGACCCGGCGGGAGCGGAAGCTGGACCAGGATGGCGTTCACGGTCGGGTCGTCATTCCAGGCATTGATGATCCCGACGATCTCGTCGTCGGTCACGGTCGCGGGCAAGCGGCGGATGTCCGTCCGGATGCCCGCCTCGGTCGCGGCCTTCTCTTTCAGGTCCACGTAGAGACGCGACGCGGGATCGCCGCCGACCAGAAGGACGCCGAGCGCGGGAGGCGTCTGGAGCTTCGCCACCTCGTCTTTCACTTCCTTTCGAATCGTCTGTGCGAGTTTTTTCCCATCAATAAGTTTCATTGTGATGCGGGAATGGGGTACCGACGGCAGAGATTGCGGACCTCGCCTCGAAGCGTCTCGTAGAACGGATCGGTGATGAGCGACCGGTCGAACGCCTTCAAGATACGTTGCCGTTCGGCCTTGTCTGCCGGAACCTGGATGTCTTTCACGTGTTCGGCGAACTGCGCGATCCAGCTCGCGACCTGCTTCATGTCCGCCGTGGTCATGCCGCGGGTCGTCGCCGCCGGCGTGCCGAGGCGCAGTCCGCTCGGGTAGAAGGGCGAACTCTGGTCGTTCGGGACCGCGTTCTTGTTCGCGTAGAGGCCCATGCGTTCGAGTCCGGAATGGAAGAGCATCCCGCGTCCGATGCCCGTCGGCGAGAGGTCCATGAGGATGAGGTGATTGTCCGTGCCGCCGGACACGAGGGTGAAACCGGCTTCGGTCAACGCGTCCGCAAGCGCGTGAGCATTCTCGACGATTCGTGCGGCGTAGTCTTTGAATCCGGGCTGCATCGCTTCGTGCAGCGCCACGCCGATGCCCGCGACGGTGTTCAGGTGCGGACCGCCCTGAAAGCCAGGGATGATGGCTTTGTCGATCTTGGACGGAAGATCCGCGTCTTTGTCCAGTCCCTTTTGCGTCACCATGATCATGGCGCCGCGCGGTCCGCGGAGCGTTTTGTGCGTCGTCGTCGTCGTGACGTGGACGTACGGCATGGGCGACTCATGCGCGCCTCCGGCAATGAGACCCGCGATGTGCGAGATGTCCGCCACGAGGTACGCGCCGACCGCGTCCGCAACCTTTGCGAATTCCGCCCAGGGGATCGTGCGCGGGAGCGCGGTGCCGCCGCACCAGATGAGTTTCGGCCGATGCTCACGCGCGAGCTTCATCATGTGTTCAAAATCAAAGCGTCCGTCGGCGGTCAGCCGGTACGGAACGCTCTTCCAGAGTTTTGCGGTCGCAGACGCCTTCCAGCCATGCGTCAAATGTCCTCCGGAGAGAAGGTCCAGCCCCATGAACGCGTCGCCGGGGTCTATCGTGGCGAGGTACACGGCGAAGTTTGCCGGACTGCCGGAGTAGGGTTGGACGTTCACGTACGGCACGCCGAACAGGGTCTTCGCGCGTTCCACGACCAGCGTCTCGAGGCGGTCCGCGACCTCGTTTCCGGCGTAGTAGCGGCGGCCCGGGTACCCTTCCGCGTACTTGTCTGTAAAGACCGTCGCGAGCGCCTCAAGCACCGCGCCCGATGTGTGGTTCTCGGACGGGATGAGCGTGAGACCGTCCTCTTGGCGCCGCGTTTCGTCCAGCACGAGCTGCGCGATGTCGGGGTCCTGGTCTTGTAACCGTGACATGCGGGATAGGGTACATACAAACCTTGACGTGGACAACGTTTCGGTGTAGTGATGGTTCACGTTCATTTGACACCTAGGAGAAGTACAACGTGACACGAACCAAACAACGTATCGCGCCCTTGGTCACGAGCGGTCTGCGAACGCTCGACATCTGGCTGGCTCGGAACGGAAGTGTCATCCACCACGACACGTTGGATGAACCACAAGACGTCTTCATCGGTCCGGAGTCCGACTATCCCACGGTTCACCCATCGGTGCCGCGGATGTTCTGGTTCATCGAAGCGTCACCCACGGATTTTCAAACCCTCTACCTCCTCCCTGACATGAAGGGTTGGATCAAGCAGGGCGGCGTCGTCACGAAGATTCAGTCGGTCATCCGTCGAATGCAGCACGCATTTGGGAATCCCACAACGCTCTCGATCGATCTGACCCCGGTGGTTGCGGCACACATCAGGCTCGGTAACGATCGCCTCAATTGCACCTTTGTGAATCGTCGCGTGATTGTGCGAACGGATCCTCCTGTCCAAACGCAGCTCTCGCTGCCCTACCGTGCAGCTTATCCAGTCAGGGTCCAGAAGATTCCCAAGGTCGTCGCCGTACCACCGGCAAAGTTCCTGCGTGTCTCACAGCGCGAAGGGCACATCGTCGTGAAGGAATCGTATCTCGAGACGCCGGGACCGGTCGCGATCGGCCCACGGGAGGAGTTCCGGGTGCGGTCTCCGGACATTCCAAACAGGTTCACACTGTTCCGCTACGCGTTCGGGATCTACTACCTGCACTTTTTGGATTCCTGGACCGGCCAGGTCCTCCTGCATCCGGGTGAGGGTGCGAGGCCGCTCCACGAATTGAGGCAATCCAAGGCCGAGCACGTGGCCGTCGGTATCTATCGCCTCCGCCTCACACCAGAGACGATGGGCATGATCAAGATCGGTTCCGCGACGTTCCTTTTCAGCTTCGCGGTCCCTCCGTCGTAATGAAGCCCCGCTCCGGTGAGCACCGAAGCGGGGCTTTGACGCGTGCCGCGATGTCACGTACTCTCGATCGTTGCACATTCCAAACGGAGGTCACATGATTTTTGAACCGAAGCAACCGACCGTCGGCACGCGCACGCCCCCCAAGAGGCGGAGACGCCACATTGGAACGGGGCCGTTCTTCCGTGACGAGCGCCCGTTCTACAACACGGCGAAAGACTGGAGCGTCCTCTGCGTGCAAAAGGCGCAGGAGATCTTCCGCGTCGCGAGGGAAAAGCGTCTTCCGGACTGCGACCACGAAGGCCGTCTCCTCTGGCGGGACCTCGACGCGATCCGCGTGGCGCACGCCGTCAGTTGCAAGAGCGAGCGGCAGGCGCGATTCCTCGCGTCGAACGGGCAGGAGTGGCCCAAGCTCCGCAAGCGGAACGCGGCCGGCGAGCCGAAGCGCCTCACGTTCATGCACAACGAACGTTCCTTCGTGTGCGTGGAGACCGCGGTCCTTAACCGGATGTGCATCATGGAAGAAGTCGTGTGGCACGCGGACCACGTGCGCGACCGGCTGTTCCACGAAGAAGGGGAGTGCGTACTTCCGAAGCTCTGCACGCACTACCGCCCGCCGCCCACGACTCCGGAAGAAGCCGAAGCTATGGCGGAGAGCGGGTCGTACCGTCTCCGCGACCGACCGGCCCGCGTCTACGGCGCACCGCCTCCAACGACGCCGACCGAGAAGCGCTGGTACGTGATCGTGGACGTGTGGGCGTTTAAGGCGCATCGCCGCACGTCGCAAGAGCGCCGGCACGTCTCGCGGCATCCGTGTCACGACGGCGAGTGCCTGCTCCTCGCCATGCAGGCAGACATCCAGGCCACGGCGCCGCTCCGCGCCAAGGAGCTCTACCGCGACAGGCACTGCGACGGGAAGGACCTCGTGATCGGCAAGTACCTCGCGCTTCCGAAGTCGCTCTTCGACAAGGCTGCGGCCATGTCCGTTCTCCCGCTCGACCTCACGCGCGAGTCGCTCGAGCGGGCCGTGCGCGAAGCGTCGCCCGCAGCCGTCGCGAACAGGACGGAAGCGCTCCTCACGTCTCCGTCACACGACGTTGGCCACGATCCGTGGGGGCTTGTGCGACGGATCCCGCCCGGCTTCTACGCGTACGATCCTTCCGCGCGCGAGCCGGGAGAGGATTTCGAGCCGGGCGAGCTCTTACCCATTCTCGACCACGACCGGGCGCTGGCGTCCGTCTTCATGTCGCATGACGGCGAACCGCCGGAACCGCACGTTGAGATGTTGATCCGTGGTGTTGCTCCTGTCCCTCTCTATCCGGAGTACCACCCGTGGGAGCAGATCAATACGGCCCAGACATCTCTCGCCCTGCCCGACCCCACCGGGCCGTGGCCGCTCACGTATCGCGAGCACCAGTGGGACGAGGCCGAGCGGCTCGGGATCAAGATCGTTGACCATCCGCGACATTCACCTTCAAGGTCTCGTCGGAATAGGGACCAGCTTAAGCTCAAGCTGTTCAGGTAGGACAGAACGCCCCACCAGTCACTTGATTGGTGGGGCTTTGCTATTCCATGGTCGCCCGTTACCATCTGCCTCATGCCAGACGCCGCGAACATCCTGGACACGCTGAACGACGCGCAGAAGAAAGCCGTCACGCACGGCCATGGTCCGTTGCTCATCGTCGCAGGCGCCGGCACCGGGAAGACGACCGTGCTCACCCGCCGCTACGTCCACCTGATGCAGTCGGAGAAGCTCACGACCGAGAACGTCCTCGCCGTGACCTTCACGGAGAAGGCGGCAGGGGAGATGGAAGACCGCATCCTGCAGCTCCTTCCGAACGGGACGTATGACTTTTGGATCTCGACCTTCCACGGCCTGTGCCAGCGTCTCCTTGAGAAGTACGCGCTCGAGATCGGCCTCCCGACGCGCTTCCGTCTCCTCACCGAGACGGACGGGTGGCTGCTCTTAAAACGCCACATTGACGAATTGCCGCTCGATCACTACCGGCCGCTTGGGAATCCGGTCAAATTTCTCGCCGAGCTCCTGAAACACTTCTCGCGCGCCAAGGACGAAGGCGTCACGCCGGAGACGTACCTCGCATTCGCAGAGTCGTCTGCGCTCGACGGCGACGCAGAGTACGTCACAGGCGAGCGCGCGCGTCTCAAAGAGCTCGCTGATTGCTACTTCGCGTATCAGAAAATACTCCGGGACGAGGGTGCGCTCGACTTCGGCGATCTCATCGTCGAAACGCTTCGTCTCTTACGTGAGCGTCCTCACGTCCTGAAAGAACTCCGCGAACAGTTCCGCTACGTCATGGTGGACGAATTTCAGGACACGAACTGGGCGCAGTACGAGCTCATTAAATTGCTCGCCGGAGAGTCTCGCAACCTCACGGTCGTTGGCGACGACGACCAGTCCATCTACAAATTTCGCGGCGCATCGCTCGCGAATATCCTCCAGTTCAAGGATGACTACGCGGACGCGGCTACGGTCACGCTCACCGAGAACTACCGGTCGAACCAGGAGATACTGGATGCCGCGTATTCGTCTATTACGAAGAACAACCCGAACAGATTGGAGGTGAGGTTTGCGGATGCAGGATTGAGTAAACGTCTCGTTGCGGTCGGGAACCGGGAACCGGGAACCGGGAACGATTGCAAGGCAGCCCACGGTTCCCCGTTCCCGGTTCCAGGTTCCCGACCGATTGACCACCGTTGGTATAAAACGCTCGAAGATGAAGCCGAGGGCGTCGCGAAGCGCATCCGCGAGTTGAAGTCCGAAGACGCGAGCCTGCGCTGGAGCGACATCGCCGTCCTGTCCCGGTCGAACGACGGGGCAGAGCCGTTCATCCGCGCGCTCGACAGCCACGGCATCCCGTTCCGTTTCTACGCGCTTCGCGGTCTCTACAGCAAACCGGCGGTCGTGGACCTGGCCGCGCTCTTTTCGCTCTGTGACGGGCACCGCGAGTCTTCCGCCGCGTGGAGGGTCATGGCCTCGCCGTGTTACCGCTTCGGCGCGCGCGACCTCGCGGCGTTCATCAGTTACGCGTCACGGAAGACCGGGAACTCGCTCTGGACCGCGGTCGAGCAGTACCGGCTCATCCCTGACCTGTCCGACGATGCGAAGCGTAAGGCCGAACAACTCATCTCACACGTCCACGCCCTCTCCGAGTCGGCGAAGCGCGACACGCCGCTCCGCATGCTCCAGCACGCGCTCGACAAGACCGGGTACCTGAACGCCATCATGAAACTGCCGGAGCAGGAGAAGATCGACGCCATTAGCGTCTTAAACGCCTTTGCCGACCGGATCCGCCGGTACGAACAGTCCACGCACGCACCGACGTTAAAAGGATTCATGGACGAGTTTCGCCTCGAAATCGACAGCGGTGAGGAGGGCGCGCTTGACGCGGATCCGAACGAGGGGCCGGAGCTTGTGAAAGTCCTCACGGTCCACGCGTCGAAAGGTCTCGAGTTCCGCCATGTCTTCATCGTCTCCCTCGTTGATCAGCGCTTTCCCACGCGGCCGCGGAGCGACGCGATTCCGCTCCCAGACGGGCTTGTGAACGAGCGTCTGCCCGAAGGGAACACCCACCTCGAGGAAGAGCGCCGTCTCTTCTACGTCGCGGTCACGCGCGCCAAGGATTCGGTCACGCTCACGGGCGCGGAACACTACGGGGGAACGCGGAAGAAGAAACCGTCCGTCTTTCTGGGCGAGATGGGACTCGACGTCTCCGGCCTCCAGGCGCGCGCCGATTCGGAGCTGCTGTCGCTCCTTCCCCCGTCTTCCGTGACGGACGCCGAGCCGCTTGAAGAGCGGGACGCGTTCCCGTTGAAACGGCGTTTCTCGTTCACGCAGCTCGCGGCGTTCGAGAAGTGCCCGCTCCAGTACAAGTTCGCGCACGTGTACAAGATTCCGATCCTGGGGTCGCACCGGAAGAGTTTCGGGAACTGCATCCACCTCACGCTTCAGGATGTCTGGTTGATGCATTTGGAACGTGGAAAAGAAAAGCAAGGAGATCTCTTTTCGGGAACCGGGAACCCTTCGACTTCGCTCAGGGCAGGCTCGGAACCGGGAACGGGGTTTCAGGTCTCGATGGATGAGGCGCTCGAGATATTCGAGAGGCGTTGGAATGAGAACGATGATTGGTACGAGAAACGGTCAACGTACGACGAATACCACACGAAAGGGCGCGAGGCCGTGAGGCGGATGATGGAGGAATGGTCCACGTCGCCACCGGACGTGGCGTTCCTCGAAAAGCCGTTTGACTGGCATCTGGGCCAGCACTCCCTGAAAGGGAAGATTGACCGCCTGGATCGTCGCGCGGACGGGTCGTATACAATCGTGGACTACAAGACGGGATCGCCCAAGACCACGGACACGATCAAGACGGACGACAAGAAGCAGCTCTGGATCTACCAGCTCGCCATGGAGGACATGGGATTGTCCGTCACGGGTCTCAGGTACGTCTACGTGCTCACGGGTGACGCGGCCGAGGTTGACACGCTCCAGGGGAAGGAACGCGACGAGTTCAGGCAGGAGGTCGAGGAACGCATGAATGAGATCCTGCTGTCGCGCTTCACGCCGTCTCCGAACCCGTGGACCTGCTCGTACTGCGACTTCAAGGAGATTTGCGAGTATCGGAAGCTGTAACCTATGGCCTTCACGCCTTTGAAACGCATCCTCCCGCAGGCCATCCGGCAGGCGGGCGTTGAGGCGCAGGTGGGAGCCGCGCGCGTGGTGGACGAAGCGCAGGCGGCGCTCGTTCGTCTCTGGGACGCGGATCGTGCCGCGCACGTCCGCGTCATGTCATTCAAAGAGGGGACGCTGAAAGCGGCGGTCACGAGCCCGTCGGCGGCGCACGCGCTCCGTCTCATCGAATCGCAATGGGTCAATGAGACGAACAGAGCGCTGGGTCACAGGAAGATCATGAAGGTCACGGCGGTGAGAGAAGGGTTTTGATTGTGATATACTGACGCCATGGGGCTCCGCACGTACGTCCTCCTCATGGCGATCGGGACCTTCCTCGCCTGGATGGCCTGGATCGTCATTGTGATGAACGTGAATCCCATGGAGGCGGGATTCCTGGGGTTCTTCATGTTCTACCTCACGCTCGCCGTGTCGCTCGTCGGTTCGCTCGCGCTCATCGGAACGTTTTTCCGCATCATCATCCTGAAGCGTCACGAGGTGCCGAGCCGTGAAATCCGCATCGCATTTCGTCACGCCGTCCTGTTCGCGGGAGTGGCCATTGTTTCTCTGTTACTCGCCGCGAACGGTCTTTTGCGCACCTGGCACGTGGTGGCCCTGATTGCCGTCGCGAGCATCGTAGAGTACCTGTTTTTGCAGGCGCAGCAGGGAAGGGGGTAGGTTTTTTGACGTTTGTGAAGCCATTTGGTAGATACAGAGCCTGGTCGCAAGAAAGGGAGGAGTCGTGCGGTTCATAAAAATCGTCCTTTCCATCGTTCTCATGACGTTCCTCGCGAGCGGGACATTCTCGATCGTGCTTGCGGTCGCAGAAGGTCGCGGGTGGGGATGGATCAAGTTTCCGCAGGCGTTCGCGGCCGGCTGTCTCGCCGCCGCGCTCGTTCCGCTCCTCATCTTCGCGAGAAGTCGCGTGCTGCGCGAACGTATTCTGACGATCGTGCAGACGGCGCTGATCCTCGTCACGGCCGGAGCCGCCTGCCTCGTTCCCGCGTTCGTGGATCACGAAACGTTGCTGTTCGGCCTCTGGTTCCTCTCCGCCTCCATCGGCATCACGGCCGTCGTTGCACTCACGTACCGGCTCAAGTGGCAGAACGGAGAACGCCTGTCGAACGAAGAGATCGAGCGGTTTCGCGCAGAGCACGGGCAGCTGTCACTTCTTGAAAGCTATTTCGAGGAGGAGCTCCAGCGTCTGCGCGACGGAGCCGTGCCTGACGTGGCGCGCACGATCGCGCTCGGCGACATGCTGCGGCGTATCAGGTCAGAACGTCTCACGCTCGAAGCCTACCTCCGCGAACGCGTTTCCTTCCATCCTCCGGCCGTTTTCGGCAGCGACCCGCCAACGAGTATCTGGTCGCCACGCGATTGTCGATCAGACTAAACCCCGTACCAGCACTTGGTGCGGGGTTATCAGTTGTCATCTAAGTTAGAATACAGATTGTATTCATCGTTACGAATATTTGATTTCATGAAGAACTCAATGATGTTCAATCGTGTGACCCTTGCGTGCTCGCGGACGGTCTGCCTATCATGTGTGCAATTCATATGTTTGGAAACATCCTTGGGTACCTCTCCAAGGATCTCGGGATCGATCTCGGGACCGCCAACACCCTCATCTACTCGCGCGGGCAGGGCGTTGTGGTGAACGAACCGTCGGTTGTCGCCGTGAACGTCCGGAACGGGCAGATCCTCGCGGTCGGCCACGACGCGAAAGCGATGCTCGGGAAGACGCCCCCGCACGTGCAGGTGACGCGTCCGCTCCAGCGAGGCATCATCGCGGACTTCGAAGTGACGGAGAAGATGTTGCGGTACTTTTTTGAAAAATTGCATCGCGAGAGTTCGGCGTTCATCCCGCGCCCGCGCGTGATCGTGGGCGTTCCGCTCGACGTGACGGAAGTGGAACGGAAGGCGGTCGGTGACGCCGTGCTGTCCGCCGGCGCGCGCGACGTCCACCTCGTCGAAGAGCCCATCGCGGCCGCGATCGGCGCTGGCATGCCGATTTCCGATCCGGTCGGGAACATGATCATTGATATCGGCGGAGGCACGAGCGAGATCGCCGTGATCTCCTTAAACGGCGTCGTCACTGCGAAATCCATCGCCGTGGCTGGCGACGAGCTGAACAGGAACATCATGCAGTACGCGCGGGACGTGTTTAACCTTCTCCTGGGCGAGAAAGTGGCGGAGGAAATCAAAATCAACGTGGGGAGCGCGGCCGAGGTCACGGAGAAACTTGAAACCTCCATGCGCGGCCGCGACCTCCTATCCGGCCTCCCGCGTGAAATTACCGTCAATGATGCGCAAATCCGAGAAGCGCTCGGCCGTTCGGTCCGGACGATCGTGGACCATGTGAAGTCCATTCTGGAGGTGACGCCGCCCGAGCTCGTGGCCGATATCTACCGTCGCGGCATCATTCTGACGGGCGGCGGCGCGCTCCTGCGCGGGATTGATCGCGCCATCTCCCAGGGCACGGGTCTTCCCGTCCGACTCACCGACGATCCGCTCACGTCCGTCGTGCGCGGTACAGGTCTCCTTCTCGAGGATCGTATGTTATTGCACGACGTCGAATTGCCGTTAGCGGAAGTAATGCGCTAGCAGTCGAATGGTCGGATGGCGTTAAAGCAAAGTGCTTGAGTGCTTGAGTGTAAGCGAAACGCGCACTCAAGCACTCAAGCACTCATCCCATGCCCCGTCCCAAACCCTGGTTCCTCGCGCTCGTCGGCATCTTCGCCCTGATGCTCCTCGCATTGGCGGGTTTCGTACGCCCGGTTAGGGAAGCGATCCGGTTCGTCTTCGTCCCGGTCGCGCGGTTTACGTCCACCATCGGCGCAGGAATCGGAAAAGGGCTGCGTCTTGACGCGGACGCGAAGACGGCGAATGAGCGCGCGCGGGAGCTCGATGCGCGGCTCCGGAGCATGACGGTTGATTACGTGCGGCTGCGCGCGCTGGAAGAAGAGAACCGGTCGCTCCGCGCCCAGGCGGCGTTCATCGCGGATTCCGGTTTCCAGTCGCTCGGCGCGCGCGTCATTTCCCGCGCGGTGTCGTACCAGACAGCGGCGGTGACGATTGATCGGGGGGCGAGAGACGGCGTTGAGATCGGGCAGGCGGCCGTGACGGACGAAGGCCTCCTCGTGGGCAAGGTCACGTCGCTCGGTGAGCGGACGGCCGTCGTGATGTTCGTGAGCGACATCCGGAGCCGGATCGCGGCGACTGTCTCCGGGTCGGAACGGCTCGCAGGCGTCATCGAAGGGCAGGGGAACGGGGTCACTCGTTTTACGCTCATCCCGCAAGCCGTCCCTCTGAAGCGTGATGACATCGTGGTCACGGCCGGGACCGAGGAGAAAATCCCGGCGAACATCGTGATCGGTCTCGTGAATGAGGTGCGGAGCCAGCCGACGGATCCGTTCAAGACCGCATCGGTGGAACCATTGGCTCCCCTCGACCGCATTGAACTCGTCTCTCTCATCATCCCGAAAGCGAATGCGGTCCCATGAGCTCGTATGCGGTCCCGTCACATCATCACCGTCGTCCTTGCGCTCCTCGCGGGTCTTTTTGACGCGACCGTGGCCTCGTGGTTCCCGGGGAACCTCATGGCGATTCGGCTCGCGCTCCCGCTCGTGACCGTCCTTGCGGCATTCTCCTCGCTCGAGCGCGCCGTGCCCGCCGCGCTCGCGTCCGGGATCGTCCTCGACGTCCTCCTTCCGTCGTCGAGCGGTTTCGTGACGTTCCGCTACGTCGCACTCGCCCTCGGGGTCGCGGCGCTCTCACGGACGATTCTCACGAACCGGTCGCTCATGGGTGCCTACGCGCTCGGGTTCGTCGCGCTCGTGATCGATCGCGTTCTTCTCTTCGCCATGAACCTGCTCACGCGCGCGTTCACATCGAGCGCCATCCCGGAAATCCGCGCGTCGTTCATCGCCGAGGCCCTCTGGCTTGCCGCGTGCATCACGTTCGTCTTCGTGCTCTTCGCGGCGTTCACGCGCAGGTTCCTGCCGCCCGTGAGCCGCACGATCGGCCTAGGCGGACGCACATGACGACGATGGAGCGACCCGTCCCGGAGACATCCGATCCATTCCCACTTCGGGGAGGGGGCGGTTCGCTGCGCCAGGGCGGTCACGAATCAGACCTTATCCGGCATGAAGTGATGTTTGAAGACCGATTCACCCATCTCGGGGACCGTCAGGTGTTCGTGGGGTCCGGGATTCCCGCGCCTCGTCTGTATATCGCATTCGCGGTCGGAGGCGCGATCCTTGCCGCGCTCCTGCTTCGTACATTCTGGATGCAAGTCGGACAGGGCGACATGTGGCGTGAACGCG
Source organism: Candidatus Uhrbacteria bacterium RIFCSPHIGHO2_12_FULL_60_25 (assembly GCA_001791275.1). Taxonomy (GTDB): domain Bacteria; phylum Patescibacteriota; class Patescibacteriia; order 2-12-FULL-60-25; family 2-12-FULL-60-25; genus 2-12-FULL-60-25. The sequence continues at coordinate 1,893 of MGEH01000022.1, read as the reverse complement.
CGGACGCAAACCGGTTCCGTGTGGATATTCTGCCGGCGAGGCGCGGGATTCTTCGTGATCGGAACGGTGCCGTGCTCGCTGAAAATGTTCCCTCGTTCGCCGTGCGCATGCGACGGTCGGATTTGCCGCGTGACCCGGAGGCGCGCACGCAGACGGTCGCGACGGTCGCGCGAACCGTCGGCGTGACGTCCGATGACGTCTTGGGGACGCTGAATGCCACCGGGACCGAAGCGGATGAGTGGGTGGATGTGGCCCGTGACGTTGCGTACGAGCGGGCGGTCTCGCTTGAAGTTCAGCTTCCCGGCCTCTCCGGCGTGGCGCTCGTCACGACGGCAAAGCGCCGCTATCCCGTGAGCGCCGGCGTTCCGTCGCTCTCGCACATCCTGGGATATGTCGGCGTCGTGTCACCGGAGGAGTTCGCGGATCGGCGCGCGTCCGGGTACCGCCGCACGGACGACATCGGGAAGACCGGGATCGAGTTGTGGGAGGAGGAGGTCATTCGGGGGACTCCGGGAGAACGGAAGATCGAAGTGGACGCGGTGGGGCGCCCGCGCGCCGTGGTGGGCGATCGGGCCCCGGAAGACGGCCGGGACGTGACGCTTTCGATTGATCTCTCACTCCAGAAGGCGGTCGAGACCGCGCTCCGGTCCGGGTTGAAGCGCGCGGGCGTGTCGCGTGGCAGCGCGCTCCTCATGGATGCGCGGGACGGGTCGCTCCTCGCTCTCGTGTCCCTTCCGTCCTACGACAACAACATCTTCGCGGGAAAAGTCTCCAGTACCGCGTACGCGGCGCTTCTCGGAAACGACGACCACCCGCTCTTCCCGCGCGCGTGGGCCGGCCAAGTCCCTTCCGGGTCCGTCATCAAGCCGCTCATTGCTTCGGCCGCGCTCGCCGAAGGGATCATTACGCCGAACACGACGGTTCATTCCACGGGCGGCATTACGGTCGGACCGTGGTTTTTTCCGGACTGGGCGCCCGGAGGCCACGGGCTAACGAACGTCCGGAAGGCCATCGCGTGGTCCGTGAACACGTTTTTCTACTACATCGGCGGCGGACACGACGCGTTCATCGGCCTCGGCGTGGACCGTCTCACCAAGTGGATGCGCGCGTTCGGGCTCGGCGCGAAAACCGGTCTTGACCTGCCGGGAGAGGCGACCGGCCACGTCCCGTCGCAGGAATGGAAAGAGAAGACGAAAGGCGAGCGCTGGTACATCGGAGACACCTACAACCTGTCCATCGGTCAGGGCGACCTCCTGGTCACGCCCGTCCAGATGGCGCGCGTGACGGCCGCGATCGCGAACGGCGGGTCGCTCGTAGTCCCTCACGTGGTCATGTCGTCGTCTACCGCAGACGTCCAAAGACTAGATGCATCGCCGCTCGTGTTCGCAACCGTCCGCCAGGGCATGCGCGAAACCGTCACCTACGGGTCCGGCCGCCGCTTGAACGCACTATCGTTCCCGGTCGCGGGCAAGACGGGGACGGCGCAATGGCGCTCGGACAAGCCGAACCACGCCTGGTTCACGGGCTATGCGCCGGCGAACGCGCCGGAGGTGGTCGTGACGGTGTTGCTCGAAGAAGGAGGGGAGGGATCGTCCTCCGCCGTGCCGGTTGCGGGAGAAATACTGCAGGCGTGGTATACGTCGCAAAAGAAATAACGAGGTCTTGTAGACATAGACGCAATGTCGTTATCCTGACCGAACCGCCTGTCCCATGCCCCCTCCCTTCCACTCCCTCGAGAACCCCTTTGAGCCTCCCAAGAAGCGCCTCCAAGACGACGCCGAGCTTATCGGCAAGTTTCTTGGTCGTGCAGCAGAAGAAGAAATGCGCAAGATCATGGCAAAGGAGAAGCGCAAGCCTGACGTCGCAGAACCGGACTGGACGCCCATCCGCCTG
>MGEH01000021.1 GCA_001791275.1 Candidatus Uhrbacteria bacterium RIFCSPHIGHO2_12_FULL_60_25 | reverse complement strand
CACTCACGGAAGCCATCGTCTGGAACGTGCTTGCGAACATCCACCATCCTGAATGGGGGACCACGAATACGGCTGAATGGCAGAAAGAGACCCTGCGGTCCGGCGGGCGGTTGATTTCCGGCTACTCCGACCATGGCGGAGCCTCGTACGTCAGCTGGCTCGTCAGGCCGCACGGGAACGTCGGTTTCCGTCCCCTGGGACGCTTCTTTCCCTAACATTGGATTTTTGGAATTTTGGTATTTGGAATCCTTCGGCGTTGCTCAGGACATGCTTTGGCCGCATGTACTGACCTACTGACACATAATACGGTCCCTCGACAGGAACGCGGACTCATTCTAAGATAGCGTCCACTTCATCGCATGCCGTTTTGGAAACGAAAAATTCCGCAGGAGGGGAGCGCGCCCATCGCAGGGAACGCGGCGCTGGCGTTTTTTTTCGAGCTCATTCAGGTGGTCGCCGTGTCGCTCGCGATCATCATTCCGGTCCGGTACTTCCTGATCCAGCCGTTCTACGTGAAAGGCGCGAGCATGGAGAACAGTTTCTTCGACCACGAGTACCTCATCATCGACGAGCTGTCGTACCGGTACAAGGATCCGAACCGAGGCGACATCATCGTGTTCCGCTACCCGGCGGACCCGAGTCAGTTCTTCATCAAGCGGGTGATCGGGTTGCCGAGTGAAACCGTCGAAGTGTCCGAAGGGACCGTGAAAATTTACAACGACCGGTACCCGAACGGGATCACGCTCGACGAGAAGGCGTACCTCGACAAGGAATACCTGTCCGCCGGCAAACGGACCGTCACCTTGAAGAGCGACGAGTACTTCGTGATGGGCGACAACCGCCCGGCGAGCCTCGATTCCCGCTACTTCGGCGCCGTGAAGCGCGTGGCGATCGTGGGCCGCGTGTGGCTCCGCGGCTGGCCATTTGACCGATGGAAGGTGTTCGAGAAGCCCGTCTACAGCCTCTAACGATTTCGATATGCCCATGAAACCCCAACCCATGAAGAAACCCGACGTGACGCCGGCGCCCGCACCGGTGAAGAAAGGTCCTGCGCCGATCCAGCCCATCAGGGGCATGCGCGACATCCTGCCCGCCGAGGCGTCCTATTGGAAGAAGCTCTACCGTGAAGCCGAGCAGCTGTCCGAAGACTACGGGTATGAGCGGATCGAGACGCCGGTCCTGGAAGAGACGGCGCTCTACGTCCGCGGCGTCGGGAAGCAGACGGACATCGTGGAGAAGGAGATGTACTCGTTCGACACGGCCGGCGGCGAACACGTGTCGCTCCGTCCTGAAGGCACGGCGCCCATCATGCGTTCGTACATCCACCACGGCATGTTGAACCGGCCGCAGCCCGTGAAGCTCTGGTACTGGAGCCCAATGTTCCGTCACGACCGTCCGCAGTCCGGACGCTACCGCGAGTTCTGGCAGTTCGGGTGCGAAAGCCTGGGCGACGACGACCCGGTGCTCGACGCGCAGATGGCATTCCTCGCCTGGAAGACCCTGAAGAACGCGGGCGTCGAGTCCGTCGTCCAGATCAACTCCATCGGGACGCTCGAGAGCCGCGCGAACTACAAGAACGCGCTCGTGGCGTACTTCCGCACGAAGCGTCACAAATTGTCCGAAGACGACAAAAAGCGGCTCGTGAAGAACCCGCTCCGCCTCCTCGACTCCAAGGAACCCGAGATGCAGGAGCTCAAAGCCGAGGCGCCGCAGATCATGGACTGGCTGGACGAGGATTCGAAGGCACACTTCATGCAGGTGTTGGAATATTTGGACGAAGCGGGCGTGTCGTACCAACTGGACCCCTACCTGGTCCGCGGTCTCGATTACTACACGATGACCGTCTTCGAAGTCACGCCCGTGTCCGACAATGCGGACGTGGCGAAGCTCGCGTTGGGCGGCGGAGGCCGGTACGACGGCCTCGCGGAACTTCTGGGGAGCGGACGGCCGGTCCCTGCGTGCGGGTTCGCGCTCGGCATCGAACGCGTAGTCACGCGCATGAAAGAGGCGATGCCGGACCTCGGCGCGCCGGAGAAGCGCGACGTATTCGTGGCCCAGCTCGGCGAGCAGGGGAGAAAGAAGGCGTTCGCCATCTTTGAGGAACTCCGGGGGAGCGGGATCCGCGCTGCAGAAGCGCTCTCGAAGAAAGCGATCAAGGCGCAGATGGAAATCGCGAACAAGATGGGGGCGAAGTGGGCCGTGATCATCGGTCAGAAGGAAGTCTTGGACGGCACGGCCATCGTTCGCGACATGGACGCGGGCACGCAGGAAATCGTGGATGCGCGGAAGGTGGTGCAGGAAATAAAGAAGAAGCTCGGGAAAGAGTAAGGGATGGATTACGAAATACGAATCTCCTACGAATATACGAATCTACGAAATTGAATTTCGTAATTTAGTATATTCGTAGGAGATTCGTATTTCGTAATCCATAAGGTTTGACGTTTGTGACATCGCGCGGTACTCTTTTCCGCAGAGCCATGAGGATTTCCCGGCTTCGGGTCCCTCACGGTTCGTCTATCCATTATCAAACTCTTGAAAGGAGTTGAATGTCACCATGGCCGAAGTGAAACGCAAGAAAGGCGAAACGTTCGATGCGCTCCTGCGCCGGTTCCAGCGCCGGTACCAGCAGAGCGGACGCGGGATCCAGACGAAACGGATCCGATTCCACAAATCGGACCCGAGCAAAACGAAGCGGCACCGCAGCGCGCTGTTCCGGGTTGCGAAGCGCGAAGAGTACGAGTACCTCCGGAAAACAGGTCAGCTCAAGGAAGAACCGAAACGGACACGCCGGTACTAATTCCTCGGTGCGGCCGTCGAACGGCCTTCCTCTGGAATGACAAGGAACAAAATGATCCTCGAACAGATCGACGCCGATCTCAAAACGGCGATGAAGCAGAAGAACGAGCTCGAGCTCTCCACGCTCCGGCTCGTTCGTTCGGCTTTGAAGAACAAACAGATTGACCTCGGCCACGCGCCCTCGGACGACGAAACGCATGCCGTGCTCCGCACGCTCGTGAAGCAGTACCAGGACGCGCTCGCTGATTTTGAGAAGGCCGGTCGCGCCGATCTCGCGTCGCATCAGCGATCGGAGCTCGGTGTGCTCCAGAAGTATCTTCCGGCAGCGCTTCCAGCCGCAGACCTCGAACGGATCGTGAAGGACGCGATCGAGTCGATCGGAGCCACGTCCATTGCCGAGACGGGGAAGGTTATGGGAGTCGCCATGAAGACGGTGGCCGGTCGCGCGGACGGGAATGCCGTCCGGGAGGTCGTCCAGCGCCTGCTCGCTCCTTCGTAACCCGCGACCGAGTCAGTGTCAGCGAACATTCCGTCCCATGCTTCGGAACGAACGCCACGCCACGCTACAGAACTCCGCTCCACCTCGGATTACGTTTTTGATACTTGCGGCGGTCGCTCTCGTCGTCCTGTCCGCGACCGCGCTCGCCGTCACAACGGCGCCTGCATTGGCTCAAACAGCCGCGGGCCAGCTCACGGAGACTGGTGCGGCCGCTGGGATCGGTGGGACCTCTGATCTCATTCAGATCATCGGCCGGATCATCAACATTTTTCTTGGTCTTCTTGGAGTCATCTTCCTGGTTTTGATGCTGTACGCCGGGTACCTCTGGATGACGTCGGCGGGGGACCCGGAGAAAGTCAAAAAAGCGCAGAACACCATCAAGAACGCGATCATCGGGCTCGTGATCATCGCGTCCGCGTGGGCGATCGTGAGTTTCATTCTGAATGCGTTGATCAGTGCGACCCAACCCGGCGGTGGCGTGTCCGGCATCGGCGCCGGATTCGGCGGATTCCAGAGCGGCGCCGGGTCGCTCGGCGGCGGGATCATCGAGAGCCACCTTCCGCAACGAGACGCCTTGAATGTGCCCCGGAACACGCCGGTCATCATTACCTTCAAGAAACCGATCAAGCTCTCCTCGCTCATCAAGGACTATGACGACAAGGGGACGCCCGGGGATCTCACGGACGACACGGTGACAGAAGGGTTGAACGACGACGCGCTGAAGCTCTTCCGGACGAGCGAGGGAGTGGCGGGCGCGCTCGCCACGAACAAAATCCGGGTGCGGTTTACGAAAGACAGGAAGACGTTCCTCTTCAAGCAGGCGGACTGTGTGCCGAGCGGCGCAGGGTGCCTCGGGAGCACCACGGTGAACGTGGGGTACACCGTCGAGCTCATGGGCGGGAAGACGGGCGTGCTCCTCGAGAACGGCGATCAGGCATTCGGCGGACTGTCAGGATGTCCGAACGGCGGCGCGTACTGCTGGAACTTCGAGACCGGAACGTACCTCGATCTCACGCCTCCAAAAATTGTGTCCGTGATCCCGCCAGCACCGCCGAACCAGAGGTCGCCGTACGTCCGCAACATCATCGTTCAGGTGCAATTCAACGAAGCGGTTGATCCGACGGCCGCGACCGGGTTCGTGAACCAGGGACAGGGGTTTATCAATCTGGAGACACATGCCGGGGGAGGAGGGAATACGTCACCGCTCGATGGTGAGTATCGGATTTCGAATCAGTACCGTACGGTCGAGTTCATCCCGACCGACCTCTGTGGGAGAAATTCGTGTGGCAACGACGTCTACTGCCTCCCGGGGGGCGCCAATATCGACGTGCTCACGCACGCGGCGTCGCTCGACGGGACGGGTCCGCAGGCGCAGTTCCTCCAGTCGGGATATGACGGCGTCGTGGACGTGGTCGGGAACTCCCTCGACGGAAACGGGAATGACAAGGCCGAGGGTCCGGGCGCGGATGACTACGCGTGGGCCTTTGGGACCTCGAACGAGGTGAATCTCGTGCCCCCAACGCTCGAAGAGACGCAACCGCCGCACAATCCGGATGATCCGGGGCAGTCGAACATTGATCCGTTCGCACCAGTGAAGGCCCGGTTCGATTCGATCCTTCGAAGCTCCACGTTCAATACGGACAACGCGTCGATTGACCCGCTTGGCGAGTCCACGGACCTCGCGGATACGTTCTGGTGGCAGACGTCGCAGGATCTCCTCACGGCCACGAACGAAACGGTGACGAAGCCGGAGGAACCGGCCGTGAAGTCCATTGGGTTCCTCGATCACCGGATGTACGCCTCGAGCACGGAGTACGACCCGTTCCTCCGTTCCGGCATCCAGAACGTGTACCAGAACTGTTTCAATCCGGTCTCAAGCCCAAGCTGCCCCATCGGCCCGGGCGGGGCGAACTGCTGCCAGAGCCAGCGGCAGAACGGCGAGTGTGTTTTCCGACCATAGCTATGGACCTCGACCTCGGCATGTTCGAAATCAGCCGCGTGCTGCAACTCACGGATGTGGATCCGCGCGTGATTGCGGTACGGCTCGTGAATGCGTCGCTCGAACTCCTCGGGATCCTCGCTCTCGTCATGATCGTGCTCGGCGGGTTCCGGTTCATGGTGTCGGGCGGCAACCCGGAGAAAACGAAGGCGGCCGCCGCCACGATCCGGAACGCGATCATCGGTCTCATCATGATCATGTCCTCGTGGGCGTTCGCGAAGTACGTCCTTGAGGCACTGGTGAAAGCGACGGCATCCGACGTATGACCATCCGACGCGTGATCTTCGTCCTTCTCGCCGCCACGTTCGTGGCAGGACTCTTCACGCTCCCGGTTCCCAGTTCCCGGTTCCCGGAAGCGCACGCGCAGCTCGCGACAGGACTTGAGGAAATCGGCGGGACGGTCAAGCTCCCGTCGACCGACCCGCGCGTGATCGCGGCGCGGATCATCAACGTCGCGCTTGGTCTCGTCGGCATCATCCTCGTCGTTCTCATCATCTACGCCGGGTTCCTGTACATG
>MGEH01000020.1 GCA_001791275.1 Candidatus Uhrbacteria bacterium RIFCSPHIGHO2_12_FULL_60_25 | reverse complement strand
CCTTCGCAGATCACGATGGGCTTCACGGGCGGAGGCGGAGGCGACGGGGGCGGAGGAGGCTCCACGATGTTCTTCGTCGTCGGCGACGTCTTCTTGGTGGGATCGCCGGGCGTCTCGCGCGCGACGAACTTGTCGCCGCACTCCTTCACGAGCTTCGCGTAGCTCACGCGCCAGGCGTCGTTCAGGCTCTGGCAGGAGGCGAGCTTCGTGCGGCACTCCTGGAGGTCTTTCGAACTCGCGGGGTTCCGCTCGAGGCAGTCGGCGACGCACTGGTTCACCTCGTCGTCGAGGTAGACCGCGGCGGCGGAGCCGTCGGCCGCATGCGCGCCTGGCGACCAGGCCGCACAAGCGATCGCGCCCAAAATCAAGAGAGACGACTTCAACGTGTTGACGGTCATTGGGACTCCTTCGCTCCTCGCATTCCTGCGGGGGCATCTGTTGGGATGCACCCGAGGGTGCGGGTTTGATAACTGTTGTATGTGGAAGTTACGTGAGTCTGCTTCATCGCTTCGCTAAAGATGTTGTCATCCTGAACGAAGTGAAGGATCAGGCTCTGGAGCCGCCCCGCGCAATTGAGAGAAAGGAGGAATATCCTCTCAATGACGGTGCGGCTTCAGGGTCCAAAGACGCCACGGTGAACGCGTCACAATATCAAAAAACTCCCGTTTTGTCAAGGGAGCCGGTCAATTCCAAGAAAACCCGCCTATTTCTCTCAACCCAGCGGCAATCTACTCCTTCACGCGCCAAAGCACCCACGCGAGTCCGAGGAGTAATCCAACCGCGGCGCCGGCCACGCCGTTCGTGACGAAATTCGGTTTTGCGAAGAATCGGGACGGGAGCGGGGCGTCGATCACCTGCACACGGACCGAGAATCCGAAGTAGTTCGGCGCCTGCACCGCGAGCTCTTTCGCCACCCGGACCGCGAGCGTGGTGGCCTGGTTCCGATCAGGGTGGTACGCGGTGATGGTCATGACGCCCGTGCCGGGTGAGACGGTTGATGCGATCGCGTCCTGCCATGCCTTCCGTTTCTTGATTTCATCAGTCGGGAAGTAGTTCTTGTCGACGGACGCGTCATCCACCACGGCCGAAAAAAACCCGGACGTATAGACGATCTCGGATAGATTCTGCGCGATGCGTTCCGTGCTCTTGATCGCCGTGTACGGATCCACGCCGGCCGGATTCGTCTGCGTGATGAGGAGCTTCACGGAGCTCGAGTACCGGAGCGGCTGGATGAGCGAGAACGCGAGCGCCAACACCAACCCCATGAGCGTGGCGAGCGTCACCTGGCGCCACGCGCGAACGATGAGACGGAAGTAGTTGGGCTTGGACATTATTTTATCTCCTCACTCGTCACGACGGAGCCGAGCGTCACCGGAATTTCGATGACGACGGTACCGCGAAGGACGGAGAGCGTGACCTTTGTTTCCGGCTTGTACCCGGCGAGGAGCTCTGCCAGGTCCGCCGATCCGTCTAGGATATCACGATCGATTGTTTGAATCACGTCCCCTACTTGCAACCCGGCAGCCGCCGCCGGTGAATTTCGTTCGACTGCCGGCTTTTTCGCGCGCGCATCGTCCCGAAGCCACGCGCCGCGATTCCCGACGGGGACCTGGGTTTCAAAGCGGACATCCGTGAGATCCACCGTCCTGGCACCGAGGTACGCGTGACGGACGACGCCGTCGGACAGCACCGATTGGAGCGACTGCGCCCATGCCGTGACGGGAATCACCCGCAACGGTTCGCCGGATGGAGACGCGACTAGGCCGACGAGACTGCCGTTCGTGGACCACACTGGTGATCCCATATCCCCCGCCGACGTCATACCGGTGACGGTCGTCCGTCGCGTCACGGCCTCACTGGACGCTCCGTTCAGATCCGTCGCCGGATCCGAGAGTGCCACGACGATCTGCGGTTCGAATCGTGAAACGCGGCGTTCGACCCACACGGGGAGACCGACGCCTACGTCATGGAGTCGTGCGAGCGCGGGCGCCGGGAGGTTGTCCAGGTCCGTCTTCAAAAAGACGACGCCGCTCAACCGGTCGGCAATCGCACGCGTGGCCGTTGCCGACCGTCCTGCGTGCCAGAGGATGATGTCCGCCGGCTTCTCTCCATCCATGACCGCGCGCGGGACCACGAACCACCCGTCAGACGTCACGGCAACGGCAGCACCCAGGAGACGGTCGTCTGTGAGCAGCGGCTCTTCACCGGCCTTCCGCGCCACGCGACGGTACGCGCTCGCGACGGGAGACGAGCGCCGGTCGGTAAACGCGGGCGGAACGATCGGTTCCTGCGGCCTCCGGTCGATTGGAATGACCGTGAACGTCGGATTGGACACGGTCGTGGTCGTTGTCATGGGTCGTTCGACGGCCCCGGTGAGAAACGTCGAGAGGTCGAATGACCACGTGGAAACTGTCCAACCTGCAATGGCGCCGGCAAGGGCGCCGCACACGATGGACGCAAGAAGTGTGACCAGCGTTCTCTGAAATTCGATTGGCTGACGCATGGATGGAGTATAACAGGTGTACGAATGAGGGTATAGAAAAAAGTGCTTGAGTGCTTAAGTGCGAGAAATGTTCGCGCACTTAAGCACTCAAGCACTTACTCCTGTTACGCCCAACGAGCCGTCCCGACCATGAGACCGACCAAGATGGCGGCCGCCGCCAATTCCGCCCGCATGAGTTTCGTTGTGAGCGACGGCATGATGCCATACCGGCGCGACCGGAGCGCAACCGCGAGAAGGATCGCGGCGAGGCTCGCGTGCAATCCGAGACGGAGCGGTAGGAAGGCGCCCAGGAGGCCGATATGGAGACCCAGCCAGGCGCCAAGCGCCGTCCACCGGCGCCGATGGTCATGCAACGCCTCCACGTGAGACGTGGACCAGAAGAGGAGCGCGGCCACGACCGTCTGCACGATCACGGGGATCGCGCGGGACTCATGTACGAACACCGTGAGGCCGACCGCGACGTATTGCGTGAGCCAGATCGTCACCGGGACTAGCGACAGGTTCACGTGCGACAATCCGTTCACGGGATACCGCGTGGGGAGGTACACGAGGAGGAACAGGAGTTCGAGGACCAAAAACGACACGCTCCCGGCCATGAGAGGCAGCACGACCGTCACCCACGCCCCTTCCATGAGGAGAAGCCCCATGACCCCGGCCGCGAGGGCGAGCGCCGGCGGGAGCAACCGTTCCGTCGCCTGTCCGACCGCCATCCGCTTCCCCGCGATCAGGTATCCGGCAACGATGACGGTGAGCGGAGTCCAGATGGCGATCCATGGGTACGCGCCCGCACTCCTCGACTGCCACACGAACAACAAGGCGTTCAACACACCGACCACGAATGGGAGAAATCGGAGTAACAATAACATGACAAGGGTCCGTGGTCCGTGGTCCGTGGCTCTTTCTAAGTACCACGGACTACGGACCCAGGAATAACTCAACCTTACCATCACCCAACCGGATGTCACGCAGGCCGATCGGCCCGACGTCCAGACGCCACGCGCCAAAATCGCGTTTGAAAAAGTAGCCCATCAGATTTTGGGCCGTTGACGTGGAGATGGGATAGTCGCCGAATTGGACGGAGATAGGATTTAACCGGAGCTCGCCGTCTTCGACACGAGGCTCGAATCGGGTGAGGATGTCAAACGTGATCCCTTCGCGGACAAACCGACCGGAGAGCTCGATCGCGGTCGGTGTCATGACTATTTGAGGTCGTTCGGCGATGATGTTCGACCCCTGCACGAAGGATGCGAGCGCACCACGGAACGCGGCCGTAAGTTCCGTTTCCTCGACCGTGACGCGGTACGGTGGTGGACCGCCACGTTTGACCGCAAGTGCCACCTTCGCACTTATCGCATCCGAGAACGCTTCCGGGTCTGTCACACCGGCCGTAACGATTCTGGTGGGTCCAGGGCCACGGTAGAGACGTGAAGCGAGCGGGACCTTCACCAGACCCGTCTTTGCAAGGAGGACGGCAACAATCAGTGCAAACGCTACAACGAGTAGGATCCCGTACCCGAGACAGGCGACCGCGTTGAACCCGAATTTTGGTTTCGTAACTGGAACGGGTGTGGTCATGAGGAACTCCCCTGTCTCGTACGCTGAAACTTATAAACTTCCATGATCGCCACAGAGCAGGCGGTGGTCACGGGGATAGCGAGGATAGCGCCGGGTATGCCGAAGAGCTTGGCGCCGACGAGCAAGGCGACGATCGAGAGGACCGGGTTAATGCCGACGGCCTTCTGCATGACCTTCGGCACGAGGATGTGATTCTCTGTCTGTTGGACGACGACGAAGAGGATGATGGTGAGGAGCGCGAGGGTCGGTGACTGGGACAGCGCGACCAGGATGGCCGGAATGCCCCCAAGGATCGGACCGAGGTATGGGATGAACTCGGTGAACCCGCCCAGGATCGCGAGCACGAGCGCGCCTTCAACGCCCAGGATGCGAAGACCGATGTAGTAGAGGATGCCGACGATGAGCGACAGCGCGAGCTGACCGATAAGCCAGCGGCCGAACTTCACCTGCACGCCCTGAAGGAGGTCCGCCGTGAACTTCTGATACTCCTCCGGCACGATGTTCCGCAGCCACTGGAGCGCTTCCTCTTCCTGCACCACCATGTAGAACGCCATCACGAGGACGACCGCAAGGCCCGCAATCCCTCCGAAGAGACCGGTGAGCGTCCGGAACAGTTTCGGCAGGATAGACGAGATCTGCTCCTGGAGGGTCGACACGCCCGCTTCGAGATTTTTCGTGAGTCCATACTCCTCGCTCACGTGCCGGAGCGACTCGATGCCGCTCGAGAGCACCTGCCAGGACTTCCCGACCGTATTGCTCAATTTCCCGGTCTGTTCCACGAGGTCCGGCAACACGAGCGCGAACGCGAGAAGGAGCCCTCCCACGAACAAGACGTAAAAGACGATCACGGAGACGCCTTTCGGGATATGGTACGACTTTGCCCACTGCGCGAAGGGATTCATGAGCGCTGCGAGGATGAGCGCCGCGAACACGAGCGCAATGATGTCACGAACGGCCCATAGGAACGAGAGGATGAGCAAGGTCGCGATGACCTTCAGAATCGTATGCGTGGAAATGGAGATGGATCGTTCCTGGATGGTCAACATAGATGGTCTCTACACATTAGGATAGCATGTGAACAGGACTATGGAAGCGTTCGCAGACAATCGCAAGGCCCGGTTCGACTATGAGACGCTCGAGTCGTTCGACGCGGGGATCGTGCTTTCCGGGCAGGAGGTGAAATCCGTGAGGAACGGCGGGGCGAACCTGACCGGGTCCTACCTGAGTCTCGCCGGCGGGGAGCTCTGGATCAAGGGGCTCCGGATCGCTCCGTACATCAAGGCCGGGAAGCTCGAGGGGTATGATCCCACCCATCCCCGTAAGGTCCTGCTCCGAAAACGGGAACTCGCGTCGCTCGCAGGAAAAACGCGGCAAAAAGGCTTGACATTGGTCCCATTCTCACTGTATCCTCGCGGGCGTCACATCAAGCTTCGGTTCGGCCTGTGTCGCGGCCGCAAGGCTCATGATAAGAAGGAAAAACTGAAAGCCCGTGACATAGACCGCGAGGTCCAACGAGGGGATGACGAGCATTGACGGCCCGGACGTTCCACTTCCGCAGACCGAGCGTGGGAACCGCTCGTAAATCACTTCCCACGAAGACAAATGCCAACGTCTTCTCGAAGGTGAAGGACGCGATCGCTTCGGCGTTTCGCGCTCCGGCACCCGCCATGGCTCTCGTCTAAGACGATCGAGCCATCCGGTCCCGCATGAGTCGTCCGAACTCATGCGCAAGACCGTCATATGATCGGACTCGCTCTTCTGCGCTCATCGCCCGCAGAGGGGGACATGGCGGCGGTGGGGACGCGCGGTTCTTGTCCGCTTATCGCTGCGCGTCGACGACTCTGAACGGACCAAGTCTGTGAACGAGGAGGTCGACGGTCGGGACCAGACGGGGGTGCAACTCCCCCCATCTCCACCATAACTGATCAATGCGCATCCATTACCGGCGGCGGCAGCCGTTTAAACCGACAGGCGTCGTGTATCTTGTGAACACACAGATCCGCACGCCGGAAGTCCGAGTGATCGACGAGATGGGCGCGTTCCTCGGCGTCATGAAGACGGAAGACGCGCTCAAAACCGCGCAAGAGCGCGGGTACGACCTCGTGGAGGTATCGCCGAAAGAAACACCTCCGGTCTGCAAGTTCCTCGATTACGGCCAATTTAAATACCAGAAAGAAAAAGAGATGAAAGCGCAGAAGGCGCACGCGCGGAACGTGGAAGTGAAGGGTATCCGTCTATCCGTGAAGATGGGGGAGCACGATGAGGATATCCGCCGTGAAAAGGCCATCGAGTTCTTTAAAGACGGCCACAAGCTGAAAATCGAAATCATCCTGCGCGGTCGCGAGAAGGCGCATGGGGACATCGCGAAGCAGCGCATAGAATCGTTCATCGCTTCCCTCGAGAAGACGTATCCCCTCTACATCGAGCAGCCCGTCACGCGACAAGCGGGAAATCTCTCGGCAATCGTTGGACGGAAGTAAAGGGCTGGACAAGACGGGCGACATCTTTTATCCTCCCACTCTCCATTATGAAGCAGAAGACACGGAAAACGGTCTCCAAGCGATTCCGCATCACGGCCACGGGCAAGGTGCTGCGTCGTCATGGCGGCCAGGATCATTTCAACGCACGGAACCGCGGCAAAATCACGCGGAAGAAGCGTCGCGACGAAACCATGTCCGGGGCGTACACGAAGAGCATTAAGACTCTGATCGGCAACCAATAACCACTCGCTATGCCACGCGTCAAACGAGGAACGCACCACATCAAGCGCCGAAAGAACATCCTGCGCCGGACCAAGGGCATGATGTGGGGGCGCAAGTCCAAGATCAAGCTCGCGAAGACCGCGGCCGTAAAATCCGGCTGGCAGGCCTACCGGGGCCGGCGGTTGAAGAAGCGAAACAATCGCGCGCTCCAGCAGATACGCATCAACGCTGCGACCCGTCTTTCCGGGACCACGTACTCGCGCTTCATGTCGGACTTGAAGAAACGAAACATCGGGCTCGACCGAAAGGTGCTGTCCGAACTCGCCATGAAACACCCTCGTGTATTTGAAAGACTCATCAAGGTCTCATAAGGAAAAAAGGCCCCGATGGACATCGGGGGCTTTTTTAAGCAAGTATGCTATTCTACAGCCTAATCTCACCCATATGCCTCGCAACAACATGGAGGGAAGCGCAGCTCTCAAGATGGAAGGACCGGAGACGCATGCTCCGGCTCCTTCGCCTGAATCTCGCCGGAGACGAGCCAAGGAAACGCAGATCGCGGCGGACGAAGCCCGTGCGGAAGAGTTTGCAGAATCCAGCGCAGCCCTCGAACGGATCCAGGAGCAGATGCAGGCGGCGGAAGGCGCGGCGGAGCACGTGGCGGATGTGAATAAGTTCCGGAAGCAGGACGAGGCCGTGGAACGAGTGCAGTCTCCCGACTGGCTCATGGATGTGGACCCGATGCGGAACTTGCACCTCGCGCTTGCCGAAGCGGCGAAGGTGCGCGCCTATTTCATCAAGACGGGCGTTGAGCAACGCGGGCTCACCAACGAAACCGCATGGGAGCACCTGCATCAGATGCGCAGCAAGGAGCTCGACCTTGAAGCCGCGCTCCAGGAGGCGTGGAAGCGTCCGGAGGAACTGCTCAACCATCCGCTCGCGAAAGAAGAGCGACGGTCGCTCGTGGAAGCGCTGCTTGATGTTCAGGAAACCCTTGAAATCGTCCGCGACAAAGTGGAGGCCATGAACGCGCAGACGAACTTCGATCAGAACTACGCGGAAGCGCGCATGAAGGCGTTCGACGCGTACCGTGATGATGTGGATGTGCTCCGCGATGTCCGAACGGAATTCACAGAAGGGAAAATGTCCAATGACGAACGAGAGGGCTATCTCGTCACATTCAAGCATCGCGCGGCAGCAATCGAGGACGAAATTGCGCGTCTGGACGCGCTCTCCCCTGCCGACACGGCGGACTTTATGAATGCGGCTGCGTACGAAGCGGCGTCCGCGACGCTCAAAGACTATCGGACGGCGATCCATGAACTGCGGGCGCCGGACGCGGAGAAGCTGGCGGCGCTCGAACGTCATTTCCCCGGCAAAACCGTCGAGGAAGTCACAGAAGAACTGGAAATGCCCAAGACCATCGAAACGGTGAAAGGCATCTCCACGGCGGAAAAGCCGCTCACCGCGCGACAGAAGACGGACGTCATCGTACGCGCCGTCGGAACGCTGATCAACAACGTGAAGGACGTGATGGGGCAACAGCGCTTGACCGAAGAATGGCGCACACAGGCGCTCTCGGAGCTCTCGAGCGCGTACGCCGACCTCGAAGAACGGCTGCGTTATCTGCAGACCGACGCGACGGAATCGCCAAAAGTCCAGGAAGAACGCACATACATCGCAGACGCGCTCCACGGCATCGACGACATGCGCGCAGCGCTGCATGCGCACCATGGAGAAGGTGAGGCGGCGCTCGTCGCACCGCAGCGCCTCCTCCTCGACAAGGAATTGCGCGCGAAGGAACGTGAACGGAAGGACCTCGATCGCCGCATGTCCAAACTCGCGAAGGACGTAAAGAAGGCGTATGGCATGGATCCGGATGAAATCGTGGCAAAAGGCGGACTTGGATTGCGCGGGGCCATGAAGCGCGGACTGGCAAGACTCACCGGTCAGGACCCGTACGGAGAATGGAAGACGTTGGCTGACCGGTATGAGACGCTGTCGCAGGAACTGGAAAAACCGCTCACAACGAGGACGATGGAAGAGATCGAACCGATGAGCGAAGACGAACGCATTCGCGAACAGGTACGGATCGAGGGTCGCAGCGCCGCCGCACAGTACCGCGAGCTCCCGGAGTCCGAAGAGGCGTTCTTCGGCGGAACGTTCGAGGAAGCGCCGTTCGGGGCGCCCGTGAGCCACGAGCATATCCGCGTCGCAGATGCCCTTGAAGACTCGAAATCGCGCGGTATCGCGAACGCCGTGGAGGTCTACAAGAACATCGCGGAGAACCCGGTGGCCGAACTCTTGAGCTTCGGACCGGAAGAGTACGTTAACCAGCTCGCGATTGTTCTTGAAGCGCGGTCCGCTCAAGGGGGACTCAAAGGGCGTGACCGGTTCGCGGCCAAGAAACGACTCAAGGCCGCCCTCGCCGTCTTAACCGAAATGCAAGACGAACTGCGCGAACACGGGATTGACGTTGACACGGGCACGGACGTGACGGCGCGGAAGGGCGGCGCGAGCCGCGGCAAGCGCATGGTCGAGCAACGACGGGGACGGGCCGACGCGCGCAAGGCGCGACGCAACATTGGAGGCGGCGGGTTTATTGAAACGTGACGCGTTCGCGGTCTTCCTGTGAGACTCGCACAAGGAAGGCGTCTTTTGACATGGACGATTGATCCTTCTCCCCGCGTCGCCGGACCGTGAGGTCTCCCCCGCCCGCTTCTTTGTCGCCCACCACGAGCGCGTACGGAACTTTCATGCGTTCCGCGTTCCGGATTTTCTTCCCGACCGATTCGTTCGACACGTCCGCTTCGGCACGGAGACCCGCGTCCACGAGGTCTTGGACGAGTTTCGCGGCATAATCCGCGTGCCGCTCGGCGACCGAGAGGACGATCACCTGCACGGGCGCGAGCCACACAGGGAACGCCCCGGCGTAGTGCTCGATCAAAATTCCAAGAAAGCGCTCGGTGGACCCGAGAATCGCGCGATGGATCACGACTGGACGTTTCTTTGACCCGTCCGCGTCCACGTATTCGAGCTCGAACCGTTCCGGAAGGTTCATGTCGAGCTGGACCGTGGAAAGCTGCCACTCGCGGCCGATCACGTCTTTCGCCATGAAGTCGAGCTTCGGGCCGTAGAAGGCCGCTTCGCCCACGCCGATCTCGTGCTTCCAGCCGCGTCCCGCGATGAGACGCTTCAATGCCGCTTCGGACGCCTCCCACACCTTCATATCGCCGATGTACTTTTTCTTGTCCGCCGGATCATGCGTGGACACGCGGACCCAGAAGTCTTTGAAGCCGAAGACGCGGTAGGCTTCGTCCACCATGTCGAGCATGAGGTTGATCTCGCCTTCGATCTGACTCGGCATCGCGAATACGTGGCAGTCGTCCTGCGTGAGGCTGCGGACGCGCGTGAGACCGGACAACTCGCCGGACTTCTCGTACCGGTAGTTCGTGGTGGTGCACGTCCAGCGGACCGGGAGTTCGCGGTACGAGTGCGGCTGGGTCTTGTACAGCATCATGAAGTGCGGACAGTTCATGGGTTTGAGATAGTACGCGTCCTCGTCTTTCAGCTGCATGGGCGGATACATGGCGTCGTACTTCTGGAGGTGGCCTGACATCTCGTAGAGACGCCCCTTCGTGATGTGCGGGATCCAGATGGGCGCGTAGCCCCGCTTCTCCTGCATGTCCGTTACGAAGTTCTCGAGCGTTCGACGGAGCACGGCGCCTTTCGGATAGAAGAGCGGGAGCCCAGGGCCGACCTCGTCAATGATGCTGAAAAGTTCGAGCTCCTTTCCAAGCTTCCGGTGATCGCGTTTTTCCGCCTCGGCCATCATGGTCTCGTAGTTCGCCAGTTCGTCCTTGGTCGCAAAGCAGAGGCCGTAAATGCGCTGCATCTGCGGATTCTCCTGTTTGCCTCGCCAGTACGCGCCCGCGACCTTATTGAGCTTCCAAACGCCGATCTCTTTCGCCTTTTCGACGTGGGGGCCGCGACAGAGGTCAACGAAATCTCCGGTCTGATAGACCGACACCGTCTTCACGTTCGCGGGGTCCACGTCCGTGGACTCTTCCGCCGAAATCTTCGTGGTTCCCTTTTTTTTAAGGTCGGAGAGGAGCTCGACTTTATACGTCTGCCCCATGGCCTTGAACCGCTTGACGGCTTCGTCAATCGGCATTTCCTCGCGCACGAACGCGGGGTTCTCCTTCACGATTCTTTTCATCTCCGCGTCGATCGCCTTCACGTCTTCCGGCGTCACCGCGCGGCCGATGTCAATGTCGTAGTAAAAACCGTTCTCGACCACCGGGCCAACGCCGAATTTCGCTTCTGGAAAGAGCCGTTTGACGGCTGCGGCCATCACGTGGGCCGTGCTGTGGCGCATGGTGTCGATTGGTTGGGACATACAAAAAGCCTGCAAAGAATACGTCTCGGCAGGCTCACCGTCAATTATTCAATCTTGAACGTGATGTGGTCCTTGAGCGTCGGCAAGCGCCGTACCCAGCTCGGGCGGACGGTGATGGACGCCGATTCGACGCCTTCCACGGACTTCAGTTTCTGTTCCGCTTCGTCAATGGGGAGACCGGCGATGAGATCCTTCGTGAGGTTCGGACTCTTGTCGGACAGTTTCGTTGTGACGTCGGCTTTGAGCGTGACCGTGGCGCGCTCGTTCTTCACGTCCACCTGGCTCACGGTGAAGACGGTCTTGGACGGCTCGTACGACACGATGGACCGGCCTTCGGGCACGCGTTCGTTGATCCGCTCGCGCACGAGCGACTCCATGTCGACCTTGGGATAGAAGACGCCCGTGACGTCCAGCTTCAGGCTCATGAGGAACCGATCAGCTTCTTCGCCAAGCTTCACGTTCGATTTCTTGTCGATGGTTTTGACCAGATAGACCGCTTCCGTAAAGCGCCCGTCCCCCACTTCGGCGAGCAGCGTCTTCTTCGCCTGATCCGTCACCGCCTTCTCGAGTTCTTTCTCCGCCGCGTCAACGTCTCCCTGCGTGAGCGCCTTCACGGTCCGTTGACCGCCAGCGAACGCATTCAAGCTCTCGGCGGTGATCAATTTTTGCAAGGACTCTGAAAGACCTGGAATCGTGAATTTCGTTCCTGCAGGGAGGACGTACTGCTTCTCCGCCTTGTCGGAATACGCCTCCACGTCTACCGACCCTTTGGCCGGGACCGTCACGGTCGAGCTGATGCGGTAGAGACGGCCGTCTGCCGTGAGGAGACGGGTCGTTTTGATGAGCGGCTGGTCTTTCGACGTGGTGTTCGTGATGCGTGCTTTGCCCGTGACGACGGTGTCTTCGGCCGTTGCGCCCTGGCCCGTTACCACGAACTCCTGGATTTTCTCAAACACGCCCTGGACCACGCGCCCGGGGAGCTGCCCTTGTGCCGGGCTTCGCGCCACGTCGACGGACGCTTCGACAGGCGTGGCCTCCCGGGTCGCTTTGACGGTGACGGTTGCCCGCACGGACGAGAACCAGAGCGCGGCAAACACAATAATCACCGTGAGTGCCACGAAGGAGTAAGCAATTTTTCGGTAGATGCCCGGGCTGGGCGGCGCCGGGAACGGCTCTCGATGGTGGCGGCGGTGCGCGTTGTGGATACTCATACCTCCAGTGCCACAGTATAGCACAGATTCATGGTCAGGCCCCGACTTTGACGGTATCCGGCCCGAGCATCGCCTCGAGTTCCCTGGCCATGGCCTCGTCGAACGCGATGCGGTAGCTGGATTGGATCACGCGCGGGCCGCGTTCGTCGTCGATCAAGAAGTGGACCGCGTGCGGACCCGGGCGTTTGTCGCACGCTTCGCGCAACCGGTGCAGGATGGTGTCGGGCAGGTTGGCGCGGAGGTGAAGTGTGATGCTCGCCGGGGAACGGGGAACCGGGAACGGGGAACCGGATGACAGATCGGGTTCCTTGTCATCGTTCCCGGTTCCCGGTTCCCGGTTCCCGATCTGTAGTTCTTCGATATTTCCGGGCGTGACCTCGAACGCACTTTCTGCAAGCAGCTTCATCTCCCCATCCTTCTCCTGCGGCCTGCCGGAGATGCAGACGATGCGATCCGCCTGCCACAGGTCGGGATTCTCCTGGTACACGCGCGGGAACACGACGACTTCGACGGAGCCCGTGAGGTCCTCGAGCGTCGCGAAAACCATGGGTTCGTTGGACTTCGTGAGAATCTTCTTCGCCTCCGTGAGGATGCCACCACAGCGGACCTTTTTCTCGCGCTTGAGCTCGGGGAGACGGGAAATCGGCGTGAAGTAGTCGCGGAGCTTCTCCGACGTCTCGCGAAACGGGTGCTCGGACACGTAGAGACCCAGGAGTTCTTTCTCCCACGACAGTTTCTCGCGGTTCGTGACCTGTGGAGCCGGTTTGAGTCGAAGGACCGGTGCCGTATCCGCCCCCATGCCGGAGAACAGGTTGGACTGGCCGCTCGCCGCTTCGCCTTCAATGCGTTTGTGGAACTCGAGGAGCTGGTCGGCGTTGAACAGCAGCTGGTTCCGCTCTCCGTACCGGTCGAGCGCGCCGGACCGGACAAGCGCTTCGAGCGACTTCTTGTTGAACGCGCGGCCCGGCACGCGCTTCGCAAAGTCCGCGATGTCCTTATAGAGTCCGCCCTTCTTCCGTTCGCGCACGACTTCTTCCACCATGTCTTCGCCCAGACCCTTGATCGCAAGAAGACCGAAACGCAATGTCCCACGTTCCCGGTTCCCAGCCTGCCCTGAGCGAAGTCGAAGGGTTCCCGGTTCCCAATCGACCGTCTCCTTCACCACCGAGAACCTCTGAAACGACTCGTTCACGTCCGGCGCCAACACCGTCATCCCCATGCGTCGGCACTCTTCGACTTCGATCGTCACGCGATCGATGTTGTTGCAGTCGGAATTCAGGAGCGCGGCCATGAAACATTCCGGGTAGTGCGCTTTCAGGTACGCGGTCTGGTACGCGATCATGGCGTAACACGCGGCGTGGCTCTTGTTGAAGCCGTACGCGGCGAATTCCTCGAACTGTTGGAAGATCTGTTCGGCGATGGACGTTTCAACACCGTTCCCTGCCGATCCGGCCACGAATTTCTTCCGCATCTCCTTCATGAGCTTCGCGATCTTCTTGCCCATGGCCTTGCGGAGCGTGTCGGCTTCGCCGCCCGTGAACCCGGCCATGTCTTTTGAAACCTGCATGACCTGTTCCTGATACACGGGGATGCCGTACGTGTTCTTGAGCGCGTTCTCGAGCAACGGATGTGTGTACGTGATCTTTTCCTTCCCGTGCTTGCGCTTGATGAACGACTCGATGAATTGCATGGGGCCCGGGCGGTAGAGCGCCACCATGGCAATGATGTCTTCGATCTGCGTGGGCTTCAGGTCTTTGATGTACCGTTTCATGCCGTCGGATTCCAATTGGAAAACGCCGGTTGTCTCCGCGCGGCCCAGGAGGTCGAAGGTGACTTCGTCATCGAGCGGGATCGCGTCAATGTTGACCTTGTCGCCGTGAACGGCCTCGACGATTTCGATGCAGTCGCGGATGATCGTGAGGTTTGAGAGGCCGAGGAAGTCCATCTTGAGGAGCCCGACGACTTCGGCCGAATGCAGCGAGTACTGGATCACGCGCTCCACGTCGCCGCCCTGCGCCTTCTGGACCGGGGCGTACTCCACGAGCGGTTCGGGCGCGATCACGATCCCGCACGCGTGCTGCGACGCGTGGCGCGCCGTGCCCTCGAGCTTGATCGCGAGGTCGATAAGCTGCTTCACGCGCGGGTCCTGATACGCGGCACGAAGTTCCTGGTTGTCTTTCACGGACTCCGCGAGCGGGATGTGACGGCCCTGCACCGGCGGCGGGATGAGCTTTGCCACGCGGTCCACGTCCTGGAAACTCCACCCGAGCACGCGACTCACGTCGCGGACCGCCGCGCGCGCGGCCATGGTCCCGAACGTGATGATGCCCGCCACGTGGTCGCGGCCGTAGACGCCCATGACGTACTCGATCACGTCCTTGCGCTTCACGTCGTCGAAGTCCAAATCGATATCCGGCATGGAGATGCGGTCCGGGTTCAGGAAACGCTCGAACAGGAGGCCGTAGACCAATGGGTCGAGGTTGGTGATCTTGAGCGAGTACGCCACGATGGACCCCGCGGCTGATCCGCGACCAGGGCCCACGATGACACCGTGCTGTTTCGCCCAGTTCACGTAGTCCTGCACAATCAAGAAGTACGGTGCGAACCCCATGCGTTCGATTGTTTCTAGCTCAAAGGTCAGACGGTTGACCGCTTCCTTAGAAGGACGTGACCCATATCGCTCGACGAGACCGGCTTCGCACAGCTCGCGAAGGTAACCGTCCGCCGTCTTCCCCGCCGGCACGTCGAAGGACGGCAGGTGGTTCTTGCCGAGTTCGATGGTGACGTTACAGCGGTCCGCGATCCGCCGCGTGTTCGCGACCGCGTCCGGCACATCGGCGAATGCGGCGACCATCACGTCTGTCGTGACCAATGAGTGGTCCATTCCCGAAATCGAGTGACGGTTGTTGTCGCCGAGCAGTTTGCCGTCATGGATGCACTGGAGCGCGTCTTGCGCCTCGCGGTCTTCCGCATGGAGGTAGTGGACGTCTTTCGTGGCCACGAGCGGCGCGCCTGTCTTTTTCGACAGCGCGACCAGTTTCTCGTTCACGTCGTTCTGCGTTGGACTCTCGGGGTGGTGGACAAGTTCGAGGAAGAAGTTGTCCGCGCCGAAGATACCCTGATATTCGCGAATCGCGGCTTCCGCCCGCGCCTCATCGTGACTCGCGAGCGCTTTCGGGATCTCCCCTTTCAGGCATCCCGACAAGGCGATCAGACCCTTGGACCATTTCGCGAGCGACGCCTTGTCCGTGCGCGCGCGATAATAAAAGCCTTCAAGGAAGGCTTCGGAAACCAGCTTCAGTAGGTTTTGATACCCCTCATTCGTCTCGGCGAGCAACGTGAGGTGGTACGACGCGTCATCCACCCGTGCACGCTTGTCCGTGAGTTTGTGCGGGGCCACGTTGATCTCGACGCCGATGATCGGCTTCACCCCGGCCTTGCGCGCGGCCTCGTAGAACTCAATGGCGCCATAGAGCGCCGCGTGGTCCGTGAGCGCGATCGCATCGTACCCCAGCTCCTTCGCGCGTTCGACCAAGTCCGCCGGATCGCCCAACGCGTCCGACAGCGAGTACATCGAGTGGGCGTGCAGGTGGACGAAGGGAGACGGGTCGGACATATGGGTTCCCGCTGACGGCGCAAGGCCTGCGGGACATTGATGCGGACATCGTAACGGATACTCCACCACATGTCATCCCGACCCTCTCATGTCATCCCGACCGAGGTCGCCGCGTTCGGTCCGAACGTGACAAACGGTAACTGGCGACCGAGCGGAGGGACAGTTTTCCAGCTTTCACCATATCCGAAAACTGTCCCCTTCGGCTTTGCTCAGGGCAGGCTCTCGGCTCCGCTTCGCTCCGCTCGGAATGACCATGAAAAAAACGTCCCGGCTCACCGGGACGTTCTATTCCTCGTCTTCGTCGTCCTTCCTCCGTTTCTTCTTCTTCCGTTTGTTCATCATGCCCATAACCATCTTCCCGCCTTCGGCGATCGCGCCCAGGTACGAGGCGGATGACTCGACGCGCTCCTTGATGTTCATGACCGCGCGTTCGAGCTTCGCGACCTTGTCCAACGCGCCTTTCACGGTGCGGTTCGCGCGGTGCGCCAAAAGCGCCGCCTCGAACAGGAGCCACGTCAACATCGCGCCGATCCACACGGCCGCGATCGCGAGGATGAAGTAGAGCAAATCAAGCGGATTTTCAAGTGTCATAGCCCCTTGGTGAGCATGATAGCACACTTTACCTCTCTCTGTACGGGCGACGCATTGCGTCGCCCGTACAGGTTGCTTCTATAGCGACGGACTTTTTGCCGACAGATAGACCTTCCAATATACTGTGGGGATTATATGTCTGAATCCTTCGGAGAATCCATGCCGTCGGGCGAACACAGCCCAGAAGCTCGGGCGGAGTCGTCCCAAGAGCAACCATCAGAGCAGGCGGAAATGTCTGCCGCCATGGATCGCACGACGCGTACTGCGGATACGGCTCGATCTGCGTTTGATCAGGCAGGGCAATTTGCCGAGTCAGAAGGAGACGCCCTGGATCCTGAAACACGGAGTGAATTGGATGGTCTTCGCGCTGAAACCGATCAAGCATTCAGTGAACTTGGCGAACTTTCTGGCGAAGCAGATGCGGCCAAGGGAGGGTCTCCCGAATCTCAACCGAATGAAGGGACAGAACGGAAGGAGGGTGGCGTATTCGACCGTTGGGGGTTCCCAAGCATGTTCGGCGGTAAGGAGCCAACACCCGGAACTCCGGAATGGGCTGAATGGCTCGTACGAACAGGCCGCGGCATCAAAATAAAGAATGAGAAGATGTCGGGGGAATCGGCCGAGAGCGTAACGGCCCGTGCAATGGCAGAAGCTGATGCACAAGAACGAGAAGGTCAAATACTTCGTGAAGAAGCAATGACGCGACTGAAGGATCTTGAGCAAAGCGTTGAGGTCTTTCGACGGGCAAAAGAGTCAACGTCGGATCCAGAAACGATCCGTGAACGCGCGATTCAGTTATCAGAATTATTTCATCGTGAATTTGCAGATGTTTTAAAAAAGTCGAACGAGTATATCTCCAAGGTGGATATTACATCCGATCTTCAGGTACATGAGGGCATGAAATACCTGTTAACCATGGATGAACCGCTCGAAGGAATGCATCGTGTTCAAGATACGATCCATCGCATTCTTGTTGAGCACCATGGGACAGATTTGGTCCAGCCAGGATCTGTTGAGCAAAACGAGGAAACTGAATATCTACGTCACAAGATGGCCATTCAGAGTGCATCTGAGGATAAAACAAAGATCCCGCTCTCAAGTATTTCTGGACCTTAGTCAAACGCGTGACTGGATCTATTTCTGAGACCCCAAACGAATGCATTTATTCAACGAGTCGTTTCCGTAACGTCTGGATGGTACGTTCAGCCTGCTTCGCATCGACCTTACCCATCAATTGTACCGACTTGTGTTGGATTTCAAGAAATTTCTTTTGGAGTGTACGAGCATCTGACGTGATATCTTTCGGTGTACGATGTTTATTCTGATCCGTCATATGCATGATCATCTAATTTCTGCCTTGAACTTCTCCTTCAGCCCCAGCACCGCCTTCTCCAGCATCGCGTCAACATCCTCCGTCTTCAGCGTGCGTTCAGGCGACGCGAATGTGAGATGCATGGCGACGGACTTTTTCCCTTCTGGCAGTCCGCGACCCTGGTACGTATCGAACCATTCGACGTTGACGATCAACGAATCCGTGCGACGAATGGTCCGCGCGATGTCGTCGTATTCGACCCGTGCGTCGACCACGACCGCGAGGTCGCGTTTGGACTCGGGAAAGATCGACGGTGGGGCGTAGCGGCGTGTCGCCGTCGCGAAACTGAACACTTCTTTCAGCGGACAGTCGACCATCGCTACTCGACCCGTGATTTTGAAGTTCGAGACGATGGCGGGCGACACTTCTCCGACTGACGCGATCAATTTCCCGTCCTTGAACGCCTGCACCGAACGGCCCGGGTGCCAGAATCCGACTTCGGCGTTCCTGCGCCAACTCACGTCTTCGATCCCAAGTTCATGGAACAGATGTTCGACAAACCCTTTTGCCTCTCTCCATCCCTCTTCACCGACGAGGAACGCGCATCCCATCTCCAGCGCCTCGTCCGGCAGCTCTTTCCATCCGGTTCCCGGTTCCCGGTTCCCGGTTCCCGGGTAATAGACCTTTGCCACCTCAAAAAGTTTTTGATTCCTATATCTTTCTTCATTTTCCGCCACGATCTGCAAAAGCGACGGGAGCAGCGTCGTCCGCATGAACGTGAAGTCTGCCGTGAGCGGGTTTTGGACGTGGAGGCAGACCGACGGGTCGTATCCGGCTTTGCGATACACGTCGTCCGACGTGAACGAGTACGAGTACGTCTCGGCGAGTCCTGCGCCTTTCGCGACGGTACGGAGCCTGTCCTCCCACGCGAGCTCTTCGTTCCGGCGATGACGCACGGGCTGGCCGACTGGGAGGATAGGCGGGATGTTCGCGTAGCCGTAGACGCGTGCGATCTCTTCTACAAGGTCCTGGCCGCTTTCAACGTCGTGGTCGCGCCACCAAGGTACGACGGCGTGGATCGTCCCTCTTCCGCGGACAGAGACTTTGAAGCCGAGGTCGCGCAGGATGCCCACCTGCTTCGACTTCGGAATCTCAACCCCGATCTTCCGGTCAACGTCCGCGGTCGTGATGGAGTACGCGGCCGCTTTGTACTTCCCGGCGCGGACATCCGTCGGCGCGGACGCGACGTGACCGCCGCACAAGTCCAGCGTGAGTTCAACCGCGCGCGCGAGCGCGAACGGCAGCGCTTCGGTGGAAAGACCTTTCTCAAAACGCAACTGCGAGTCTGAATAGACGTTCAAGCGGCGCGCGGTGCGGCGGACGGACACTGGATCAAACGTTGCGGCTTCGAAAATGACGTCTTCGGTCTTCTCGCCGACAGCGCTCCGCTCCCCACCGATCACGCCGGCGATGGCAACCGGCTTCTCCGCGTCCGCGATTACGAGCGTCTTGTCGTCGAGCGCGTACTCCTTGTTGTTCAGCGCCTGTATCTTCTCGCGCGGACGGGCGAGACGGACGTGGATTTCCGGGCCCTTGTCCCCCATTCGAAGCTTGGCCGTGTCGAACACGTGCATGGGCTGCGCGAGTTCCAGCATCACGTAGTTCGTGATGTCCACGAGCCGCGAGATCGAATTGAGACCCGCAGACGCGAGGCGACGTTTCATCCACCACGGCGACGGTCCGTTCGTGACACCCGAGACGCGCACGGCCATGTAGCGGGGGCAGAGACGACGGTCGCTTATCTTTACCTGTACGGGCGTAGCGCGCTGCGCCCGTACAAGACGAGGGAGTGTCGCTCCACTCCACAAGAATTTCTTCCCCAAAATCGCGCTCGCTTCGCGCGCGAGGCCGACCATGCACATGGCGTCCACGCGGTTACTCGTGACCTCGATGTCCATCACAACGTCGTCGGTGAGACCGAGGGCATCGGCCAGCGGCGTCCCTGGTTTGACCTTAATGTCAGGCAACGCCACTCCCAAATCCAAAATCTCCCGTTCCGCATGCGGAAACGCGTCCGCGAGGCCGATCTCGTTCGCGGCGCAAATCATCCCTTCGCTTTTCTCGCCTCGAATCGTGGCGGGCGTAAGCTTCACCCAGTCCCCGACCCCATGCCACCGGACCTTGGCGCCAACCTGCGCAACGGCGACCCACTGGTCCTTTTTCAAATTCGACCCGCCGCACACGATCTGTACGGGCGACGCGTGCGTCGCCCCGACGTCAACCATAGCGAGCCGCAGCTTGTCTGCGTTCGGATGTTTTCTGATGTCAGTCACATGTCCGACGACGACCCTATTCAGCATCTCACCCACCGGATGGATCTTTTCGACGGCTGGACCTGAAAGCGCCATGCGACGCGCAAACTCCTCCACCGTGACGCCTTTCAGGTTCACGTAGTGTTTGAGCCGGTCAAATGAGACCAAGGAGTTCATACTTAGAACTGCCCCAAAAACCTCATATCGTTCTTATAAAGGACGCGGAGATCATCGAGCTGCACGCCGCTCTTCATGACAGCCGATCGTTCCACGCCCCAGCCGAACGCGAGACCGGAGAATTTCTTGGGATCGAGCCCTGCGGCCTTGAGCACGTTCGGATGGAGCATCCCGGCGCCGCCGAGTTCGAGCCAGCCGCGCTTGCACGTGCGGCACTTCTGGCGGTCAGGACCAAGACCGGTGCCGTTGCAGACCCCGCAGGAGATGTCGAACTCGAAGGACGGCTCGGTAAAGCGGAAGTGGTGCGGACGCAGGCGCGCGCGGCGTTCCGGGCCGAAGTATTCCTTGGCGAAGTAGTCCAGCACGCCGATCAGGTGCGCGAGCGACACGTCCTTGTCCACGTACACGCCGTCGAACTGGTGGAACATAGGCACGTGCGTCACGTCGATCTGCCGGCGGTACGTCTTCGCGATGTTGATGGCGCGGATGGGAGGCTTCTCGGACGCGAGGATGCGCGCGGTGCCACTCGTTGCGTGCGGCGTCAAAATCATCTTCCCCCACTTGGGGTGGACCGGCGCGTCCATGAAGAAGGTTTCCCACTCGTCGCGCGCTGGATGGTCGGGCGGCATGTTGAGCGACTCGAAGGCGTACCAGTCCCACTCGACCTCGGGCTCGCGGGTGCGCACGAAGCCGATGCGTTCGAAGATGGCCGTGATCTCGCGGATGGCGTGCGTGACGAGGTGGAGGTGGCCTTCGGGAGGACGAGTCCCAGGCTCCGTGACGTCCACGCGCTCGCTGTCGGCGACGGACGAAGCCGCGGAGGCGGACAGACGCTCTCGCGCAGCCGCGATGCGCCGCTCGCCTTCCATCTTGACCTCGTTCGCCATCCTCCCAAGCTCGCGACGCTCTGACTCTGGCAGATCGCCCAAAGACCGCAAGACGGCAGTCAGCTCACCCTTCCGACCCAAAAAACGGATTTCAGCAGCCTCAAGGTCTGCGAGGGACGACGCAGCCTCCACGGCCTTCAGCATTTCGTCTTTCAGGGCGCTTAACTTCTCCGAGACCATAATGGGAACATCTTACAGGAATAGTCGTAAATGACGAATGATTCCGTGTACGGGCGACGCGGTGCGTCGCCCCGACCGTTATATCGTATTGATGAGCTATGACATGGAACCCGTAGGGGCGCACTGCGTGCGCCCCGAACGTTGTGCCGACCTGGTCGGGGCGCACGCAGTGCGCCCCTACACGAACCGCGAGGCGATTACATCCCCACCAGCCCCTTCAGCCCTCCCACGATCGCTCCCCCGTACCGCCCGAGGTCGCGGAGCGTGACGAGCGCGATGAGCGCGAGCAGGATCAAAAATGAAATGTTGTGGATGAGCGCTTCCGTGGTGCGACGGATGGCTTTGCGGCGCAGGCCTTCGACAATCAGAAAAAGTGCGCGGCCTCCGTCCAACGCCGGAATGGGCAGGAAGTTCACGACCGCAAGATTAATAGACAGGATCGCCATGAATTGCACGAGCGGCATGATCCCCTGCTTGGCGATGCGTCCCGTGATGACGGCGATGCCGACCGGACCCGAGACCTGTTCGGCCGTCTCTCCTCCGCCTTTCACGAGATCGCGGAATAAGTCAATGAACGTGAGCAAGACGACCTTGGTATACGTCCCTGTGAGAACAACGCCGTTCTGGATCGCGAGCAACGGCGGGAAACGGACGATCCCCGTATCAATCAGTCCAACGCCGATGCCTGTCCGTTTGGCTTCTTCGAGATAGACAGGAGTGACGTTCAAGGACACTTCCTGCTCGTCACGCCGAAGGAGGAGCGTGAACGGACGTGTGCCCTGCGAGACGATGAGCTCCCGCACCTGCTCGAGCGTTGTCGCTTCGTCCGGGCCGATGCGCACGATCACGTCGCCTTCCTTCACGCCCGCTTGCTCGGCTGGAGACCCCTTCAGCGTCTCGATGATCGAGACTTCGCGTTGTTCAACGGTCGCGCCGGGAGGCAACTGGTCTACGACCGTGGGAACGCCGACTGCCAGGCCGATGGAAAGGAGAATCGCGGCCAGCACCCAGTTCATGCCGACTCCTGCCGCGAGAATGATGATGCGCTGCCAGATCGGCTTCACATGGAACGAGTCCGCGTCATTCTCCCCGTCTCCCTGCTCGCCCTTGATCCGGACAAACCCTCCGATCGGGAGCCAGTTCAACGACCAGATGGTGTTCTCGTACTCTTTCCGGTCTTTGCGACCGACCTTCTTCCATTTCTTCCCGACCTTCACGAATCCCACCACGCGCGGCGGGATGCCGTACCCGAACTCGTCGGCCTTCACGCCGAACAGTCTGGCGGCGACGTAGTGGCCAACCTCATGGACGAGCACGAGGACGGAGAGGACGAGGAGGAAAATGAGGAGGGTCAACATGAAAACGATCATAACACGACTTGCGCGAGTCGCGCATTGTCCTATATCCTGCGCGGCCTGTACCTTTTCACCAGGAGGCATCCTATGGTTCTCACGCTGACCGGACCGTCGGGCACAGGGAAAACCAGCATCGCAAAGCGGCTCCTCACGGAACTGCCGCATGCGAGTCTCCTCCGAAGCTACACCACGCGCGATCCGAGACGGACAGACCTCCCCGGCGAGTACGCGTATGTGACGCAGGACGCGTTCGATGGAATGCAACGTGAAGGCGAATTCGAATGGACCGCATCGCTCACCGGGACCTGGTACGGAACGCGCCGCGAAGACCTGTTCATTGCGATCCAGCATCCGATGAACGCGTGGATCTCGATCCTCGTCCCCGAACGCGTCCCCAACATCCTCCACGTGGCTCGCGAACTTAGAAGCTTGAGCAACG
>MGEH01000019.1 GCA_001791275.1 Candidatus Uhrbacteria bacterium RIFCSPHIGHO2_12_FULL_60_25 | reverse complement strand
GTGACGTCGTCCTTGATTTTATCCCGATAGCGGCCTTTGGACACGCACGCGTCGTAGTCGCGAACGCGCGCTCCCGCGAGCTCCGCCTTCGCGCGGAGGTCTTCGGACGATTGCATGTCCTGTTCCGCGAAGAGGAGCTCATAGAACCTCCAATATGCGTCCTGACTCTGTTCAAGCACGCAGTTCGCGGCGAGCGCGCTCTCCACGGCCGTGGGGTGGAGTTCGGGGATCGGAAAATCGCGAATGAACATGCGGACACGGTCGCCCATGGCGAGCATCACGCGGCGAATCGGATCAGCTGACTTCTTGCTGAATGGGCACTGGTAATCGAGGAATGCGACCACGGTCACGCGCGCGTCCCGCGATCCGAGTTCCGGCGCCAGGCCCGTCGGGGGGAGACGCGCCAGGTCCTCCCTCGTAACGCTCGTGTTCGCAATGGTCTTCGAGATGCTCGCCTCGAGGTGCATTTCCCGGATATTCTTCTGGGTCCCGCTCTTGATGTTGCCATAGTAGACCGCGACCTGAACCACGAACCACGTGACCGGCGGGACAACGACGATCGCGAAGATGACGAGCAACCACTTCAAAAATCGTCGTGGTCGGCGTGGCGTTGACGGCGTGTCGGACACCATGCACCCATACTACCATGCGTCCGCGCGATCAGCATTGACCAAACTCCTTCTCTCGAGTACCTTCTTTCTACTCCATATGCGCCAGTTCCTCCTCCCCATCATCCAGATTTTCCTGTCCGTCCTGCTCGTTGCCGCCATCCTGCTCCAGCAGCGCGGATCGGGCCTCGGATCGGCCTTCGGCGGCGAAGGGAACGTGTTCCGCACCAAGCGCGGCGTCGAGAAGATCCTGTTCTACGCCACGATCGGCGTTGCCGTGCTATTTTTTGCAAACGCGATCCTCACGGTTTTCCTGGCCTGAACATCGGTCATGAGCGGTCTCGTCAAAACAATTCAAGATCGGATCCGGAAGGTCTTCTTCTGGCATGAGAGCGGAAAAACGTCCGCTGAGTTTATTCCCGAACCCGTGCATGACCACGCGCTCGTGTTGAACGTTGCGAAACCGCGCCGCGTCCCCCGTCTCCGGCAATTCCGATACGCCGGTCGGCTCCTCACGGAGAAGGAACGGCGGATCGTCCTCATCGCATCGCTCGTCTTCACGCTCGCGCTCGCCGCTACGGCTTGGAGCGTGGCGACGAACCGCCTCATCACGGTTCCCGCGTCCGGAGGAAGCATCGTCGAGGCGATCATCGGTTCGCCGAAGTACCCAAATCCCCTCTACGCCGCCACGAACGACCCGGACGCCGACCTTGTGGCGCTCGTGTACGCCGGACTCTTCCGGCGCGTGGACGGCTCCACGGTCGTCCCGGATCTCGTGGAACGGTTCGAGTGGTCGCAGGACGCGAAACGCCTCACGCTCGTCCTCCGGACGGATGCGCGGTTCCACGACGGCATTCCGCTCACGAGCGATGACGTGGCGTTCACCATGAATGCCGCGAAAGATCCGGCCTGGCGGAGCACGTACGCCGGGGCGCTCCGCGGCATGACGTTCGAACGCACGGACGACCGGACAGTCGTGGTGACGCTCGACCGGCCGGACGTGACCGTTCTCGACACGCTCACCTTGGGCATCCTCCCCGAACACGTGTGGCGCGACGTCCCGCCGGGATCCGCTCCGCTCGCCGATGCCAACGTGCGGCCGATCGGCGCCGGTCCGTTCCGGGTCCGCTCGTACCGGCGTGACACGAAAGGTTCGATCCTCGCCTACACGCTCGACCGGAACAACCGCACCCATGGACTGAAGCCGTTTTTGAAACAGATCGAGCTCCGGTACTTTCCGGACCGCGACCAGGCGGAAGAGGCCCTCCGGGGTGGACAAGTGGACACCCTCGCGTTCGTACCGGGCCCAATCATGAAACGACTTGGAACGAATGAGCGGCTCGCGGCGTCGACTCTCGAGCTCCCGCAGGAAACGATCGTGTTCCTGAACGTGAACGACGGAACGCTGAAGGACGCAAAGGTGCGCCAGGCGCTCTCGCTCGTGGTCGAGCGGAACGACGTGGTGAACGCGCAGGCGGACATCGCGTCGGCGGTGTCGGGCCCGTTCCCGTTCGCGCCGTTCGTCGCAACCACGTCCACGCCCGAAGAACGGCTGGACCGGGCGCGCGCGCTCCTCACCCAGGCGGGCTGGGCAAAACCCGAGAACGGCGACGTCCGGATCAAGGTCCCGCTCCCCAAGCCTCCGCCCGCGTCGAAAACAAAGAAGGCGGCGCCGGTCGCCGCCGCAGCGACCTCGACCGCGGTCATCGCGACGGCGTCCTCGACGCTCTTCACTCTCACGCTCGAAGTTCCAGACGTCCCGGACCTCGTGGCGGTCGCGGACGTGTTGAAGCGCCGTTGGTCGCTCCTGGGCGCGAAAGTCGAGGTGAAGGTGGAAGACCCGGATGCGCTCGCGCGCCGCGCGACCACGGACCGCAATGCGCAGATCCTCATCTGGAACGTCCTGCTCGCGCCGTCGCAGGACCTGTACCCCGTCTGGTGGAGCGGGCAGACGTCCGGACACGGCTTGAATCTCTCGAACCTCACGGACCGGAACGTGGACGACGCGATTGAAGCCACGCGCGAGGCGACGACGACCGCCGGACTCCTTCAGGCGCGCGACCGGCTCGCGACCGTGATCCAGTCACGGTGGCCCGCGATCTTCCTCACGCGTCCCGCCTACGGATACGTGCACAATAAGCGTCTCCAAGGCATGACGTCGCGTCTCCAGCTTGGACGACCGTCTGACCGCTTCAACGACATCGGCAACTGGTACGTGAAGACGGGATGGCGATGGAAATAACAAAACATCCCGGCGATCCGGGACGTATTGATGGTGGGCGAGGAGAGAATCGAACTCTCATGACCTTGCGATCGCTGGCTCCTGAAGCCAGTGCGTCTACCAGTTCCGCCACTCGCCCATGGCGGCGCTACGATACAAGCGTATTGACAAAATGACCAGCGTCCTGTATACTATAATCACAAATTGATGATCCCGTTCTTCGCAAAGCCCTGATATTCAACGGATTGGGACTTTACGAAGGACTTGAACGGGTCATCGCGACAACGCAACCAGTTGATTCCTGATGATTCAGGTGAGTGGTATACGCGTTATAAAATGATCCCTTTCTTCGTTTGAAGCCTGCGGAAGGTCACGGTGGCCCTTAGACGTCCTTTCAATACAAACTACTTATTATTTTTCTTCACTGATTTCGTCACGTTAGTCCACGCAGGAGAGCGGGACGACGGCGAATCAAGACAGAAACGTACGAAAAAACTATGGAAGCAATGAATCCCATCAAACCCCAGCAACCTGGGGGCGGTTCGCGACGTCATCGCCATCGCGGACGGCCACACGGACCGAAGCCGCTCACGACGGGCACGTCCGACGTACATGAAGTGAAGCATACTCCGCTCAAGGAGGGATTTCGTCGTGAGGAAGGACCTCGTGGAGGCGGTGGACGACCTGGCGGTGGTCGTCGTGGCCGGAAGCAGGGCCGGGGCGGTGGAGGCGCGTTCACCTCGCTCCCCCGCATGAGCGCGTTCAAACACCGCCCGTTCCGGAAGACCGGGAAGGACGTGGACGATTTGGACCCGGGCGCGCGCTTGCGTGTGATCGTCCTCGGCGGAAACGAGGAAGTGGGCCGCAACTGCACGCTCCTCGAGTACGGCGACGACATCGTCATGATCGACTGCGGCCTCCAGTTCCCGGACGAAGACATGCCGGGCGTGGACTACATCATCCCCAACATTTCCTACTTGAAGGGCAAGGAACGGAACGTGCGCGGCGTCGTGATTACGCACGCCCACTACGACCACATCGGAGGCATCCCGCACATCATCCCGCGGCTCGGCAATCCGCCGCTTTTCGCATCGGACCTCACGTGCGGAATCATCAACAAGCGCCAGCAGGACCACCAGGGAACGCCGCCGCTCAAGCTTCATTCCGTGAAGTCGGACGACGTGATCCAGCTCGGCGTGTTCAGCGTGGAGTTCTTCGGCGTGGCACACTCCGTCCCCTCGTCACTCGGCGTCATCGTTCACACCCCCTGCGGCATCATCGTCCACACAGGCGATTTCAAACTCGACCCGCAGCCGGGCGCGCAGTCCATCCAGGAGACGGAGAAGATCAAGGCGCTGGGACACAAAAACGTGCTCGCGCTCATGATCGACTCCACGAACGCAAGTCAGCCCGGCCGCCAGCTCCAGGAAATCGAAATTCAGCATAACATCGACGACATCATCAAAAACGCCAAAGGCCGCATCATCATCGGCACGTTCGCCTCGATGATCTCGCGTATCCAGCAGATCATCCTGGCGTGCGAACGGAACGGCCGGAAAATCGCGGTCGAAGGGTTCTCCATGAAATCGAACGTCGCCATCTCCCAAGAGCTTGGGTACATGAAAATTCAAAAAGGGACGCTGATCGAAACAAAGACCGCGCACGACTACCCGCCCGACCGCGTGGCCATCGTGTGCACGGGCGCGCAGGGCGAGGAACGCGCGGTGCTCATGCGCATCGCGAACCGCGAACATCCGTTCATCTCGATTGAGCCCGGCGATACCGTCGTGTTCTCTTCGTCCGTCATTCCGGGAAACGAACGGACGGTCCAGCGCGTGAAAGACACGCTCTACCGCGAAGGCGCGGAAGTGATCCACTACAAGATGATGGACGTGCACGCGGGCGGCCACGCGAAGCAGGAAGACCTGGCCGAAATGCACGACATGGTGAAACCGAAGTACCTCATCCCCATCGAAGGCCACTACTCCTTTTTGTGCGAGCACGCGAAGGTGGCCATCGCGAAGGGATTCCCCGAGGAACGCATCTTCATCGCCGACAACGGCCAGATGATGGAGTTCGACCGCACGGGCGATGGCGTGATCACGAACAAGAAAGTCCCGACCGAATACGTGTTCGTAGACGGCCTTGGCGTCGGTGACGTGAGTCACATCGTGTTGCGAGACCGACAGGAACTCGCAGGCGACGGCATCGTCATCATCGTGGCGGTGATCGAAACGCAGACGGGAAACCTGCTCGCGCTTCCGGACATCATCTCGCGCGGCTTCATCTTCATGAAGGAGCAGCAGGAGCTGATTCAGAACGCCCGCCGCTTCGCGGCCAAGACGCTGAAAGACAGGGACCCGAACTCCGCCGCGAACCCCACCTACCTCAAAGACAAACTCAAAGAAGACATGGGCGAGTTCCTCTACAAAAAGACGGAACGCAGGCCGATGATTTTGCCGGTGATTGTGGAGGTCTGACGCATGAAAAACCCTTGAATCAAACTCAAGGGTTTTTTAGATCCCGTAGGGGCGCACTGCGTGCGCCCCCCTGGCACGCCCTGCCGTGTTCGCGTACACTCTAAACGTATGCCAACCGCCTCACATTCCTACACCGTAGTGTTTGAACCCGCACAAGAAGGGGGCTTTGTCGCGTCGGTCCCGGCCTTGCCGGGGTGCTATTCGGAAGGTGAGACCTTTGAGGAAGCAAAGAGGAATATCCAGGATGCGATCGCAGGATATATCAATGTATTGAAAGAGGACGGCGATGAGATCCCGCGAGAGTCGGCTGAACGGATCGTCGCGTCCGTGAAAGCGCCCGAGCCGGCGTGAGTCGGTATGACGGACCGGCTCCCGCAATTGAAACCGCAGGAAATGATCCGAGCCATGGAACGGCTCGGTTTTGTTGTCCGCAGAACGACCGGCAGCCACGTCATTCTCCGGCATCCCACATCGAAACGATTGGCTTCGATCCCCGTCCACAACCGCGACCTCAAGCGCAGTTTGATGTTTGGGATCTTGAAACAGGCGAACATCGGAAATGATGAATTTCTTGCGTCGTTGTAAAAATGCGAGCGAACGTGGACGCGCATCCGTGCGCCGCGTACACTCTATTCCCGTATGAAATCCCTGTGCCTCTCCGGCGTTCAGCCGACAAATTTCCTGCATGTCGGGAATTACATCGGTGCGCTCAAGCAGTGGGTGGAGATCCAGCACCGGTTTCCCTGTTACTTTTGTATTGTTGACTTGCACGCCATCACGGTGGCGCAGGACCCTAAGCAGCTGCGTGAAAATGTCCTGAACACCGCGGCGACGTACCTCGCAGTGGGGATAGACCCGAAGCGGTCCCACGTCTTCATCCAGAGCGAGGTCCATGAGCACGCCGAGCTCGGGTGGATTTTGGGGACCATCACTCGGATCGCGGAGCTCGAGCGCATGACGCAATTCAAGGACAAGGCCAAACGGCGCGCGGACAATGTGGGCGTCGGTCTCTTCACCTACCCCGCGCTCATGGCCGCGGATATTTTGCTGTACGACACGACGGTCGTCCCGGTGGGCGAAGACCAGATGCAGCACGTGGAGCTCACGCGGACGATCGCGCGGCGCTTTAACACGACCTTTGGCGATACGTTCGTGATTCCGCAAGCCCTCATCCAGAAACAGGGCGCGCGCATCATGGGCTTGGACGATCCGTCGGTCAAAATGTCAAAGAGCGCCACGTCCACCATGAACTACATTGCGCTCACCGACGACGATGACACGATCCGGAAGAAGATCATGCGCGCGGTGACGGACAGCGGGAAAGACATCGTGTACGACCCGGACAAGAAACCGGCGGTCACGAACCTGCTCACGATCTTCCACCACATGACCGGCCGCACGATCAAAGACCTGGAGAATGAATTCGAAGGCAAAGGCTACGGCGACCTGAAAAAAGCGCTGGCAGATGCGGTGATCGCGCACGTGGGACCCATCCGCGACAAGATCGCGGAGTACCGAAAAGACCCGAAGGAACTCATGCGTGTGCTGGACGCGGGTCGGGACGCGGCGCAGGAACTCGCGACTACGAAGATGAAAATTGTGAGGGAGAGGGTCGGGTTGGGACGAGCCTAGTCGCGCTGGAACTTTTTCTGCTTCAGCTCGAGTACGGATTTGGTAATAAAATACTTGGTTCGAGCGACCTCTTCTTCGCTGTACCCGAGAGCCTGATACGCAGTGAAGAGCGTCTTTTCTTTCTTGAAAAGCGCTTGAGCAAAAAATGACAAGGGAAGCGGTCCAGCCGCCTCGCCTCGCGCCTTCAGGATCTCCGTGTGCAACTCGCGAAGCTTCTGCAATACATCACGCTCAGCCTGATAAATCCGATCGCGCGACCGTTCTTCGTCTGACGTCATTCCTTCTCTATTCATTGATTCGATGACTGCTTCCGTCAGCACATCTTGCGTTTCGCTGTCTGAAAAATCAGTAAATTCAGCACCTTTGGATTCACCCTGACTTAACGCGTGGAGCGTTTCGTGCATGAGCGTGTGTTGATTCTTTTTTTGATACATTGGAATTTCAATCGTTCGTGTGCCTGAAAAGTACGCGCCTCCAGAATTTTCCCAGTGTTTCGCAGCATTCAATCCGGTCGTTGCCACCACATCGATCCGATGCTGTGAAGCTCTCGCGCGGATATCGGCTTCGGGCATATCGGGACACTGCGCCTGCACGAGACGGATGGTCGGTTCGAGTATCTCTCGTTCGTACCTCTCTCGTAATCGCATGGAATCGATTTCTGCCAAAATCTGCAACGCCGGACCGAGCGCCTCTTGCGCACGCAGATAATCGCGAACGATCATATTCTCATAATCGGGGATGGACTGCCGTCGTCCCGGACGTTTCGTAAGAACGCCGGATGTGATCGCTTCACTCGCGAGTTTGAGCTGTGTCAGAATCACCCGCTTCGCCGTTTCATCCGCCGGATCAGGCATGCGCGACTCAATGAACATGACGGCATCGGCGATCCTTTCATGCCCGTGTTCTATGACGTCTTCCATTTCACTCATCATGTACGGGTCGATCTCCGCCCGGAGAAAAGACGGCATACTGCGTTGCAATTCCTGTTGCCGATACACTTGCATATCCAACATCCCGGCGAGGAACGGCTCCTCAAGGCTGCCACCGTATTCCTCCAAGACTGCCTTGTGCGCATCAAGCATTCCTTTTGACATTCCATACACCCTGGACGCCCACGCCCCATGTCGTTCCCGTAGTTCGTTCCGGTAGTCGACCGGCTCCAGATTCGTCCGTTGGTCCAGCTCGAGTAACGCATTCGAA
The DNA here is from genome assembly GCA_001791275.1 of Candidatus Uhrbacteria bacterium RIFCSPHIGHO2_12_FULL_60_25. GTDB lineage: Bacteria > Patescibacteriota > Patescibacteriia > 2-12-FULL-60-25 > 2-12-FULL-60-25 > 2-12-FULL-60-25. The sequence goes on along the minus strand of MGEH01000019.1, from coordinate 16,997 downwards.
TCGGTTGGGCAATCACGAAATACAGCTTGTTCAATATTTGCCTGATGCGCCTCGCGCAGCTCCTGCATCACGCTTGCGAATACAGCTTCGATATTTTTCGTGGTCACCGCATCCGGAGCGTCCGTCCCCCACCCGACAGATGCTATCCTGGATTCAAGATCGGTCATAAAGGATTTCGTGTCTGCATACAATTGCTTGTTGGCTTCTATAAACGCATTCTTGGTCGCTTCAAATGCATCGTTCAATTCTTTCGTCGCCTGTTTCGGATCGAGCTCCCCGGCACGTGCCTTTCGGAGCACGCCCGCGATTCGTCGCTGGTACATCCAGGTTGCATCAGACCCCCACTCGCTCACGGACGATTCGTATGCGGCACGGACCTCTTCAGGCGTCTTGGCTGTTTCAAGTTTCTTTTTGACATCGGCGCCTCCTTGCCAACGCAATCGCTCGGGGAACTCCTTGATGAATTCCTCATCGGATTCCTCGGTCGCAACGTCAAATGACTTCCCGACCACGTCAACCTCTTGCTGCAGTTTTAAAAGACCGCCACGGACATCTCCAGAGGTTACGGACTGCAAATCCGCGCCGAGTTGGCCCTGCAGCGTCTCGACGTCCGAGTGGATCTCGCGCTGCATTGCCATAACCTGCCGTTCGGTAGATTCGACGGGTTTTAGGGCTTCTCGGGCTTCAGATGTCGGTTGTTGCTCCTGGGTCATCATGACCCTGACAGTCTACCGTAAATCTCCTTCCGTTTCGCCTCTTCGGCCGCACCTGCGTCTTTACTCAATAATTCCAACCGTCGCTTGCGCAGTTGGACGAGCTTCGTCTTGGCTTCTTTAAATGCTAATTGGACTTTATGAGGGATCATTTTTTTGTATACACCCACGTCCCCACCCAGTCTCCTGGTGGCGGTTCTTCGATGAAGTGTTTCGCCCGTTCGCGCAGGTTCTTCGATGGGACGTCGTTCGGGTGCTTGGACAGAATGGCGTTGCACGAAACGACCACACCCGCGAAGTCGCGCGAAAAATACTGGTCCAGTGCAGCTTCAAAGTCTCTCGCGAGCGTTTTCAGGTCTTTCGACGCGCCGGATGCGATCTCCATGGCTTCGCAGATCAGGACCGGTTCTTTCTTGCCTTTGACCGCGACCTTGTCGAGGCTGCGAACGAGGATCTCTTTGCCGAGTTCTTTCCGGGTCGCGTCCGTGATGATGATCCCCACGCCGTATTCCTTCGTGAGGCTTTCGAGACGGCTCGCCAGGTTCACGTTGTCCCCGATCACGGTGTAGTCAAAGCGCTGCGTGCCGCCCACGTTGCCGACCACCATGTCGCCCGTGTTCACGCCGAGCCCGATGTGGAGGTCGAGCGACCCGAAGGCCTTGGATGCGTTCATCTCCGCGAGCGCGCCCTGCATGGCGACCGCCGTCCGCACGGCCTTGAGCGCATGGTCCGGCTGGTCGAACGGCGCGTTCCAGAATGCCATGACCGCGTCGCCGATGTACTTGTCGAGCACGCCTTCGGACGTGAAGACGATTTCCGTCATCCGGTTCAGGTAGCGGTTCAGGACTTCGACGAGTTGTTCCGGCTTGAGTCCTTCGGAGATGGTCGTGAACCCGCGGATGTCACTAAAGAGAACGGACATCTTGCGACGCTCACCGCCAAGTTTGAGTTTGGACGGGTCCTTCAGAATGGATTCGACGACCGATGACGACACGTAGCGCGAGAATGCGGTCTTGAGCTCGCGGCGTTCGCGTTCGGCCGCGAGGCGCCGTTCGAGCGTGACGCCGGCGTATCCTACGCCGAGCACAAGCGTGGGCCACACCACGTCGACGACCCATCCGCGGTCGAACGCGAGAAACGCGGACACGAGAATGCCGAGCCAGATGCCCGCGAAGATGAGTCCGCTCCACCGGGCGCGGATCTTCGGGATGAGGAAACCGACGAAGAGGCCGAGCGCGAGCAGGATCGCGGCCATGGCCCATGACGGAACGGCCTGGAGCCAGCGCCGCGAGAGGAGCGTGTCCAAGAGCGAGGCGTGGATTTCCACGCCGGGCATGGGCACGCCGTACGACGTGGAGACGATCTGCTCATCGTGCAGGTCCGGGGCCGTGGAACCCACGAGGACGATCTTCCCGTTCAATGCGGACGCGTCCGCGCCGCCCTGCAGCACGTCCGCGGCCGCGATCGTGGTGAAGGTCTGCCGTGAGGGTCCGGGGAAGTTGATGAGCGTGCGGCCGAGCCGGTCCTGCGGGATCGTTTCGATCGCTGGCGCGCGCTCTGCGAGCCGCGCGATCTCGAGGGCGAAGGCGGAGACGGAGGAGGCGCCTTCCGGGTCGCGGACCTGGAGCGGCACGCGGCGAACCACGCCGTCAGGGTCGGGCGAGGGGTTGGCGTGGCCGGTCCGCGCGGCCGCGCCCGCGAGCCTAGAAATGGAAACGACGACTGATTTCGGGTCGTACGTGATGCCGTCGGCGCGGAGGACGAGCGAGAGTTCGATGGGCAAGACGACGCGTGCGGCGTCACGCAGCGATTCGGCGAGCGCGCTGTCGTTCTCATCGTCCTGCGGCTCCGGGAAGTTCACGTCGTACCCGATCACGATCGCTCCCGCATCCTTGAGCTTCCGGACGAGGTCCGCGTGCACCGCGCGGTCCCAGGGCCAGCGACCGATGCGCGTGATGCTCGCGTCGTCAATGGCCACGATGACGATCGAGGAGTCGGGCGCTCGCGGCAGGTAGAACCGGTCCGTGGCGCGGTCGCTCCACGACCCGAGCGCGCCGGAGAGGAAGCCAAGCGCTCCGAGCACACCGACGATGCCGCCCACGAGGAGCGGCCGCATGCTTGACGACGAACGCGGTTTCATTGCTGCACCGTGAGGACAATCGACCCAACGACGGTCTTCCCGTCTTCAGTAAACGTTCCCTCGATATCCGTCGTGACCGTACCGCCCTGCGTTTGCGAGAACGATGCGGTGAAGCTGCTCCCGCTCAACGTCCCGGCCGCGGGGTTGGAGTTCGTGAAGGTCGAAAGGTTCGTCACGAGCTTCTGATAACCGTCGCTGTACTTGGCGTACGCCTGGATTTGCGTGGACGGGTTCTCGTATCGGTCGAGCAGCGTTCCGTTCGTGGACTGGAGGACGAGCGATTGGAGCGTGGCGACGCCCGACACACTCACGGTCGTCTTCGCCGTGTGGGTGGTCCCGTTATCGAAGTAGGCCGCCTGGATCGTGACAGTGCCCGCGACGGTCCCCGTGAACGTGGGCCCGTTCAACCCGCCCTGGCCGTTCACCACGCTAAACGTGGAACGCGCGGTCACGTTGTCCTGGCCGCCGCCCGTCCGCGTGGCGAGGACGGTGAGCGAGGCGGTCTGCCCCACGTTAATCGGGTTCGGTTGGATGAACACGCCGATGGACGAATAGACGGGTGTCCCGGTCGTTGGCGGCGGTTCAGTCGTTGGAGGAGGAACCGTGGTTGGCGGCGGTTCAGTCGTTGGAGGAGGAACCGTGGTCGGCGGCGGAGGCGTCGTGGCAGGTTCGGTTGACGTTGCGACGACGGGCTCCGTGGAGGTCGCGACCGGTTCAGGCGCCGGACCCTGGAGCGATGCGCGGAACCGCGTGCGAACCGCTTCTTCTCTGACTTTGAGCGCAAAAATCTTTCCGGTGAGCGACGCGCGGCGTTCTTCATTCAAGTCCGGGAGGACGGTGGCTGCATCGCGGTCCACGTTTTCAACGCCCGTCTTCGCCGCGTCGAGCGCCGTCCGCGCTTCTTCCAGCATGTTGTCATCGAGAAGCTTGGATGCCTCATTGATTCGAGAATCAATCGCGAGGAGACGCGCGAAGAGAAGCGCCGCGCGGTCTTCTTCCACGAGGCTACTCGCGAGGTCCTCTATCCGCTGCTTTAACGGGTAAAGAGCCGAGGACGGAGACGCGTCTTCAACCAAAAGCGACACGCGCGCGAGCGCCACCTTGATGCGTTTTCGTTCACGCTCATGTTCCGACCCGCGGAGCTTCGTCTTCACCTGGTTCTCAAGACGCGCGAACTCCTGCGAGGCAAGACCCGCTTTTCCGGTCTCCGCGAGTTCAATGAGACGCGCGAGACGCCGCGCGATGTACCGCTCTGCCAGCTCGTCACGACCGGCATCGTCCGCAAACGAGAGGTGGAGCCGTTCGGAGAGCTGCGAGAGACCGTCCAGCGGGCTGTCCGGACGCGTGCCGCCCAGTTTCTTCAATTCGTCGCGGCGCGCGTCCCGCTCGGCGCGCACGAACGCCATGTCCGACAGCGTATTCGTCATGAACCACCGCCCGGCCCGCGTATCTTTGCTGATGGTCGACCGACCACGCGGAGCGCCGTCGGACCCGTAGACCGCGCTCTCCCCTTCCGCGACCGCAGGCGTTGACGTTCCGACCGTGAGCGACCCTTCTCGCGACGCCTTCGATGCGTTTTCAATCACATCGGACCCGGCCGCGACCGGCGTGACCGTGACGGCCGACTCGCTCACCCAGACTTCGGCCGTCTTGTCCGCGTTCGCGCGGATGTCGAACGCGGTGCCGCGCACGGTCGCGACGACGGAGGACGTCTTCACCGAGTAGCTGCTGTCTAAGTCGAAGAGACGAAGCACGCGCGACCAGAGTCGTCCGATTTCGAGGTCCAATCGGACCGTCGTTTTCGTGGGATCGTTCGCGTCCTGCGTGGCGTCACCGATCGTGACTTCCGAATTCTGGTCAAGACGGGTCTCGGCCTGGCGGAAGAACGTGAGCGTCGCCTGCCCGCCTTCCCCCGTCTTCACCGTCGCGCCGGCCGTGAGCGCCATCCCGTTCGTCGCATCCACGAACAGCGTCGTATTCGGGAGGCGCACCGACACCGGCTGCCGGTCGATCTTGAGCGAGACCTGTGACGCGGCTTCGTCCGGCACAGCCGCAAGCGACCAGAACCACCAGCCTCCCAACCCAAGGAGGACCGCTAGGACGCCAACGACGACTGCCCACCGTTTCATAGGAAAAATCGGATAAAGAGTATCATGGTGCCGTGGCAAAGACGAGCGATTAGGGACTATTCAGCGATCACGTCAAGGCTCGGGTAGGGCAGAGCCTGTCCTGAGCGAAGCCGAAGGACGGTGCGTCGCCCCGAATCGCGACAAGGAATTGCTACGTTTCTACGAACGGGGCGACCCACCGGGTCGCCCCTACACGGAACACGGACGGTCGTCTGTAATGGATTGACATAATGCATTTTTTCCTGTATATTGCCGAAGCTCGGGTGAGACAGACGGTCGCCCCACCTCTCGCGAGAGACGTGGGGAGGAAAGTCCGAACACCGTTCCCCGCAGCAATGCGTGGTTCATGGAGAGCCGTTAACGACGGCCGGGATATGGCGGGATGAACGAAAGCTCACGTGGCAGACGTTCACTCGTAAACCCAGGGAAAGTGCCACAGAGACTATACTAGTCCGCCTCGGCGGACGAAGAGTGAAAAGTGATGCGGTGTGGGTCGGGTGCAAACCTGATCTGCTACACATCTCGTCTGGCGGTGACGCCAGATCGCGGCAAACCCTCTCCGGTGCAAGAGCAAGAGTCTCGACGCAAGTCGGGACGACTGGTAGCTCGCATGAGCGTCGCAGCAATGCGCCGCCAAGAGAGATGACCGTCTCGCGGGTCGCAAGACCTGTCAGACAAAACTCGGCTTATCGTCTCATCCGTGCAATCAAGAACTCCGACCATGTGTCGGAGTTTTTGATATGCGAGGGTTGACGAAACGAGAAAAATATCGTAGCGTAGACGATGGTTATCGGACATTACATTCTAGCTCAATGCAGCTACGAAAGGAGACCGCATGAGCCAAGAGCACAGCATTTCGACCAGTGAATCGATCGCGGTGACGACGGAACGGGCGGCGAGGTTCATCGTCCGTCAGGGATACGGCATCGGCCATTCGACCGGACTCTCTGGTGACAGTCCGATGCAGTTACAATTCGGAGATAGCTTCACCATTTTCGGAGGATTGGATCCTACCGATACTCACGGTCCCGTGGGGACGTTTCTGCGCTTCATCGGATTTTTCAAAAGACAGCGAAGGCTTCTCATCTGCGATCTGCGGATCTCAAAGGCAGGACTGAACCCCTGGAAAATGCAGGTGTACGGATCCCAGCACATGGATGAAGCCCGTAAACTTTGCGATGCCCTCAAACATCACTTCCATGTGAACCTGCACGTGAAGCTCATGAGCGAGTCCACACGACGCGAAATGCTCTGGGAGGATCTGGACTGACCGCACCCCACGAAGACCGCACCCTGTGTCTTCTCTCGGGGTGCGGTTTTCAATATCTCCTGTACGGGCGACGCAGCGCGTCGCCCGTACATGGTATGATTGAGATATGCGCCGACGTTTTGACCTGTTCGTGACGGCACTCTTGATCCCGCTCGACCTGATCGCGCTTCTTGGCGCGGCATTGACCGCGTACACCCTGCGCTTTTCGCGTGCGTTCGTAGAGCTCCGCCCGATCCTGACTGACATCAAATTCGAGGACTACATGGCCACGGCCGTGTTATTCGCGTTCATCTGGATCGCTCTGTTTGCCCTCGCGGGGTTGTACTCCATGAGACCGCGGCGCGCGTGGGACGAGCTTGGGAGACTGTTCGTAGCCGGGACTGCCGGGGTCATGATCCTGATCGCGACGGTGTTCTTCCAACGTGAGCTGACGACCTCGCGTTTCATCGTGGTCGCCGTGTGGGTGTTGTCCATCGCGTTCGTGTGGGTCGAGCGTCTCGTGATTCGCGTGGCGCGCCACGCGCTCCTGCGCGCGAAGATCGGCCATCGGCGCGTGATCGTGGTCGGCCGGGGAAAACAGGCGGACGAACTGGTCGAACTCTACAAACGCCTTCCTATCCTCGGATTCACCGTGACGCGGCACTTCTCGGGCTGGGACGACAGCGTCCGCGCCGAGATCGAGCGTCTCGTGCGGCGCGACAAGGCGGACGAATTGATTCTCGCAGACCCGGACCTGCCGAAAGACGTGTCGCTCGACGTGATCGCGTTCGCCGAGGAACATCACCTCGCGTTCAAGTACCTCGCCGACCTGTTCGCCGCGAGTTTTGGGCGCATCGAAATGACCACGTCCGGCGGCATCCCCGTGATCGAAGTGAAACGCACGCCCTTGGACGGGTGGGGCCGCATTTTCAAGCGGCTGTTCGACATGCTCGTGTCCATCCTTCTCATCGTCATCCTCTCTCCGGTCATGGTCCTCGCCGCGCTCCTCATCAAACTGACGTCAAAAGGCCCGGTCTTCTTCTCGCATCTGTCTGACGGGAAAAATGTCGAGCGCATCGGCGAGGGCGGGCACGCGTTTCACTACTTCAAGTTCCGCACCATGGTCGAAGACGCGCACAAGATGCACCTGGACCCGGAGTTCATGAAAAAGTTCGGGAGCCACCGCGAAGGCCCGCTCATGAAAATCGCGCGCGACCCGCGCGTGACGCCGGTTGGACGGCTCCTGCGTGCATGGAGCATCGACGAACTCCCGGAACTCTTCCTTGTCCTCAAAGGCGACATGAGCCTCGTGGGACCGCGACCGCACCTGCCGGAAGAAGTCGCGCTCTACAAGCCGCACCACCGCCGCGTGCTCGCGATCAAGCCCGGCATCACGGGGCTCGCGCAGATCTCCGGCCGCGCGGACTTGGACTTTGAAGACGAGGTTCGCTTGGACACCTGGTACATCGAAAACTGGTCCCCGGCGTTGGACCTCTATATCTTATTGAAGACGCCGTTCGTGGTCTTACAACGCAAAGGTGCGTACTAAACTTTTCTTACTTGAAAAACGACGCGCACCGACGGCGTGAACAGATCCCCTTTCAGACCGAACAGACGAAGCGCGAGGTAGAACAGGTAATACATTGCGAAAAAGATTTTCTTGAGCAGCACGTTCGTCCCGCCCATGTGACGAAAGACATCGGAATATCGTTCTTCAAAGTAGATACAGGTGCGTTGCTTGAACGAACGGACGTATTGCGAACGGCGCAGCATCCGTCGCAACTCATAGATACTCGTGTACTGCGATGGTGGAAAGTCCTCATTGCGCACGAGCGTCGTCAGAGCGTGACGGGCCCTCGTGGGAAGCAGCCAGTGGACGAACAGCATGCGGTTGTCGTGATAATCAACGGGAAACCAGAAGTTCGGAGTCTCAATGAGGATGAATCCGCCGCTCTTGAGGACGCGCACCATCTCACCGATCAGTCGTTTCTTGGTCTCGCGCGACAGCACGTGCTCGAGTACCTGCCAACAGACGATGGCGTCGAATGAATCGTCGTCAAACGGCAGACGGTTCTCATTCTTCTGGTGGACGAGCGTCACGTTCGTACGCTTGAGTTCGTCGAGACGCTCACGCGCCTTTTTGAGCTCAACGTTTGAGAAGTCACAGCCATAGACGTCCGCGCCCGGGATGCTTGAGAGCGCCTCGATGTTCCTCCCGAACCCGCACCCGACTTCAAGAATCCGTGGATGCTTCGTCCTGCCAAGGTACCGACGAACGACCGGGACAAGTTCTTCAACCGCAAGCCGACTCCCTTCGTCGGTCTTGTACATCCGATTCTGTGCATTGATGTCCATGCGGACGAATTGTACCACCCTTGACCCATGCCGCGTCTCATGCCGCCGCGCGTCCGCTAGGATAACCGCGATGCAACCCGCAATCCCGTTCCTCCAGCAGCCGCGCGGCCTTGTCCGCGTGGCATTGGTGCATGACTACCTCGTCCAAGACGGTGGTGCGGAGCGCGTGCTCATGGCGCTCCAGGAGATCTTCCCGAGCGCGCCTACGTTCACTCTGTTCTTCGACCAGGAACGCGCGCATCCGTCGTTTCAGACGAAAGACATCCGACCGAGCACGCTCCAAAAGTGGCCGTTCACCCGCGGCCACGAAGAGTGGACGTTGCCGTTCATGCCCATGGCGATTGAACAGTTGGACCTCACGGGGTTTGACCTCGTGATCTCAAGCTCCAGTTCCTTCGCGAAAGGAGTCATCGTCGCCCCGGGCGCCCTGCACGTGTGCTACCTGCACACGCCGACGAGGTTTCTCTGGCAGGATCGCATGAGCTACGTGAACGACCTGCCGCAACCCCGCATCGTGAAAAACGTACTCCCTCACTTCCTCCACCGCCTCCGCATGTGGGACCGGCTCGCGGCCGAGCGGCCGGACGTGGTCGTGACGAACTCCGAGACGTCGCGCCGACGCATCGAGCGCTACTACGGACGCGACGCAGAGGTGATCCATCCGCCGGTGGACGTGGCGACATTTCAACGCGCCGACGGTCCTGGCTCGTACTGGCTCACGGGCGGACGGCTGGTCGGCTACAAGCGTTTTGACCTCACGGTCCGCGCATTCGCGAAGCTGAACCTGCCGCTCAAAGTCTTCGGGACCGGACCGGAGCTCGCGAGGCTGAAGACCATGGCCGGCGCCAAGACGGAATTCCTCGGTCGCGTGACGGATGACGAGAAGGCGCGACTGTACAAGCACGCCATCGGTTTCATCCATCCCCAAGTGGAAGACTTCGGAATCACCGCGGTCGAGGCCATGGCGGCAGGGAGACCAGTAGTCGCATTCGGCGAAGGCGGCGCGCGGGAGACGGTCCGGGACGGCGTCACCGGCCGCGTGATCGAAGCGCAGACCTGGGAAGACCTTGGCGACGCCGTCATCCGCTTCGACGCGTCCGCGTATGACCCAATCGCGATCCACGCGCATGCCGAGACGTTCTCCAAAACACGATTCATAGAGAAGTTCGGCGCTCTGATCGAGAGTCTACTCGCGAAGAAATGATGGTTCGTGGTTCGTGGTTCGTGGTCCAGGACTACGGACCACGGACCACGGACCCATGACATCCACTCGCCATATTTTAGTTGATGCCCGTCCCCTCGTTGATCCGAACGCGGGCGGCGTGGGGCGCGTGACGCGTCAGGTGCTCGAGTCTCTGGTCCAAAGCGCGAACGACGTAACTTGGACGTTCGCCACGACCGGCGCCGCGAAGCCCGTACTCCCAGAGACGTTCACAGGCCGCGTGATCCACGTCCACATCCCGCTGCCGAACAAAATCTGGAGCGTGCTCTGCATGTTCGGACTCAAGTCCCTGGACCGCGAGGTGACCCGTCGAACGAGCGAGACTTACAAGGCGGTGCTGCTGCCGAACTTGGGATTCGTAGGCCGTCTGACGGCCCCGTACGCGCTCATCCTCCACGACCTGTCATTCTTGATCGAACCGCGCTGGTTCACGCCGAAGATGCGCCTCTGGCACCGCGCCGTCGGCGCGTCAGGACAAATCCGCCGCGCAAACCGTCTCTTTGCCGTGAGCGAAACGACCGCATGCGATGCGGAGAGGCTTCTAAAAATACCGCGTGACAAGATCGAAGTCTTCCATCCAGGAACGAAGATTCGGGAACCGGGAACCCTTCGGCTTCGCTCAGGGCAGGCTCGGAACCGGGAACCGGCTCCCAATTCTCGATACGTCCTCGCCTTCGGTGAATCTAATCCACGTAAGAATGCCTCCACTGCCATCGCCGCTGTCGCCGATCTCCGTGAAGATCCGCAATTCACCGATCTCCACCTCATCTTCATCGGTGGAAATTCGAAATTAGAAATTAGAAATTCAGAGTGGACCATCCGTAAAAATATCGTGTCTGATGTCGAACTGGCACACCTATATCAGCAAGCGGCAGCTCTTCTCTATCCCTCCTGGTACGAAGGCTTCGGCCTCCCGCTCCACGAAGCCGCGCAGTTCGGCACGCCGTGCCTCGCGTCGGCCCATGGCGCGCTCCCCGAGACCGTACCTGAAGGAACTTTGCTCATTCCACCGACGAAACCTCATCTTTGGGCCTCCGCCCTCCGCGACGTCCTCACAAACCCAGACCTCTACCGCACATCATTCGACCCAACTCGCCAGGTGACAGATACCGTTGGCATGAGACAATGGATCCAGTCACTTCCTCAATAATTTGCCTCAACACAGCAATATTTTTCAATTCGACCCACGCCCTACGCCCCACGCCCTACCGCCCTATCTATTACGCTTGACTTTTCACCAGTTTTTTGGCATGGTCATCCTTCAATAACACCCCCCATTATGAAACGTTTCCTCTTTAACCTCGTCGCAATGACTGTCGCGATGACGCTCTGGTCGCCGCAGGTCGCGGTGGCCCAGACCGGGTACACGTGGACGGACATCTCGGGTCAGCTTACCGAACGGCAAAACCGTCCGGTGTGGGCCGTTGCACGCGCGGGTTCGTACTGGTTCTACACCGACGGCCAGGACCTCTGGAACGGCGGCCAGGTGTACCGCTACGACGGTTCAACCCAGGTGAACATCACGTCCGATGTCCGCAATGCAGGTCTGACCCGCATTGACGACATCGTCTCCGACGGACAGAGCGTGCTCTTCCTGAAGAACGTCGTGCGCCGTGACAACTCGTTCGAGATCCTCAAGTGGAACAGCTCCGGCTACATCGGAGTCGGTTCGTACGTGCGTAATACGTTCGCGTCGGACGAAGGCATTCGTTCCATCGTCGGCCGCGCAGGCACGTGGTACATCGTGTCGACGAAAAATCGTCTCTACCGCTGGAATGCCGGCCAGGAATCGCCGGTACGCGTTGCTCTGCCGTCTGAAGCGGTGAATGATGCAAATACGAAATTCCTCTATCAGATGAATCACACCATGGTCGACAGTCCGACGGAGGTCGGTATTGTGCCGATCGCGAACGGAAACTGGCTCCTCATGACCCGAGCGAACTTCGGTACGTATGGAACAATCGCATTTTACCGTTATAACGGCACGTCCTATACCTATCTGTCCGAACTCGCGACCCAGTACGTGACGTTCCTCGCATCGAATGGAACTGATGCGCTCTTGTACTCGACTGCCGGCGGAGCGTGTGTGTCCGGTTCGATCCATCGGACAAATGGGATGACGAATGAGGGCATCTCTCTGCCGTCTGGCTACAGCGATTATAGTAACTGCAATGTGAACCCGACGACGAGTAAGATCGTCCTGGACGATTCGATGGCTTTTTGGAACGGATTGAGCTGGATGATCCTCCAGGGCAAATCTATCTATAAGATCACGGACCGCAACCTCACGGTACTCGAGCCGACGCGTGACTACCTCACATCCGCATCCGGCGACACGAGCGGTCATTTCCTTGTCGGCGGCGCACAATCGGACGTGGGCGTAAACTCCCCGACCAATCCTCTCACCGCGAAACTCCTCTGGGTGACCGAAGGCGAACTCTCGACGAACACGACAGTCACGACCGGCGGCAGTTTCGGCGGTGACCGCGTATACACGTCCACGAACGGCCCGCGCGTGGTGATCCAGGGCGACCCATCCGGGTTCCGCGTTGGGAACGGCAAGGAATTCTCGTACCGCGTGACGGCTTCAGATTCGGACGGTGTAGACCGCACGGACCTGTACGTCAACGACGCCCGCATCAAGACCTGTTACTCCGATACCTGCGAATTCCGCACCACCTACTGGACGAACGGCGCAACCACCAAGACCGTGAAGTTCTGGGTCCGTTCGACGGACAAGCGCGGTCAGTCCACCGATACGTCGGCAAGCCCGGACTTCCTCACGGTGGACGTGAACTCGACGGCGACAGCTGGCGGCACGGTGACCACGACACCGACGACGTCCGTGACGACCGGAAGCGGCACGGCAGTAACCGACAGCGGCACCGGCATCTCGAGCTGGACCTGGCTGGATCCGACCGGCAAGACGAACCTGAACGCGAACGAAAGCGTGACGTACAACGTTGGCGCGTACGACAACGATGGGATCAAGCGGATCGAAATCTTCGTGAACGGTTTGGCAAAAAAGACCTGTGACCTTGGGAACGCCAAGGGCAATCAGACGTGTGGCGTGACGCTCTACGCGAACGACTACCCGGTCGGCACCGGCATCTACGTGAACGCGAAAGTGACGGACGGCGCGGACAAGTACACCTACACGACCGCGACGACGCTCTATCGGAACGCCGAGGGAACGAGCGTCCCGTCCGGTTCGACCGCGACGACCAACCAGGTTTCGACCTGGACCTGGTTCGACCCGGCAGGCGAACTGAAGAGCGGCGCGTCAACGATTTTCCGCTCCGGCGCCTGGGCACAGGACGGTCTCGCATCGATTGACCTCTACGTGAACGGTTCGCTCAAGCGTACTTGCAGCTTCAACCGCTCGTATGGCAACCAGGAGTGCAGCATCACGGTCTACGGCAACGACTACGCCCTTGGCACGCAGGTGGCTGCGAACACCAAAGCGACGGACGTGAATGGCAAGACGAGCTGGAGCGACCTCAAGTACGTGAACCAAGTGTCGTCCAATTCCACGAGCGGCTCCTCGTACTCCGGGACGAACTCGAACCCGGTCGTGTGGGACTGGATCGAAATCGCGAAGGACTTCATCACCGTGGATGAGAAGGCGAAGTACGTGACCGGCGCGTGGGACGAGAACGGCGTTTCGAGCATCGCGTTCTACGTGAACGGAAACGTAAAAGCGACGTCCAATCTTGGCACGGCCTACGGCAACCAGAGCACCTCGTATGAGGTCCGCGGCCTCGACTATCCGGTCGGCTCGACCGTATTCGTGAACGCGAAGGTGACGGACGCGACCGGTAAAGAAACGTGGACGGCCGGGAAGACGTTCCGTGTGATGGGAACGGGTGCCACGACGTCAATTGACTACGCGAAGAACGGTTCCGTGCAGGCATGGACCGACCGCGCCGTGTACAGCACCACGAACATGATCACGGTGAACGGGTCGGTTTCCGACGAAGACGGCGTGAACCGCATCGAGATCCTCGTGAACGGCGAGCTGAAGAAGACGTGTACCGTGGGCAACGTCCGCAGCGCGAGTTGTGCGGTGACCGTCGGCCCGTACCCGAGCCTCTCATCCGTGAAGTACGCCGTGACCATGTTCGACCGCTACGGCAACATGACCACGAGCGGGTACCTCACCGTCGCGATCGTGAAATAAGTGAGACGCAACAAGCCCCGAGACATCTCGGGGCTTGTTTGTTATGTACGCCGAGCACTTCCTCAACGCTCGGGATGACCCTAGGAGGTTGTCGGTATCTCCTTCTCCTCCCGATACAACCTGATCTCTTCGTCCAACAACTTCACATCCAGCTCTTCCCCTTTGAAATACAGCCGGTCTTCCCAGTGCTCGAGCTTGCTCATGATCTCGTCCTGGATCCAGGGCGCGTCGCCGGCGAGCTCGCGGAGCGTACCGAGGCGCCTCGCGATCGCCACGAGCTTCTTCTCTGCCGCGTCCACGTCTTGCGACAGGTTCCGGTGTTTCTCCCGCCAGATATCGTGCCGCACGTGGCGACGCACCTCCGCGATCTCGAATCGTTCAAGGTCACGTAACGCAGACCCGGACTCTTCGTGAGCAAGCACTGCATCGAGCGACGTACAGGCCGTGCCGTGACGGAACCGTTCCAAGATGTGCGCCGTCGAATCGGAAACGGTCGCGACCACCTTCCGCCACTCCATGTCACACCCGTCCTGATGATGCAGCCATTTCGCCAATGCACGCCGCGCGGCCCAGCTCTTTTTTCCGATCTCTTTCGCGAGCGTGGCAAGCTCTTCGATCGCAAGCGCCCGTTTCGTGGTGACCTCCTCGAGGTCTTGTTCCAACCGCTTCCGCGCGGTCGGGGCCACATACTCCAACGCGTTGGCGATGAAGTCGAGTGTGTGCGACTGGTCGCGCAGATCCAAAAAAAGGTCTGACATGACACAAGAATACCAGTTTTTCGGCGCCTAGACACACTCTTGCAAATAAGCCTTACCTCCTATACCCTCTACCCACCTTTCCTATTAATGTCCTTGCCTTCGGCGGGACGACTGCTCCACCCCGCTCTGGTCAGCCCGGTGAACGGTTTAACCCTCACAGACGTATGACGACCTTAACGAAGACAGTGGCGCCACAATCAGAATTCGAAAAACTCCTCATCGCACAGGAGTCGATGTCGCAGTTCCCGAAGATCGGCGACGTGCTGAAAGGCACGGTGATCGCGGTTGGCCGGAACGAAGCGCGCATTGATATCGGCGGACTCGCGGTTGGCATCGTGCGAGGGCCAGAGCTCGATCCGTCGGCGGACCTGCACGCGGGCGACGAAGTGGACGTGACGGTCGTGGAGCTCGACAACGAGTACGGCGAACTTGAGCTGTCGCTGAAAGGCGCAGGCAAGCGCAAAAGCTGGGACCGGTTGAAGGACCTCTTCGCGCAAGGGACGGTTATTTCGGCAAAGATCATCGAGGCGAACAAAGGCGGGCTCATCGTGCGATTCGAGAACGTGAACGCGTTCCTCCCCGTCTCACAGCTCTCCCCGGAGAACTACCCGCGCGTCGCCGGCGGCGAGAAGGCGAAGATCCTGGAGAAGCTCCGCGGCCTCGTGGGCACGAACATGGACGTTAAGGTCATTGACGTGAGCGAGAATGAAGACAAAATCATCGTGAGCGAGAAGGCCGTGTGGGAGACAAAGCAGGAATCGGTCATCTCGAAGCACACCATCGGCGAAATCGTGGAGGGCGACGTAACGGCCGTGACGGACTTCGGCGCCTTCGTCCGCTTCGACACGAACCTCGAGGGCCTGGTCCACATCTCGGAAATCGCCTGGCAGCGCATCGAGCACCCGAAGGACGTGCTCACCGTGGGCGACCACGTGCGCGCGGAAATCATCAACATAGAGGGGTCGAAGATCTTCCTCTCCATGAAGAAGCTCATCGCGGACCCGTGGAAATCCGTGAAGGAACGCTACGCCGTCGGCCAACTCGTAAAGGGCCGCGTGCTCAAGATCAACCCGTTCGGTCTCTTCGTGGAACTCGACCCGGACATCCACGGCTTGGCGCACGTGTCGGAACTTTCGAACAAGCCCGTGCGCGACGTGAATGAAATCGCGCGCGTTGGCGACGAATTCGAATTTAAAATCGTGACCATTGACCCGGAGAACCACCGGCTTGGCTTGTCGCTCCGGAAGACGCAGGACGAGAAGGAAACAGTGAAAGCGTGATGCGGACAGGCTGTCAGCCTGATACACTGGCGCCCATGAACAAAAACCTCCGCACCATCCTGCTCTTCGTCCTCGCCCTCGTGGTGGTGGGCGGGCTTCTCGCGATGGTGAACGTGGAGACGCCGACGACGGTGGACGTGGCGACGCTCGCCGCGGACGTGCAGGAAGGAAAGGTGGACAGCGTGATCGTCCAGAGCCCCACGAAGATCGAAGTGAAGCGGAAGGACGGCTCGACCGTATTCGTGACGAAAGAATCGTCCGAGTCGTTCTCCGAACTCCTGAAGAACTACGGCGTGGATGCGGAGAAAGCGCGCGCCGTGAAGACGGAAATCCAGGAGAAGTCCGGCGCCGCGTACTGGGCGGGCGTGATCCTGCCGAACGTGCTCCCGCTCCTGCTTTTGGTCGGCCTCATGTGGTTCTTCCTCCGGCAGGTGCAGGGCCAGCAGAACCGCGCGATGTCGTTCGGCCAGTCGAGCGCGCGTGAAATCCCGAAAGGCGGGAAGCACAAGATCACGTTCAAGGACGTGGCCGGCGTGAAAGAAGCCAAGGAGGAGCTGCTCGAGGTGGTGGACTTCTTGAAGAACCCCGAGAAGTTCGTGAAGCTCGGGGCCAAGATCCCAAAAGGCGTGCTCCTCATGGGCGCGCCCGGCACCGGGAAGACGCTCCTGGCGCGCGCGGTCGCGGGCGAGGCGGATGTGCCGTTCTTCCACATGAGCGGGTCCGAATTCGTGGAGATGTTCGTGGGCGTAGGCGCCTCGCGCGTGCGTGACCTGTTCGCGAAGGCGAAGAAGAACGCCCCGTGCATCGTCTTCATTGATGAAATTGACGCCGTTGGCCGACAGCGCGGCTCGGGTCTCGGGGGCTCACACGACGAGCGGGAGCAGACCTTAAACCAGATCCTGGTTGAGATGGACGGGTTTGAGCCGAACCTCGGCGTGATCGTGCTCGCGGCGACGAACAGGCCGGACGTG
>MGEH01000018.1 GCA_001791275.1 Candidatus Uhrbacteria bacterium RIFCSPHIGHO2_12_FULL_60_25 | reverse complement strand
AGGGAACGCGAGACATGTGACTGTTACAACTCTACGACGCCGTGGTCTCCGAGGATCAACTTGTGTCCTCGTGGGAGCGACTGCTGCGTGGACCGGATGGACGTCTTGCTCCCGATGATCGAATCCACAATGCGCTTCCCGCAATCAATCTCCGCGCCGTCGAAGACGATTGAGTGCTCAATCTCCGTGTTGCGCAGCACGACGTCGTTCCCGATCGACGTGTACGGACCGACGTATGTCTGTTCCACGCGCGTACGTTCGCCGATCACGACGGGTCCGCGAATGAGCACGTTCGGTCCGATCACCGACCCCGCGCCGATCGTGACTTTTCCCTGAATCTGAACCGTATCGTCCACCGTTCCCCGATTCGACGTCTCGTCCATCGCGAGCTCGTCCAAGAGGAGCGCGTTCCCTTCCAGGAGGTCATCGGGCTTGCCCGTGTCTTTCCACCAACCCGTAATCTCTTCATGTCCGACCTTTCCGTTCCGGATGAACCACGTGATCATGTCGGTAATCTCATACTCGCCGCGCGCGGACGGCGTCATGGTCTTAAATCCATCGAAGTACCGGTCATTGAAAAAGTAGATGCCGGTGACGGCGAACGGCGACGGCGGGTTGTCCGGTTTCTCGACCGTGCGGATGAGCGACCCGTCCGCGCCGAATTCCGGAACGCCAAATCGGTTTGGATCCTTCACGCGGGAGAGCGTGACGAGACAGTCGAGACCTTCCTGCTCAAAGCGGCGTCGAAGAGGTGAAATGTCTCCCGCCATGATGTTGTCCCCGAGGAAAAAGACGAACGAATCGCCGCGGAGGTACGGCTCCGCGTTCGCCACCGCGTGCGCGATCCCCTTCGCGCCGCCTTGCTGCTCGACGTAGGTGAATCGCGCGTTCCATCGGCTCCCGTCGCCGAACACGTTCCGCATCGTCTCCGCCTCGCCCGGGTTCACGTTTACGATCACGTCCGTGATCCCCGCCTGCGCCACGCGGTCGAACACGTACGACAACATCGGCCGGTTCGCGAGCGGCATGAGGTGCTTGTTCAGCGTGTAACTGATCGGCCGGAGGCGGGTGCTGCGGCCGCCGGCGGCGATAAGAGCTTTCATGCGATAGGAAGCTTAGCAAAGCTGATGAGTTTCGCCAGCGTAGACGTGAACGCCTCCCCGAGAGTGGACGGAGAGGCGTGTCTATCGCGGCGGTTGACTTGTGGATGAAGGCTCATTGAATTGCCACACTATCATCCCATGATCCATCGCTTCATCCACTGACTTCCCCTGAAGCGCTGCGATGGTGCAGACGAGTGTTCGCGCCTGTGCCTGCGTGGTCGGTCCCGGGAGCTCCATCTCGACGTGTGGCCTGTTTTCGGTCCGCATGGTGCCGTGAAGGGTGAGGACGCCCCGGAAGTTTCCCTTCCGCTGCTCGTAATACAGACGCAGCGTTCTTTGGTCCCACAGTATACGGTCGCCGGGCACAAAGGTCAGGGTGTGGGATTCCGGACGCTTCACGCCAGGCGCGATCGAAGCGGTTCTCACCACGAACGACGGATGAATGACCATCGCGACACTCCTTGAGATTCCTCCGAGGGTAAAAAAGGTACGCTGCGTTTGTAACAGAACGCCTCTCTTGTGTAAAGGGATGGTCTACGCGACGGGTCTCGTTACCCCCCGGACCCCATACTGCTTTTCATAATAGTCGCGGTATGCGCCGCTTTTCACGCGTTTCCACCAGTCCGGGTTCGCCTTGAACCACTGGATCGTCGCGCGGAGTCCGTGGAGGAACGGCGTCGCGGCCGACCACCCGAGCTCACGCTCGGCCTTGGACGGGTCGATGGCATATCGACGATCGTGACCGGGCCTATCCGTCACGGGTTCGATCATGTCCGACCCGAACCCCATCTCGAACAGGATGAGGCGCGTGAGTTCGGCGTTCGAGCGTTCGCTCCGTCCGCCGAAGCAGTACGTCTCCCCGATGCGCCCGTGACGGAGCGCGAGATCAATCCCCGCGCAGTGGTCTTCCACGTAAATCCAGTCCCGCACGTTCATCCCGTCGCCGTAGAGCGGAATCTTCTTCCCTTCGAGGAGATTGGTGATGAACAACGGGATGATCTTTTCCGGAAAATGGTACGGGCCGTAGTTATTCGAACAGTTCGAGATCGTTGCGGGGACGCGGTGGGTGTGCCACGCGGCGCGGACGAGGTGGTCTGCGCCGGCCTTCGACGCGCTGTACGGACTTCGCGGATCGTACGGCGACGTTTCACTGAACGCGCCCGTCGAACCCAGCGATCCGTAGACTTCATCCGTTGACACGTGATGGAATCGGACGCTCCCGTTCCTGCGGCATGCGTCCAGAAGCGTCTGTGTGCCGAGCACGTTCGTGCGCACGAACGCGGTCGCGTCCTGGATGGATCGGTCCACGTGCGTCTCCGCGGCGATGTGGACCACGGCATCCGCCTGCTTCACGAGACCTTCGGCGAGCGCAGCATCGCAGACGTCTCCCTTCACGAACCGGAATCGCGGATTCCCTTCGAGCTGTTTGAAATTCTCCAGGTTCCCGGCGTAGGTCAGCGCGTCGAGGACGGTGACATCGTCATTCGGATGCCGTGCCAACACAAAATAAACGTAGTTCGTCCCAATAAACCCCGCCCCTCCGGTCACGAGAATCCTCATACGTGAGGACGTAGTTCACCATGGGAACGTCGTATGTGGCAAGAGTTCTTCCTACACCTCTGATTCGCCGGGACAACTTACGGAGAGAAACGAACCGAGGGGCGGAAGGCGATGTTGTCATTGCGATTGTCGGCATCATCCCAGTGCACGCCCGAGAGACCTCCATCCCAAGAAGCGCCACCGTACAGACGCCTCTGACCGGCTTGATATGAATCCTGAAACCACTCCCAGTTGTCCGTGTCGTCCCATTCGGGATGATGGATATTGCCGATCACGTTGAAGTCGGTAGCGGTAGGCAAGGTCAGCTGATCCGGTCGAACATGGAGGACCTCAGCAAATGCTTCGATTACTTCGGGTTTTGAGAGCTCATCAGCGGAAATACCGAAACGGGAGTGTGGGTCTGGGACATGTCCATGTGGCTGGACGAGACCTTTTTGTCGCAGCTCTGCCAAAGCGTCACCCAAGGGATCGTTCTCGTACATCTGCTTGCCATAGTCATACTTAGGCTTCTGCCTGCCGTCCACGAGCACCCAGGCGCCTGGGAGCATGGTGGCGTCTTTTGCAATGCGACCTGCGGCGATTTCCTCGTAGAACCAACGTTGTGGCTTCTTCTCCCACCCGGGGAAGTCGGCGTCCTCTGTCATGTCCATGGGAGGGAGGTAGTGGAGCTCGAAGCCCATCGTCTCCCAGTTCTTGATGCGTTCCGGGGTGATCTCTCGTGGGAGGGGCGGGACGGTGATGTATTCTCCGAAGAAGGCTGTGAGCTTGGCTGCTTCCTGCTTCATGAGCGGGGTGTTCAGGGCCTCGATCCTGGCCTTCTCTTTGTCTGACAGGCGTATGGGCGTCCAGTCAGGTTCTGCGACGTCAGGCTTTCGTTTCTCCTTTGCCATGATCTTGCGCATCTCTTCTTCCGCTGCACGGCCAAGAAACTTGCCGATAAGCTCGGCGTCGTCTTGAAGGCGCTTCTTGGGAGGCTCGAAGGGATTCTCGAGGGAGTGGAAGGGAGGGGGCATGGGGATGATGGTCAGTAATATATATCGTCTTACCGTCGCATCCACAAGACGAACAGGACGATCGCGAGACCGAGCACGCCGAACACAGACCGGACCCACGAATTCGGTTTGACCGTTCTCCGCATCGCGTCGGCGGAAAGGAGCGCGAATGCGAGGACGGCAAAGGGAACGGGATCGAGGAACGGCGTCACGGACGCGGGCGTGAGAAATTCCGCGACAAGGACGATCGCCACGAAGAAGGCCAGTGCGTACGTGCACTGACGGATGAAGGCCTTCAGAAAGTCGCTCAACGACATACGTTCACATCATTCGACGCCACGCGTTCACCGCTTCCTGACGTAACACGCGCCACCATTCGGACCACGTAAGTGGCGGTCTTCGGTACGTGAGCCGGAATCGTCGCACGTCCACGGCTCCGGCGCGCGTGAGGACGTTCGGCGCGGAGAGCGCGAGCCGCAGGTGGTCCGAGGTCGGATCTATGGCAAAGCGGACGGTCGCGCGATACCAGTCATCGCCGATCGCGACCGGACGGATGTACGGCGTGAGGATCGCGTCAATCCCCTCACGATCCGGATCCGTAAAATCAGTCACGCGCCGGGGTTGAGGCGCGAAGAAAGCTTCGGGCGTGAAGGAGAACCATCCGTCGCCGATCACGCGCATGTCGCCCAGCGGAACGTCGAGCCGCTTCGGTTGTACATCGCCGTCGGTCCGGTCGAGCGTGAAGGCCTCGTGCGTGCGCAGGACCTTCACGCCTGCGTCGCCGAACGTGACGCGCTGCAGACCCTCGCGATGAAACGTCTCCGCCACGAGGTGCCGCGAATCGCTCCACGCCACGCCCGGCTTGATGCCGGGCTCGAAACCCACGATGTCCCCGAAAGATAGGCGCGGACCCACCACCCAGCGCTGCGACGCGGTCTCGATCGAACGGATGAACACGTCGTCATCGGCGGAGAACTGGATGCGGTACGCGCCTGGTTGTGCGCCGGTGACCGTCACATTCTTTGTGACGACCGGACCCATGGCCGTGTCCCGGCTCCCGCCGATCCCCACGGCCTCGCGCGTCAGCTCTTCGTCGCCGCGATACACGCGGAACACGACCGTGTCCGGGCCTTTCGCGCGGTTGACGTCCTGGATCTCAAACGTGAACGAGACGTCGTTTCCCGCGGGCACGGCCCAGAAATCATGGCTGCCGCGGAGCGAAACCGCGACCTTGGACGGAGGACCCGACGGATCACGAGCGACGTAGGAGGTGGCGCTCGCGTGCCACACGGCGAGTTTCTGATAGTCGGACGAAGCCAGGACAGACGCCCCGGCCGACGAACGGACGTATCCGCGCCGGGTCCCTTCACCGACGCCGCGCCACCCTTCGCGTTCAAGCGGCGCGTACCAAATCGGCTGGAATTCGAATGAGAGGGACTCGGGGTCTCGCAGCAACCCGATCTCGATGATCGGTTGTCGGATGGGACGAAATTCGATCTCGAGGTCAACCTCGTCGTACACCCCGGGGAGCCTCGCGGACGTGTACACGGGGTCCTGCACGACGCGCTGTCCCGACCAGCCTTCGTCCGCTTGTAAACCCGGACGCGTTGTGCGTTCTGCCGGAAGGAACGGGTCAATCCAGGCGCTCGTTCCGTCGAACGGCACGTCGAAAACGACGGTTCCGGACGGAGGGAACCGTTGGACCACGAGCCACGCGAGCGCCGCGATCGCAAGGGCCCATGGGAATACGAAGAGTGTCTTCGCGAGACGGTTCATGTTTAGTGCCACACGATGACCATGGACTCGTTATCAACCGAGAAGACGTATGAGAACGCGTATAGAGCGAGCGGGCCGGGAAGCGTCGCATCCGGACCTGTCGGCGTGCGATGGAAGAGCGCGACCGTCGTACTCGATCGGACGATCGCGTCAATCGTCTCCGGCGGCGGGAACGGACTCACGGCGACGAAATCGCCGCTCGCGAAGATCTTATCCGACCGTTCAGACAGGATGACGGTCCCGGGATCCAGGTTCTCGTCCGCAAGACGACGGATCTCCGCGTACCGAACCAGTTGACGCTCCGTATTCAGGACGCTCTCTTCATCGCCGTTCAACGCCACGGCGACCCCGTACAGCGCGAAAAAGACGACGAGCCCGGTTGCGACGAGCGTTCCTCGTTTCGGAAGCGTGCGCGCATCTTCCACGAGAAGCGCAATCCCGAATGCCACGAGGGGCGTGAGCGGCAGCATGTACCGCAGGAACGAATTCGCGAGCGACGCGCTCCCGCGGATGTTGTCCGTGTACACCGCCTGGCCGTACACGAGGAGAAGGATGCCGACAGTCCAACCGGCGACGAGTATGAACGACCGCGTGAGCGTGTCACGACGGCGTCTCACGGCGATGACGGCTCCGAGGACCGAAGCGGCGAACCACGGGCCGAGCGTGGAACCGAAGTACGTCCAGACGTTGCGCCACATCACGCGGGGATGGAAACCGAAGGGAAGGGAAACGTCGGGAACCGGGAACCCTTCGACTTCGCTCAGGGCAGGCTCGGAACCGGGAACCGTCTCTAATGTCGAATCGCGAAGAAAGTAGCCGATCGGTGGGATCCAGCCGCGCGGACCGGGATACGTCTGGTACGCGAGCCACAAACCGCCAAGACAAACAATTGTCGTCACGACGCATGCGACCAATATGCGCCGCCACGTTGTTTTACTCATCCAGATCGCCCACGCGATCCACGGCAACAGCCACAACGCCTCTGTAGGACGGATCGTGAGCGCGAGACCCAGCGTCAGTCCTCCGATCACCACGGACCACGGACCACGGACCACACGAAACGCCCACACGCTCCAAAGTCCAAACGCGACCACCGGAAGATTAGGAAACAATCCCCTGTTCGCGTACAGCAGGATTGTCGGGAATGTGAGGTAGATCAGAGTCGTCACCCACGCCACGCGTGCGCTCACGCGTCTCGCGAGCCGCCAGAGCGGGTAGGCGGACGAGAGGACGAGGAGCGCGGTCAGATACGCGCCGAGACCGGTGAAGACGCGCTCCGCGAGCATCACGAGAAACGGCATGCCGAGGAAACCCACGGGGACGAGCGCATCGCCCTGGCGCACCGTGCTCCTCGGGTGCAGCCCGACGAGGTCCGCGAGGTCGCGCGGGAGACGGTGCGGCAACCGGAATCCGACGGTAGGCGACCAGGCGCGGGCGAACAACATCACGGCCGTCTCATCGGGCGACGCGAACAGCGCCGTCGTCGTTCGCGGCAGAATCGTCGCAACCCATAGAAAAACGACCGCTCCGATCACGGCGCAGGCGCATACGAGCGTCCGTTTTGATGTCATGGTCAAGCCAAAGGGTAGCCCAAAACGCCGTCAGTTGCTACGATTGCCGCGTGAAACGAAAGCTCACAGGCGTCCTCCTCATTCTATCCATCCTGTTCCCGCAGGCGCGTCTTGTCACGGCCCAGGACCTCGAATTGGACCAGGGATTTGACCCCAACGTCATCCTGACCGACGAAGACGTGTTCGACGCCGGCGCCATGTCGTTCGACCGTCTCGTGGGATTCTTAAAGACCAAGGGGACGCTCGCCGAGTACCGAACGACGGATATTGACGGAACCACGAGGACGGCGCCTGAAATCATCTGGCGCGTGGCGAACTCATACAAGATCAACCCGAAATTCCTCGTCGCGCTCCTCCAGAAGGAGCAGAGCCTCGTGGAAGATGCAACGCCGTCACAAGGTCAGTACGACTGGGCTGCGGGATTCGGCGTGTGTGACGATTGTTCGAAAGACGATCCGGCCCTCTCCGACTTCAAAGGATTCGCGAATCAGATGGAGTACGCGGCCAAGCAGATGCGGGAACGCTACTACATGCGTCTCCTCTCGAACGGCCAGACGCGGAGCGGCTACGCGCCGGGGAAGACGACCGTGATCGACGGTCTCGCCGTCACACCCGCGAACCTCGCGACGGCGTCGCTCTACACGTACACGCCGCACATCCACGGAAACCTGAATCTCTGGCGCATCTGGAAACGCTGGTTTTCCAAACACTATCCGGACGGGACCGTGGTCCGCGGCGCTCCGTCCGGCGCGCTCTGGTGGATCCGGCTTGGGTTGAAGCGCCCGTTCGCATCGAAAGCCGTCGCCACGACGCTCGTGGACATAAGCAAGGTCGTCGACGTCTCCGATACGGATCTCGCGTCGTACGAGGAAGGCACGGCCATCAATTTCCCAAACTACGCGCTCCTCCGTGACCCGGCCGGACGCATCTGGCTCCTGTCCGGCAATGAACGGCGTCACGTCAAGAACATGAAGACGTTCCAGACGTTCGGCTTCAATATGGACGAGGTCGAGGACGTGAATGACGAGGACCTCACGCCGTACGACATCGGACGCGCGATCACGCTGGAAGCGAAGTACCCGCAGGGCATGCTGCTGCAGGACACGACGACGAAGGAGGTGTGGTATGCCGAAGCCGGCGAACGCCAGCTCGTTCAACACGCAAGCCTCCTGTCGCTCTATTTCAAGAACCGAAAACCGAAGAAGGTCACGTCCCTCGCCATCGCCGACCTCACGAAAGGCGAGCCGTACCGGCTGCATGACGGCGAACTCGTGAAATCATCGAAATCATCAGCGGTCTACGTCATCGAATCCGGCAAACGCCGCCCCATCCCGTCTGCCGAGGCGTTTGAGACGCTGGGCTGGAAGTGGAAGAACGTGGTCACCTTGCCCACCTCGGTCCTCGACGACTATCCTGTCAGTGACCCTGTCCTGCTCGACGCTCCGCCCGTCGCGCTCGTCCAAGCCGAATAACATGATCGTCTTTGCCGCCGTCGTCCCCCACTCCCCGCTCCTCGCCCCGAGCGTGGGGAAGGAGAAACGTGATGCGCTCAAAGCCACGCTCGCCGCGTACGAGGAACTTGAACACGCGCTCTACCTCGCCAAGGCCGAAACGCTCGCCATCATTTCACCGCACGCCGCGAGCTACCCGGATGCCATGAGCGCCAACATGTCCCCGAAGTACGTCGGCACCCTGAAAGCGTTCGGCGACCATCAGACGACCGTGGAAGCGAAAGGAGATTTTCTGCTGCTCGACCGGATGCAGCGCGAATTGCGCGCCGAAGGCGTCCCGTTTACGCTCACGTCGTCCGAAGAACTCGACTATGGATTCACGATCCCGCTCCTCCTTCTCACGGCGCACCTGAAGGACTGGAGGCTGCTCCCGCTCGCTCCGTCGCTCCTCCCCGCGCAGGCGCACGTCAATTTCGGCAAGCAGCTCAATTCCGTCCTCCATCGCGAGTCTGCGAGAGTGGCCGTGATTGCGTCCGCAGACCTCTCACATAAGCTGCATGAGAAATCGCCGGGCGGTGCGAGCGTTGAAGGCCCTGCGTTTGACGCGACCATGCGCAGCAAACTGGCGTCACTCGATCTCCAGGGGCTCCTCGCGCTCGACGCGCAGGCCGTGGAAGCCGCGGGTCAGTGCGGGTATCGCCCGATCATGACGCTTGCGGGCGCATTGGACGGCATGAACGTGACGCCGAAGGAACTGGCCTACGAGGCGCCGTTTGGCGTCGGGTATCTGACGATGCGCTTCGATTTGGCGTAAAGCACAATGGTTGCTTCCGTCATTCCCTCCATCCGCACGCCTCGCGGCGTGGATGTTTTTGAGTACGACGTCCCGGATGGGATGACGATCGAGACCGGCCGGCTCGTGTGGATCCCCTTTCGATCCAAACGCATCGTCGGACTTGTACATGATATCCGGGAGGATGCAACGACGAACAAGCCGCGGAAACCGATCGAGGCGACGTACGCAGGGCTGCGATTCGGCGAAGGGACGCTTCGACTCTTGGACGCGCTCGCGATCCGGTCGCTCACGTCCACACCGAGCATCCTCCACGCGTGGCTCGGGACGTTGCCGAAGAAACCGAGGGACGTGCGCGTACGACCAGTCCAAGCCTCGCTCATGGCAACGCGGGAAGAGCGGTATCTTCTGAATCACTGGCTCGGAGACCGCGGAGTCATTGAGACGGCGAAGAAGGCGTCGAAAGACAAGCAGCGCGTGCTCATTCTGACGCCGTGGGCGTCGCGCGCGGCCTGGCTCTCGGATCGTTGTGATGCAGCACTGCTCACGAGCGACCTCGCCGCCGGCGCGCGCTTCAAGGCCTGGACGAATTTTCTTCGCGGAGACACGCACGTCCTCGTCGCCACCCGCGTCGGTGCATGGCTTGCCGCAGAGGCGGACCTCGTGATTCTCGACGAACCGGAAAACGACGACCACAAACAGGACGAACTCGCTCCGCGCTTCGACGTCCGTTGGATGGTTGAGAATGCAGGGACGTCGCTCGTCTCCATCGGCCTCACTCCACGCCTTTCCGCTCTCCGCTCACCGACCATTCCGACCCTTGAGCCGCGCCTCGCAGCCGTCGATATCCACCGCGCCGACTGGTCCCCGATCTCCGGTCTCCAGCGAAGGACGGTGAACATCATTGAAGAGTCGCGGAAGGAAGGCCGCGAGACATACATCATCCACCCGATCCATGGCGATCGTGCCCGCATCCGGTGTGCCGATTGCGGCTGGACCGCTGTCTGTGCACGTTGCGGCGCCGGACTCACGGTCAAAGGCCGTTCGACGGCCTGCGCGCGCTGTCACATGACGACCGAAACGACGCTGACGTGCCCGGCCTGCGGAGGACAAGACCTTTCAAAGTCACGTCCCGGGCGAGAACGACTTGAAAAAGACCTGCAGGCGCATGGATTAGGCGGAAAAGTGCACGTCCTCTCCATCGGCGAATGGAACGACCTCACCTCGATCCCGACGAACTCGCTCGTAATCCTGACTGACCTTTCGCTCCTCCCAGGGTACGCGGACGACGTACGCCGAAGGGAACGTCTCATCATCGCCTTTCGCCGTCTTGCAGACGCGTGCCAGACCGGGAACGCGGATCTCGTCGTCCAGTCCGATCCATTGCTTCTCGCTGAAGCGAAATCCTGGCTCACGACGCAGGGATGCCGGGACGCGCTCCTCCATGAAGCGACTGAACGCGCGCAATTCCACCTGCCACCGTCGGTTCGTCTCGTAAAAATCATCGTCCGCGATTCTGGATCGTCAGACGACCTGCTCACGACGCTAAGGCCGCGGATCGGGACGGTCGCCGGAGCGTCGCTGTCAGGTCCATATCCCGTTCTCTTCCGTTCTTCCACGAGAACCGGGCGCTCGATCATCCACCTCACGGTCCCGGCAGACACGCCTGACTCGACGATCGTGGACGCTCTACAGCCCGTCGTCGTCACGAATGCGCTCATTGACCTTGACCCAATCGCGTTTTTCGAGTAAGCTACCGCGTTACATGAACCAGACGTGGACAATCCTCACGGACCCGAACCCGGAACTACGCAAGCGTTCACGGGACGTTGACGTCGCAATCATCCACACGCCTGAATTCCAGAAGTTCGCCGATGACTTCGCTGCCTTCATGGTGTCGTCCGACGGCGTTGGACTCGCCGCTCCTCAAATTGGACGAATGGAGCGTATCATCGCGGTCCAGGAACGCGAGAAGGTCGTCATCTATCTGAATCCTGAAATCGTAAAATCGTCTTCCACCATGCAAACGGGAGAAGAGGGCTGCCTGTCCGTCCCGGGAAAATTCGGCATGGTCGAACGCCACAAACGCATCCGCGTCCGCGCCGTTGACCGTCACGGCCGAGAGGTCGAGTTCGATGCGTCCGGATTTCCGGCCGTCGTGTTCCAGCACGAGATCGATCACTTGAACGGCGTGCTGTTCACCGATAAGGTGAAGGAGTACACCAGAGGCGAGAGCAATGTGAAGGTGTAACCTTCTAAATGTCATCCCGACCGAGGCCGTCTGACGGCCGAGCGGAGGGACCCCTTTCGTCAAAGAAGCGTCTCGTTTACGCAAGGGGTCCCTCCGCTTCGTTCGCCACGTCGGACGTGGCTCACTCCGGTCGGGATGACAGGAAGGTTATGTCCCGCATCATCTTTTTCGGCACCGGAGATTTCGCCGTTCCGTCGCTCACAGCGCTCGTGAAGGACGGGCGCTTTGATGTTCTCGCCGTCGTGACGCAACCTGACCGTCCGGTTGGTCGGCATGCGACGATCACGCCGCCTCCGGTAAAAGTCGCGGCGACAATACTCGGCATCACGGACGTTCGTCAGCCGGAAACGCTCAAAGACGCGGGCTTCCAGTCTTGGATCAAGAGCGTCGGACGATCATGTGACGCGTTCGTCGTGGTCTCGTACGGCAAGATCCTGCCGCAGTGGTTGCTCGATCTGCCGAAGGAAGGCGTCGTCAACGTCCACGGCTCGCTCCTGCCGCGCTGGCGCGGTCCATCCCCCATCCAGGCCGCGATCGCGGCCGGAGACGCGAAAAGCGGCGTTACGATCATGAAAATTGACGCGGAGATGGATCACGGCCCTATCCTCTCGACGGTCGAGACGCAAATCGCGCCCGATGAGACGGGATCATCACTCCACGACCGTCTCGCGGTCCTTGGCACCGAGGCGCTTCCGAAAACGCTGGCAGACTTTCTAGATGGCCGCGTCTCCCCTGTTGAACAGGATCACGCATCAGCGACGACATGCAAGATACTCACACGTGACGACGGAAAAATCGACTGGACACGACCGGCGACCGACATCGAGCGTCTCATTCGTGCGTATAACCCGTGGCCTGGCTGCTGGACCCTAGTGGGCGGGAAACGTCTCAAGATCCACAAAGCGTCCGTCATCGCCGGAGACGATGCCTTCAAGCCGGGGCAGTGCTTCGTGTTTGAAAAGCAACCCGCCGTGGCGTGCGGGGAAGGCACGGCGTTGGTTTTAGACGAGATTCAAATCGAGGGACGCGCGTCTGTTTCTGGTGCGGCGTTCGTCAAGGGTTTTACCGGCTGGGAAGATCGACGTGTTGCATAATACCTCATCACTGAAGTCAGCCGCCTATTTGTATATCGCATGATCCCCGATGTCGATAAAAGCGACGGAATGCGAATCAAGAAATTCAAACATGATGCGGTGCGAGTGCGTAATAGAAAATGACCAGTATTTCTGCAGTTTACCTCTCAACTTATGAGTCTTCAGGAGGGGATGAAAACAGTTTGAACGAAACATTTTTTCACGCTCGTCGATGATCATGTGGTGCTCATCACGAACCGCTCTCAACGCTCGCTCAAAATGAGAGGAATACAATATTCTCGTGATCCTCCGATCGGTCATACTACTGCGCGAGTGCGGCGAGAGACTTTAACGTTTTCAGCTTGCCGTCACGCCGTTCCTGCTCGTACACCCTGATTGCTTCAAGCGCCGTCTGTTCTTCCAAGAAATAACGCAATGCCGTCCGCATCAATTCAGAACGGGTCATGTGGTGACGCTTCGCAACCCGTTCCGAGGCTTTCACCATGGACGGCGGAAGAGAAACAGTCACAAGCGACGAGGTGCGCATAACCTTATTATTAATACTTAGTATTAAGATGCCACATTCATACCGCGCGCGTTCGTCTCAGTCAAGATTGCATCGCGACGTCTGAACGAGTCCCTCAAGCACAAACAAAACTCCAAACCCCAACGGATGATTCAAATACGGCGTGAACACGTGCGTCACGGCGAGTCCGACCACGGTCGCCACGCCCGCAGCGACGATCCAACGCGGTTCAGCCAACCGCGCGACACGACGACCGACGCGCCAGACGAGCACGATCATCAGTGCGAATCCGAAGACGCCGAATTTCACCCAGTGCTCGAGCCACCCCCACTCGAGCGCATACGTCGTGTACATCCCGCCGGTTTGAGAGACGATGCGCGGGTCAGACGTCTGATACGTCACAGTCGCTCCGAACCCTGATCCGAGAAAGGGACGTTCCATGATCTTGTCCAAAACCACGGGCAGGAGTTTCCAGCGACTCGCCGCTGCCGCGTCCTCGGTCGAGACACGCGACCCAAACAGAGTCGCGAGAGACGCAACATCAACGCGCGGAATCGGGAATGCGAGCGTCGCGACAATGACGAGCGCAGCGAAGATGCCGACGACGATGAGTCGCCCGATCCCTTTAAATATCTCGTGTACGGGCGACGTCCCGAGCGATAGCCGAGGGACGGGTAGCCCCGACAGGACGAGCATGAGCAACGTGACCATTCCCGCTGCCGCTCCAATCCACATGCTGCGAGACAGACTAATGCCGAGCACGACAAGTGCAGCGATCGCGAGCAGGTCTGTCACTCGATGCAAAAATCGGTTCCCGGTTCCCGGTTCCCGGTTCCCGGCGCTATCCCCCTTCTCGTGCGTCGCAAAATACTTGGATGCACAAAAGAAAAGTACAGGGAGCGCGAAGATGTACGACTGCATGAAAATCCGGAACGCATTACCCGTGATGTACGTCACTTCCCCGACTCCGGTCCGTCGCACCCAGAGGTAGACCGGATCAGCGATGGTCGAGAACCCATGCGAGAACAGATACTCGAGTCCGATCGTTTTGACCGCTAGCCACACAGGCGCGACGAACAGGACGGGAAGGACGTCCCGTCGCAACCGCTCACTCATGCGTGACGCAATGTCCAATACCGGAATGATGAGCAGGAGAAACCCCCACGCGTTCCCGTCAACCGCGACGTATTGATTACCGAGCGCCATTCCTCGCAACGTCGCGTAGCCAACGACGATAAACAACAAAAGCCATTCGACTCGTCCACGAAATAATAGCGTCAAACGCGACCACGACTTCGTCTGCGTGACGTTCAACGCCCATCCCGCCATGAAGACGGCGAACAGGACGATGCGGAGCGAAATGGCATCCGGCCACGCGCCTAATTGCAGCAAATATCCCTTTGACCCGATCATGAGCTCCATGAGGAGCGCGGCAAGCGCAAGCGTGGGCCGCTTCCAAGCGAGCAGACCTACGACGAGCGCGACGAAGATCGTCGCGGCTGAATTCGCTTTTGGATGAAAGATCGTCGCAAGGGAGACCACTTCGATCAAAAAGACGACGCCCGCCCAGATCGCCCATGGGCTCAAGGACGACGCACTTGCGAGCGCGAGCGACAGCGGTCGCAAGACCGCTAAAAGCGCTGCTCGCCATCCCGGCTGCCACTTCTTAAAATATTTCACCAGGCTATCATTGAAATACCGTTGTTTCTTCACGCTGAACACCTGGCAGAACGATTGCCCGCCGTGGTGCGTGATCCTGACCGTTGGAACATAACAGACGTCCCAACCGTGTTCTTTCGCCTGTTTGCAATAATCAACCTCTTCAAACCAGATGAAATATCGTTCATCGAGTCCGCCGATCTGCTCCACGACGTCACGACGAATGAGAAAACACGATCCCATCACCTGATCCACGCTCGCCGCGCGGTCAATCGGCCAGTCGTTCGCGAAGTAACGACGAAACAAGGCAGGAACGACGTGGTGCAACTTCAACATGATCCCTGCTTGATCCCAAACCGTTGGAAACCGACGAACGCTTGCCTGGTCAGCGCCATAACCGTCTACAAGACGCGGACCCGCAATCCCGCACGTCGGCCGCACGTCGGCCTCGCGGACAAGACTCGCGAGCGATCCAGGCGGACACTCAGTGTCCGGATTCAGGAGCAGCACGTATCTCGCGTCAGACCCGACAAGCCCTTGATTGCACGCCTTCGCAAACCCGCGGTTGTTTTGATTCGCGATCACGTGAATATTCGGAATCCCGGTCGCGACCGCGATACTCCCGTCTTTTGACGCGTTGTCCACCACCACGCAATCCCATTCGAGACCGGAACAGGCGCCCGGCAAGGATCGCAAACACCGCGCAAGCAACTGCTCGACATTCCAGGACACGATGATGATTCGCAAGTCTTTCATGAATGAAGAGATATTGTAGATACCAGCTAAGTTGTTAAGTTTGTAAGTTGTTCTAATAAGAAACTGACAAACGTATAAACTTAGCTTTCAATTCCATGCTTCTTTTTGACAACACCTTCCCAATGCCGATAGTTCTTCATCTCTTCCGTGATCGCCCAGGGAAGACGATGGACGAATGACGGCAACCACACGCTCATCCCCTTTCGTCCGATGGACAATGTGAACAACTCTTCCGGAATCCAGATCCCCTTTCCACCGCGCTCCACGATCGTGAGCCAAAGATCCCAATCCTGGAATTTCTTCAGCGACTCGTCAAAACCCGGGAACGCAGAGCGTCGCATGAGCGCGGTCGTATGTATGTACGGACCGCGACGGAGCGCGTCGGCGTCGAACGCGCGACTCGGGAAGCGCTTCCATCCGAAGCGGAAGGAGGAGTAGACGAACGAAGCGTCCGGATGTGACTCAAGCGTCGCGACCATGCGTTCGATCGCGTGCGAGACGAGGATCGCGTCTGCGTCGACGAAGATCAGGTAATCACCGGTCGCAAGTCTCGCGCCTTCATTCCGCGCCCCCGCCGCCCCGCGCCGCTCTTCAAGCCGTATGAGTCTAACGGTTCCCGGTTCCCGGTTCCCGGTTACCGGCCTATCAGTCGAGCCATCGTCCACCACGATGATCTCAAGCGGCGCATATGTCTGCTTCGACAACGACTCGAGGCACTGCTCAAGTTCTTTCGCGTGGTTCCATACCGGGATCACGACCGAGACGAGCTTCATATGTTGTCCATGAGACGCTTCCAGCGATCTTCCCACCGGAAGTCAGACAGTGCTCGTGCTCTCCCCGCTTCTCCCATGCGCCCCCGTCGTACGGGGTCTTCAAACAGACTGGCGAGTGCACGTGCGACGTCATCCGGATCGTTCGGCCTGACGAGCATGCCCGTCTTCCCGTCCACAACCGCTTCCTTCGCTCCCCCGCTCCTGCCTGCGATGACCGGGAGGCCATGTGCCGCCGCTTCGAGGTACGCGATCCCGAATCCCTCCACATCGTTCGCGTGTTCGCGCAGCGGCAAGCAGAACACGTCAGCCGCTGCGTACCACGCAGCGACGTCCTCGTCCGTCGCGCGCGGAACAAAGCGAACGCGATGCTTCAGGTGCTCCGCCATCTGTTCGAGCTTTGCGCGTTCCGGGCCGTCGCCGACTACCGCGACCGTGAGCTTCTCGCGATTTGGGAGTCGGTCTGTCGCGTCCAAGAGGACGTCCACACCTTTGCGAGGAATCAGACGCGCGACGGCAAGCACGACTTCCTCGTCTGCCGAAACGCCAAGCCGCTGCCTCGCGTCTGACCGTGACATGGTTGCGGCCGGACGCACCCCGGGCGTGAGAACGAGAACGCGCAGACCCGGCACGAGCGCCCGTATGTCTTTTGCCGTTGCCTCGCTGTTCGCGACCACGAGTTTCGCGTTTGTGCACACCTGCCGAAACACGAACGTCCGTCGGCGGTGACCTGCGGCAAGCCGCACGTCCAGTCCGTGACATAAGACGACGTATGGAACGCCACCCGTCCATTTCGCGATCATGGCCGCGGTCCCGACCGGAAGGACGTGGCTCACGAGGACGAATGACGCGGCGCTGCCAAATTCGCGGCAGACACGCACCATCGGCCACCAGTGCGGCCACGCCGTTCGCACGAGTTCGCGAGACTCCACATGCCCAGGACCAGTGACTTCATGCGTTGTATTGACAACGACCGTCATGTCTCCAGCCGTACGGACAAGTTCGCCCAGATAACGCGCAACACCGCCCATTTCAGGCGGGTAATCAAGCGTAACCAGAACCGATTGTTTCACGACCGTAGCTTATCCCAGAACCTCAAAAAACGCATCAAATACGGCTAGGCAAGGAGACGCGATCGTCAGTTTTCGGGTAGGGGCGACCCGTTGGGTCGCCCCGATCGATCCCGGGGCGACGCACCGCGTCGCCCCTACCCGATCCGGACGTGACTCCGTGATCATCAAATTTGATTCCCCGCCTCTTCGGTCGGATCCGGACCTTTCACACGCCGCAAGAGCCACCCGTAGCCGACCCGGACGTCATCAAACGTGAGGAGCTGGGTGACGAGGAGCAATGTCCCCGCGATCGCGACGCCAAAGAGCACGTCGAGCGCGAACGGCATGATCGCGCCCACGTTCAGAATCGCGTACCACGTGCCTCCGGCGACAAAAAGCGCCCGGCCGAGAAGGGACGCAAACCAGCCAGGCGACGGGAGATCGTTCCACACCATGAACGTCCCGACGAGCATGAGAAACCAGAAACTCACCACGCCGGCCCATGACGCGCCGACCGGACCGTATGACGGAACGAGCAACGCGTTCATGATGGCGTTCACGACCATGGTCGCGCCCATGGCCGTGGTCTTCCAGTGCGCGCGGTGCGTGGCGTTCAGGAGCGATCCGATCGGGAAATCAAGAAAAATCGGGAGGAGGACCCAGGGCAGAATCCCGAGAGGCGCGACGGATCCGAGAAATTGATTGCCATACACGAGCGGGATGAACCTCGGAGCAAGCGCAGACAGTCCCGCGGCGAGACCGGCGCCGGCGATCGCCATGAGCCGCAGAGACCCTGCAAATATTCTCTTCAGGGCCGCCTTGTCCCCGCTCGCGTGCACGGCCGAGAGCGCGGGAAAAAGCGCCGCGATGAACACGAGCGGGAGGAACTGGAGGGCGTATGTGACTTTGTAGGCGACCGAATACGTCCCCACGGCCGCCTCGCCGTGGAACGCCTTCAGCATGATGCTGTCCAGGTACGAGTAGACTTTCACGAAGATTCCGGCGAGCGCGAACGGCACTGCCTGCTTCACGAGCATGGCCGCGTCTCCCCAGTGCGGTTTGAGCGGCGTGACCTGTTGGCCGCGACCCTGCGTCCACGCCCACCATGCGTTCCAAGAACTCGCGGCCAGGAGCGCCAGCGCAAGCCCAGGAGCGCCCCACCCGAGAATCGCGGCAGTGATCGCGACGGACGCGGTCAGGACCTGTCCGACGAACATGCCTGCTGCTTCAAATTGGAGGCGTTGCCGTCCGCGAAGGGCGCCATAAAAGAGCAGCGACAGAGCATCCGCGCTCATCACAAGCGTCGCGATCGCCGTCGTGATCACGATGGTCTGGCTCGCGCGACCGAATATGACGAACGCGAGCGACGCGAGGATCGCGACCGGAATCAGGATGACCTTGAGCCGGAGCGCGGCGGACAAGAGCCGTCTCCCCTCCTCTGCGCCTGCCGCAATTGCGCGGATCACGACCGGAGTGAGTCCCAAGTCCGCGATGATCACGAACGTGCTCGTCACCGCGACTGCGTAGAAATACTCGCCGATCACGAACGGGCCAACGAGACGTGCCGCCACGGTAAACGAGACGAATGCGAGGAGCTTCTGCCCCGTGGTGGCGACGAGCAACCACGCGGCGTTCTTGGCGATCGTACGGCCGTCGGACATGCATTGTAGGATATTACGAAAACGTTCCGGTGGCCACCGGAACGTTTGTCGTTTACCGCTTGCTCCACTGCGGCGCTCGGCGGGCGCGCTTCAAACCGAACTTTTTGCGTTCTTTCTTGCGTGAGTCGCGCGTGAGGTAGCCCTCTTTCTTCAACGCCTTCCGAAACGTGGGGTTCAGTTCCAAGAGACAGCGCGCGATGCCGAGACGGATCGCTTCGGCCTGGCCGCGGATCCCGCCGCCATGCACCTTCGCGCTCACGTCAACAGCCGTCGCCTGACCCACGGCCTCGAGTGGTTCGGTGATCTGTTTTCGCAGCTCGTAGACGGTGAAGTATTTGTCGTACGGCTTGCCGTTCACCGTGATGAGGCCCTTTCCGTTCTTCAGGAGCCGGACGCGCGCGATGGACGTCTTCCGACGGCCGACCGATGCGATGAACGACCCGCCGACCGCGGCCTCCGCCGCTTTCGCTTCCTGCTTCTCAAGCTGCGCGTCGGTCTCCTTTGGTTCGACTTTCTTCGCGACGACTTTCTTCGCCGCAGCGACCGGTTTCTTCACCGGTTTCTTTGTGGTCTCTTTCTTATCCGCAGTCTTTTTCGTGGGAGACATAGTCATTATGAAATTTTCATGCGCTTTAAGCGAGCCTTCTGCGTACGGTTCTTAGGAAGCATGTACTTCACGGCATGATGGAGGATCTCGCCTGGACGCACGGTGCGAAGTCTTGAGACTGGCATACGCTTCAAGCCACCCGGACGGTTCGACGTGCTGAAGTGCACCTTCTGTTCCCACTTTTTTCCCGTAAAGTTGATTTTGTCGATATTCGTGACCTTCACGAAATCACCTTGATCGATGTGAGGAACGTACCCTGGCTTGTGCTTTCCAATGAGGAGTCCTGCCACACGAGTGGCCAAACGACCGACTACCTGGCCGGTCGCGTCGATCGTGTGGGTGGCGCGCGTGACCTGCGGCATGCCGCGCAGTTTCTTCGTGAATGGCATAGCTATTTGACGAGCTGAATCTGTGCGATCTCGGCCCCGTCGCCTTTGCGGGCGCCGAGCTTGATGATGCGCGTGTACCCGCCCTTCCGTTCGGCGTACCGCGGTCCCAGTTCGACAAGAATTTTATTGACGGCAGACTCGATCGTGAGCGTCTTCATGAGCTGGCGACGCGAGTTCAACGATTTCACGCGGCCGACGGTGATGAGCCGTTCCACGATCGGCTTCACGGCCTTGGCCTTGGCCAGGGTCGTGTTGACGTTCTCGTACAGAATCACGGACGTCGCAAGACCTCGGAGGAGCGCTTTGCGCGGTCCGCGTTTACGGTCGAGCGTGACCTGTTTCCGGCGATGACGCATATCAGGATTCCTCTTCGATGGTCGTGAGCAGGTTGAAGTGATCAAGAAGAATCGCAACGGCCTGCTGCACGGCGTCCTTCGCGTCAATCGTCCCGTCGGTTTCGACGCGGAGCACGAGCTTATCGAAGTCCGTTTTCTCGCCCACGCGCGTAGCTTCCACTTTGTAGGAGACGTTCAAGACCGGGCTGTACAGCGCGTCGATCGCAATGTTGCCGAGTTCGAGTTTTTCCTTCGCGCGTTCCTCGGTGCTGCGGTAGCCGCGGCCCGGACCGATCGTGACTTCCATCTCGAGCGTGGCGCTCTTGTCGGTCAGCGTGGCGATGACGGCGTCCGGATTCACGATGTCCACCTGTGCGTCCCGTTCAAAGTTTCCGGCGGTGACGGTCTTCTCGCCTTTTGTGGTCAAAAACAGCTTCACGGGCTCATCGCCGTGCAGTTTGATGCGGAGCCCTTTCAGGTTCATGATCACTTCGAGCACGTCTTCCTTCACGTGCGGGATCGTGGAAAACTCGTGGTCCACGCCCTTGATTTTCACGGCTGTCACGGCCGCGCCCGGCAACGACGAAAGCAAGACGCGGCGGAGCGCGTTCCCGATGGTCGTGCCGTACCCTGGCGAGCACGGTTCGACGGTGATGACGCCTTCATGCGCGCGTTCGCCTTTGGCGTAACGGATCTTGGAAGGCAGGAGGAGCGATTCCATAGGAATAAAAAATAAAGGACTTAACGTGAATAGAATTCGACGATCATGCGAGGGTCGAATGGCTGTTTCAATTCCTCACCCGTCGGTTTGCCGGTGATCTTCGCCGCCATTTCTTTCGCATCCACGGCGATCCAGGACACGGGTTGGTATGTCTTCATGGATTCCGAGAGGTTCTTCCACGGCCCTTTGTTCCGCTTCGTGTCGCGCACGCGGATGATGTCGCCGGAGCGGACCACGTAGGACGGGATGTTCACCTTGTGTCCGTTCACGTCGAAATGCGCGTGGCTCACGAGCTGGCGCGCGGCCGCGCGGTTCTTCGCGAATCCGGCGCGGAACACCGCGTTGTCCAGGCGTGTCTCGAGCGCGACGACGAGCATCTCCCCCGTGTTCCCCCGCTTCTTCGTTGCGGCCTCGAACAGGTTTCGGAACTGGCGCTCGCCCATCCCATATAGCCGTTTCGCCTTCTGCTTCTCGCGGAGCTGCTTGCCGTAGTCGGTCGGACGGCTGCGGCCGGTCGGGCCGTGCACGCCCGGCGCGTACGGACGCCGCTTGTACGCGCACTTCTCCCGTCCGCAGAGGGACATCCCTTCGCGTCGGCAGATCTTGCAGCTGATGCGCGGCATAGAATGATTATACGCGGCGCGGCCGGGGCGGACGGCAGCCGTTATGCGGGATGGGCGTGACGTCCTTGATGGACAGCACGTTCACGCCGTTCGCGTTGAACGCGCGGATCGCGCTCTCGCGCCCCTGACCCACGCCCTTCACGAACACGTGAACTTCCTTCAATCCGTAATCGTTTGCGCGCTCCACGGCGTTCCGCACGATGACCGACGCCGCGTACGGCGTGGCCTTTTTCGGTCCGCGGAATCCGGCGTTTCCGGCGCTCGCCCAGGCAAGGACGTTCCCGTCCGGATCCGTGAGCGTCACAATGGTGTTGTTGTAGGTAGACTGGACGTAGGCGCGGCCGGTCGAAACCTGACGCTTCGCTTTCTTCGACTTCTTCGCCTTCGGCGCCGCTTTCTTCTTGGACGCCGAACCCTCCGCCGCGTCTGACGCGGCGGTCTCTTTCAGATTCTGGACGTCTTTCGTCATAGATTATGTCTTTTCGAGTGACCGTTTGCCAGAACCCATCGTTTTGCGGACGTTGCCGCGCACGGTGCGCGTGTTCGTGCGCGTGCGCTGTCCTCGCACCGGGAGGTTCCGGATGTGCCGCGTGCCGCGGTAGCTGCCGATCTCTTTCAGACGTTTGATGTTGCCGAGCACTTCGCGCTTCAGTTCTCCCTCGACCTTGAACTTCTTTTCGACGATGTCGCGCAGCTTGTTCGCCTGCGTCTCCGTGAGATCTTTCACGCGTACGTTCGCGGGCACGCCGCTTTCCGCGATGATTTTCATCGCGGTGGTGATACCGACGCCGTAGATGTATTGGAGCGCAATATCAATGCGCTTGTTGGCCGGGAGGGTGACTCCCGCAATGCGTGCCATAGGTGTGAGGGGGACCGTTCAGCCGGGGTTAAGAAGTGATGTGAGTCTAACCTTGACGCTGCTTATGCTTCGGACTCTTCGAGCAGATGACCACGACCCGGCCTTTACGCCGGACAACCTTGCAATCGCGGCACATGGCCTTCACGGACGAGCGTACTTTCATACCTTAAAGGGACTAGAATCTATAGATAATCCGTCCTTTTGTCAAATCATAGGGGCTGATCTCGATCTGGACCTCATCCCCGGGGGTGAGCCGAATGCGGTGTTTCCTCAATTTTCCTGCCATATGACACAAAATCATCTGCCCGTTCTCGAGTTTGACCCGGAACGAAGCGGCCGGCAGGTTCTCTTGCACGATCCCTTTCACCACAAGGAAGTCCTTGCTGGGAGAAGCGGGTCCTTGTGTGTTATTGCGGCTGTATCGCGCCATTCAAATGGGATGATTTTTCGCAAGAATTAGCGGAATCGATGACATGTCCACATGATAATGGGCGCAGTTTAGCAGGTTCTGGCAAAAATGGTCAACGTTATTCTTCGGGTTATTCTTCGGGAACCGGGATCCGGGAACTGGGAACCGTTCATGACCCGTTCCCGGTTCCCTGTTCCAGGTTCCCGGTTACTGTCGCCTTGATCCGTCTGATCCCTGCGGAGCAC
The DNA here is from genome assembly GCA_001791275.1 of Candidatus Uhrbacteria bacterium RIFCSPHIGHO2_12_FULL_60_25. Lineage (GTDB taxonomy): Bacteria > Patescibacteriota > Patescibacteriia > 2-12-FULL-60-25 > 2-12-FULL-60-25 > 2-12-FULL-60-25. The sequence goes on along the minus strand of MGEH01000018.1, from coordinate 52,749 downwards.
GCTTCTTCTTTCTGGATCTTGAATGACCCAAGCTCCCCTGTCTTTCCGACGTGCGGGCCGCCGCAAATTTCCTTGCTGAAATAATCTGTCTTGTCATCGCCGACAACGTAGACGTTGATCTTTCCGCCGACCTGCGCGTACCTGTCTTCAAAGAGACCGATGGCGCCGGCTTTCTTTGCCTCGTCCATATCCATGATCTTGTACGTGACCGGAAGGTCGCGACGAATCGCGTCGTTCACGATGTCTTCGACTTCTTTTAGCTGTTCTTTCGTGACCTTTGCCGAGTGCGTGAAATCAAAGCGAAGACGTTCGCGCGTGATGTTCGAACCTTTTTGTTCGACGTGCTCGCCGAGGACGTTTTTCAGAGCGCGATGAAGCAGGTGCGTGGCCGTGTGGAGACGGGTACATTCATCCGATGTGTCTTGAAGACCACCCTTGAACATCCCCGCCGCGGACGTGCGCGACAGTTCCTGGTGCTTCATGAATTCAGCCTGGAAACGAGAGCGATTGACGCTCTGTCCCCGCTCGCGGACCAGTTCTTCCGTCAGTTCGAGCGGAAACCCGTAGGTCGAGTAGAGCACGAACGCCTTTTCTCCGGTGACGTCGCCCTCCTTCAACATCCGTTCCAGTTCTTTGAGACCTTTCTCAAGCGTCTCCTCGAACTTCGCTTCTTCTTTGTCCATCTCGGAAACGATCTGCGCTCGCTTGGACTCAAGCTCCGAGTAAAATGACCCGAACTCACCGATCACGACGGACGCGACACGTGACGCGAACGGTCCTTTGATTCCGATCTTGCGGCCTTCGCGAATCGCGCGACGGATGAGGCGGCGGACCACATAGCCCTGTTGGACGTTTGATGGGACGGCGCCATCTCCGATCGCGAACGTCGCCGCGCGCAGGTGGTCGGCGATGATGCGAAAAGACCGTTCAGCGCCCCGAGACGCGTACTTTTTCCCGGACAGTTCCTCGAGCGCGTTGAACATCACCTGGAACGTCTCCGTATCGAAGACCGTCTCGACCCCCTGTAGCATCGCGGCCATGCGCTCGAGCCCCATGCCCGTATCCACGTTCTTGATCGGAAGACTTGTGAGCGGCCCGCCGTCCGTCTCGCGCTTGAACTGCATGAATACGTCGTTCCAGATTTCAACGAAGCGACCGCAGTCGCAGTTCGGGTGGCATACCTTTCCGAACGTCGGGTCGTGTTTCCGGCCCGTGTCGTAGAACATTTCCGTATCCGGTCCGCAGAGACCTTTTGCGGTCGCGCCTGGCCACCAGTTCTTCGCCTTGGGATACGGGTACACGCGCGGACCATGCGTTCCTTTCGCCGGTTCGTCCTTCCCCGCCACGCCGACCTCGGCCGCGATGCCGTTCACCTCGAAGAGCGCCTGCCAGATGCCGATGGAATCGTCGTCGCGCGGCGCGTCCTTGTCGCCCTCGAAGACCGTGACGTAGAGCATCAATGGATCGATGCCGCACCATTTTGTGTCCGTCAGAAACTCGAACGACCAGCCGATGGCTTCCTGTTTGAAATAGTCGCCAAGCGACCAGTTGCCCAGCATCTCGAAGAACGTGAGATGCCGGTTATCGCCGACTTCGTCAATGTCGTCCGTGCGAAGGCACTTCTGGACGTTGGCGATGCGCTTCCCCATCGGATGCGGCTGGCCCTGAAGGTACGGGACGAGCGGCTGCATCCCGGCCGTCGTGAACAGGACGCTCGGATCGTTTTCCGGTATCAAAGACGCTGAAGGGATGATCGCGTGTCCCTTCTCCTTGAAGAAATCAAGAAACCGTTGTCGTAACTCTGAAGCGGTCATACGGAATCGGGAACCGGGATCCGGGAACTGGGAACCGTATCTGACCCGTTCCCGGTTTCCTGTTCCCGGTTCCCGTTCAACACACGATACAGCACCTCCGCCTGGTTGGCATAGACCTTGAGGAGACCGGCGTCCACGTCCGGCACGTCGCCCGGACTCGTCTGGACGAGGATGAACGCTTTGCATGTGAGGTCGTTCCGATCCGACGGAATCACGAGCGTCTCGTGGCCGTCTTCGCTTCGGACGTAACAGTGCGTCCGCCCCTCATCATGCGCGAGCTTAAGATCCTTATTCGGGACGCGAAGTTGATTCAGCGGATCAACAAGGAACTCTCGCAGAGTCCGCAATCTATCGAGAGCAACAAACCGTATGGCAGCGTGTTCTCCCCGGACCAATGTTGCGGCATTCATCGCGAGCGACTGAAACAACTCTTTACTCACGCGCTCCCCGCCCGTGAGCGTGGTCGCAGCCTCGTTCGCAAGACGCTTCATCGCGTCATTCTGACGATTCACCGCGCCGATGTACTCATACGACGCCACGAGTTCTTTCTTCGCCTTGTCCCGGTCATCACGCGCCTCGTCGCGTTCCTTCTCACGCCACTCGACCACGCGATCGTACAACGAGAACGTCATGAGTCCGACGAGACCGAAGAGAAAAATCAGAATCTCCTCCGCGTGTTCTTCCGGAATCCCAAACACGTCGCGCCGGACCAGACTGGGCGACAAAACGGCGAGGACGAACACCGCCAGGTAGATGACAGAGATCCACTCGAGCCGCGGCAAGCGGGGCATAGGATGGCGGACAGGGTAACGGATGCGCCCCTTTGTGTCATCACGAGCGGAGCGTCTCTTCAAGGGTCATCCCGAGCGTAGCGAAGCGGAGTCGAGGGACCCCTTTTCCGTGACAACTCCGGGCCAGCTCGTTCCATTTCGGTTTGAAGGAAGCGATCAATGTTCATGTAGAAGTGCCCGCTCATTTCTTTCTGACCAGGTGAGGAGTGAGTCGATGCGTGACCTTGTTCCGGATGGTATGAGGTGTAACGGAAAAGGGGTCCCTCCACTCGGCGCGTCGGACGCGCCTCGGTCGGGATGACATGAGGGGGCGCTGACCCTACACGATCACGCCTCCCCCAAAACACTCCCTCCCTTTATAAACGACCGCGGATTGTCCAGGAGCCACGGCAAAGACGGGCTTTTTGAAATGGAGACTGATACGTCCGCGTCCAGCGTCGCTGACCGAGATTGGCACCGCTTCCTGCCGATAGCGAACCGCACACTGCAGACCGCGCAGCCCAATCGCTGACACTCCCGTGACCCAATGCAGATCGCCGACCGTGGCCGTGGACGAGTACAGCGCCGGATGCTCGCGTCCCGGCACGACCATGAGGCAGTTCACGGACTGGTCTTTGACCGCCGCGTACCATGGACCGCCCGGCTGTGAGACCGAGAAGCCGTGGCGCTGGCCGATCGTGACGCTGTCGAGACCTTTGTGCGCGCCGATCACGCGACCGTTCGGATCAACCACGTCGCCCGGTTTGGACGGAATGCGCGTACGCAGGAACGCCGTCATGTCCTGTTTGCCGATGAAGCAGATGCCCATGCTCTCTTCCTTCTCCGCCGTAGGAAGACCGAAGGAGCGCGCCAGTCGGCGGACGTCCGCTTTCTTCTTGTCTCCGACCGGGAACAGCGCGTGACGGAGCGCGGTCTGGTCCACGCGATGCAAGAAATAACTCTGGTCTTTTTCCGGATCGCGGCCGCGAAGGAGATGCGCGACGCCTTTCCGGTCCTGTTTGACCTGCGCGTAGTGCCCCGTGGCGACAAAATCGAGTTTGAGTCGCTTCATCTCATGATAAAACAGTCCGAACTTAATGAACTGGTTGCAGAGCACGTCCGGATTGGGCGTCACGCCGCGCGCATACCCTTCGAAGAGCGGCGCGACGACCTGTTTCCGATACTGGTCTTCAAAGTCGAACGTGAGCAATGGAATGCCGAGTTTCGCGGCGACACGGATCGCATCGCGACGCTCGCCGCGCCACTCACACTCCCCGGACCAGACGTCTTTCGAGTCTGACCAGTTCTTGATGAACCCGCCGACGACGCGGTAGCCGGCGTTCACAAGCAACGCCGCGGCGACCGACGAGTCCACGCCTCCGGACATGCCGACCAAGACTTTCCTTTTAAGAGGGGCATTTGACTGTTTATGCTTGTTCCAAATTCTCGTCATATTCGTTCGCCAATAATATAGACGGCCACATCAAAAGTTAATCCAAAAATTAGAATCCTAATTTTTCATTCACAAACAGGACGTGGAATTTTCGTCCCATAAATGACTGCTCGCGGGACAAAATGAGAACTTTGGAGATAAAACTGCCGCCCATGCCCGCTTCCTTCATTCGGGCATCTTCCAGCGGGAAGACATACTCTTTGAGCCTGGCGATCGCAGTATCGACATCCGGTGTGATTTTTTGAGTGCCGACGACGAGGATAATGTTCGGCGAGGTAAAAGCGATATGAGGGAGCTGACTCCCGGAATTCGATGCGATTACAATTTCTCCGGTCTCGGCAATAGCATGCGCACTACCAAGATAGAAATCGGAGAGAACAGACTGTTTGCGTAATGCCGCTTGTTTGGCCTGGTCTTTTTCCGCAAGTATGGCCTCATGAAGATTATTCCAGCCGTGCGCTTGCTCTTTTAAATATTTGACGAAACCGATCTCTTCCAACGTCCGCGAAGAACCGTTCATAACTGACGCTCCGGCCGGGATCAGCTCTTTGATCCTTGAAAGCGTTTCATCCAGGGAAGAAAGCGATTCGGGCATAAAGCCGCACTCCGTAAGAGCTTTCATCGTATTATTTACTGCATCTGTCGATGCTAATATGTCGTATTTCATAGTATTTTTTAGATGGTTACCGACTTATTTGGCGTGGTGTATGTGGCTACCAAGACAGACGACTTCATGTCAGTGCGTATTCAAATACGCCCGCGTCTGAAAATCAACGACGCCACTCCCCTTCTCACGCCCCTGCGGCACGAGAATGTCCGCCTTATGCGCGTCCTGGAACTTTTTCACGGCCACCTGCGTGAGCGGACCGTATTTTTCCGTCTCACGGCCTGGAGACCCCGGACCGGATGCGGCGATGACCGTCCCGTTGCCATTTAACCATTTCTGGAGTGCTTTCACGTCCGCCCCGCGGATGCCAGGACCGAGATTGCGATTGAAACGAATCGGGACCGTGGAGGTGCCGGACCATGCAAACGACTCCCACGCCCACTTCGCGAGCACGGTCGCGGTATCAACGGAATCCGCGCGCGCGGGTGCGCCGAACACGACGATCGCGAGCTCGCCACCATCCCCGGACTTGGGACGTACGCTGACCGCGTAGTTGTACATGGACTCTTCGAGATACCCAGTTTTTCCCGCCGTGACGAGAACGTCCGGTTCCTCGAACAGGAGACGGTTGGTATTCTTGATCGTCTTCGTCACTTTCTTGGGCGTCGCGACCGTGAACCGATACGTCGGTGATACCATCGCCTTCTGTATTTCATCGTTTGCTCCCGCGGCGTCCAATGCCAACGCGACATCGTAGGCGGTTGAGACATTTTTCGGGCTCATCCCGGACGCGTCAACGTACGCGGTGTTCGTCATGCCGAGGAGACCCGTTCGACGGTTCATCTCCCTGATGAAACCCTTGGACCCGTACCCGGACTGTCGCGCCATCGCGTTCGCCGCGTTGTTCGCGCTCCCGATGACTGCGGAATAGAGCAGGTCGCGAAACGTCATCGTGCTGCCGGACGGAACGCCGAGGCGACCGCCTCCCACTTCGTCTGACTTCACGATGTTGCCTTTCGAGGCCCAGTTCCGGCGGCCGGACGAAAAGAGATAAGACGTCATGAGCTTCGTGAGGCTCGCGGCGGACCACTGTTTGTCCGGATTCAATTTATACAGCGTCTTGCCGCTCGCGACGTCAATCACGAGCAGGGACGCGACATTGGACGTGTCCACGCTTGGGGTCGTTGAACTCGCGTGCAGCACCGGGACGTTCGCGGCGGTCGCAGGCAAGGCGAACGCGAACGCGACGAACGCGGCGCTACCGTAATGCCGCCACGACAACGAGCGCGAGCGCGAGGCGGTAGATGACGAATGCGTTGAATGAGTGTTTCGACACATACGAACGAAGGAATCGGATCGCCCACGCGCCGGACACGGCCGCGACCAGGAACCCGGCGAGGAGCCCGGGTCCAACGCTCGCCGTCGCATCGCCGCGCAGAAGCTTCAGGAGGCCGTATCCGCCTGCGGCGGCAATCGTGGGAATGCTCACGAGGAACGAGAACTGGACGGCCGTCCCGCGGTCCAGACCGGACAGGAGCCCCCCGGTCATCGTTATACCGGATCGTGACGTTCCGGGTAACAGTGCAATCGCCTGCGCAAGGCCGACCGTGAGCGTTTGCCGCCAATTCAATCGGTCAACCGCGCGGACCGCGTCCTTCTTCCCCGCAGACGACCGGTCGGCCGCAAAGAGGACGATGCCCCAAAAAGCAAGATCAATTGCCACGGGCAACGGTCCGCGCAGCGCACTTTCGATCGCAGAACCGAAGAGACCACCCAGCACGATCCCGGGGATGCTCGCCGCGATGATTTGCAGGAAGAGTCGTTTTGCCGCCGCGTCGTTCTGGACAAACGCGCCTCTGACGATGCGCGTGACGTCTTTTCGGAATGCCCACAGCACGGCAACGAGCGTCCCCAGGTGGAGGACGGTATCGAACGCGAGCCCCTGGTCCCTCCACCCGAAGAGCCACGGAACGAGGATCAGATGCCCGGAGGACGAGACGGGAAAAAATTCGGTCACGCCCTGCAACAGGCCAAGTACAATGCCCTGCAACAAATCATTCATACGTTAAATATTCCCGGTTCCCAGTTCCCGGTTCCCGGTTATTTCACCGCAAGGACGCGATCACGGAGCCAGTCCGCGAGCTTGTCCGACAGCTCCGGATGCGTCTCAAACATTTTCGTGCCGTGACCCGCGCCGAGCAGTTTCTCATGAACTTTCTGTTCGACCTGGAGCGCCCCCATGAGCTTGTCGGCGGACGCGGCGCTGTACGCGTCGTCGCCCCCGGACGCGGCCATCCATACGCCCTGGTGCGGGAGCACGTAATCTGCCGCATCAGCGGTTTCGACGCCGTGGTACGACTCACCCGGGCTCAAAAGCACCGCGGCGGGAACTTGAGGCTCTTCGGACAAAAACTGGAGCGCGAGATTCGCGCCGATGGACGCGCCGGCGACCGCGATCCGGTCACGATCGATTCCCCGTGACCGCAACCACGCGTACGCGCCCCGCACGTCGTGGATTGTGGACGCGTGTTCCCCATCCGTGAACTTCTTGAAGTCGAGCGGTTTACCGTCCGGACCCTTCACGCTCTCCCCGTGACCGCGCAGATCAATGGCGAGCGACGCGAGACCGCGTTGCGCCAATGCGCGTTGAAATGACGCCCATGACTGGCGGAGAACCGGCATCATGTGGAGGAGGATCACGGCCCCGATCGTCGTGGGCGCGGTCACCCAGTCGCCGACGACCGTGACGCCGTCATCCGTGACGTACGAAATGCGTTCAGGCATAGGCGTAGTATGACATGGAGCGGCCTACTCGTCGAAGCGAACGCGCTGACCGGGCTGAACCGGTTTCGGGCCGCTCGACTGCGGTGAACTATCATTACGAAAGACGACGGCGGGTCCTGAGCTTGCCGAAGGATCGGGTTCATTCATCTGTACTTTTCCGACGATGTCCCGGTCGGTCCGTTCCTCCGCGTCACGAAACAGGTCCTCGATGGATTTCTTCGGCGTGTGCGGGGGCTTCGGCGGCGAACCCAGGTCCAGGTCCGGGAATGCGTTCTTCGGCGGACCGGAATGATCGGGCCGCGGCCCGCGAGGAGGGCGACGGTCCTCGCGTCGTCGCGGCTCGCGAGGCTGTTGCGTGATGCGCGGCGCAGACGGCGTCACCGCCTGTTTCCGCGTTTCAACCGGCCTGCCTTTGGATCGGGCGACGTCATCAAGCAGGAACGAACGATTTTCGTCCCTCGCGTCATCAACGAGGTCCGTGAGCGACTCCGCATTGGTGACGACGAGACGCGGACGGTTTGGCGGAGTAGGAGAAGGCGATTTGGGCGGCGCAGACGGTCTGGGCGGGAATTGTCGTGGCGGCGCGGACGGTCTTGCGGGCCTCCCCTCTTCTGCCGCTTTCATGACTTCGTGCAACGGCGATGCGCGCCGGCTCACCGTGTCTTCTTCTTCCACCACGTGCGCGCCCATGTCTGCCGGAGGACCGCTGCGCACGGCCGTTTTAACGATATTCGTTTTGAACTTGCGCTCCTCACGAATGATCGGGAGGCATTCGGCGCAGTACATGGGCCGGGCCGGGTCGAGCTGGACCGGCATGTCCCACGTTTTCCCGCAACGCGTGCAGGTGTGTTTGAACTTCGGCTTTTCCTTCTTCGCGCCCGCCGGACGGATCGCGGCCAGACGCTCGGGCGAGATGCGAAGGTATTCTTCCGTCTCCGCAACCGCCGCCTCTCCCTCGAGCGCGGCAATGCCGGCTTTCGCATACTCCGGCGTGCCGGGTTTCAAGCCGGCTGGGAGGCCGCCGAGCGCTTCGCGAGCTTCGCGCTCGTCGGCCGTCAGGATTTTTGGGTAGGCGACGGCTCCGGCGGAGGGCGCGCCCCCAAGCACCGCCTCTTCGAGCGACGCCGTCGGAGGCCCAGCCTCCATCCCGCTCCACCGGAGGACCTTTTCTTCGATCACGGCCCGCGGTTCGGCGTAGCGTTCGCGAGAGACCGCGATGACCTTGTCCTCCGATCCCGTCGGCTTCCCGATGGGGGGGAGCGTGTTGGCAGAAAATGGCGCGGTCGCGACGCCATCAACCATGAGCTTTAAGTACATCTGGTACTTCGCCAGGTTGGTGAGGTCTTCCGGCAGGTATGTCGGTGCAAATTCCGTCTCCATGAACGTGGCGTCCTGCGCGCCCACGCGCATGATGAGCAGCGATCCCACGTTGCCGAATACGGCATCACGCACCTCTTCTTCGAGCTGCTCGATATACTGGTGGGCCACGGTGAGATTCAGGCGGTACTTACGTGCCTCGGACAAGATGTTCGCGAAGGACTGCGTGGCAAAGTTCTGAAATTCGTCCACGTAGAGATAAAAGTCGCGACGGTCGACCTCATGCTTGATATCCACGCGCTCCATGGCCGCGAGTTGGATCTTCGTCACGATCATGCCGCCCAGGAGGCGCATGTTGTCCTCGCCAATTTTTCCTTTGGACAGGTTCACGATGAAAATCTTCCCTTCATCCATGACCTGTCTCGGATTAATCGACGATTTCACCTGCGCCACGATATTGCGGATGATCGATGCGGACAAGAATTGACCGACTTTGTTTTGCACCGGCGCGATGGCTTCGGTCGCATACTTCTCCGACCAGGACGTGAATTCCGCCACCCAGAACGTCTTCACGATGGGGTTCCGGATCTTCGCGATCACGCGGCTACGGTACTCTTTGTCGACGAGGAGACGATTGATGCCGAGGAGCGTGGCGCCCGGATAATCCAGAAGCGCCAGGACGCAATTCAGCAGGATGTACTCCATGCGGGGGCTCCACACGTCCGGCCAGATCTTCTTAAACACGCCCATGAGCCCGGATGCGACCAAATGCTTCTGTTCGTCGTTCGCCGTCTCAAGAATATTGAAACCGACCGGATACTGCATGTCCGCTGGATTGAAGTACACCACGTCATTAATGCGATTCGAAGGGATGTAATCAAGAATCTTTTCCGCCGTATCGCCGTGCGGATCCACATACGCAACGCCGTGCCCTGCATAGATATCCGACAGCACCATGTTTTCGAGCAGCGTCGTCTTGCCCATGCCGGTTTTACCCAGGATATACATGTGCCGACGACGGTCATCCGTCTTGATACCGAAACGACGACGCTGGTTTCGGAAATTCGTTTCCGCGAACAGCGTCACCTCGTTCTCGTGATCGTGGTCGTATGGGATGGGCATTGTGGAGGGAAGGAACAACGGACCAAGGTACGACGATGCTAGGCGAACGGGAGATTGATCGGCGGTTCGGATTTCTTTGATTCCGTCTTCTTCACTTGCGGCGCCTTCACGAAGAGCGAGACCGGCAGGTGCCAGAGAGAGGCGATCTCGTCCGTTGCCAGGTGGAACCGTTTTAGGCCCGCCCAATCCGTGCGGGCCCGGTAGGCGCGGATCAGGCGCTCCTTGCGGACGCTGTTCCGCCTCGCCTTGAAGAAGAGAAGGGCCGAACTGACGCCGACGCGCTTCGTTTCCAGTTTGAGCGACCCCATATCGTTCGTATTGTACTGCTTGATGGCGCCGATGAACGACTGCAGGATCTTTGATTTAACGAACACCTCCTTTTTTGCGACGTAGAGGAATCGTATCTTAACACCAAAGACGATTTTCGACATCTTCTTTTCGATGGATTCGACGACTTTTCTCTCTCCGGGAGTCAGGTTCCACATTCGCGAATTGAGCGCGTTCTCCGGCTTCTTCGGCGCGCCTTCCGCCGCCCCGAACATGACGTCGCCAACCAATCCCAAACCCTGCATCGGCAGATCGAGGGCTTTATCGAGCATCGTCGGTTTGACCTCGGCTTTCTGCCCCGTGATCTTCTTGATCTCTTTCACCGCTTTCGCGACGTAGTCGTTCTGCGCGATCGGCGTCAGGATGATCTGGTACCACGCCTGCTCGCCGGGACCGAGCCGTCCGAACGCCTCGAGGAGCACGGCGAGCGGATCCTTGAACTCACCCGTGAGCTGGTGCTCGAAATCCATGTACGTTTTGAGCGGGTAGACGTCGTAGGCGTACCCCCTCGCCGGCATCATTTCAAGGCCGAAGCACTCGTACTGCTCATTCGGGTAATTCGTCGGAATTTTCAGCGTATAGTCCTCAACTTCCGTGATCTCCGCGTCCGGGTACTGGGCGTAGAGTGACGCTTCGACGAGGTCCCGGAGCTTCCGCGTGGTCCGGAGCAGGTACTGGATGTGGCCTTCGATGGAGATGATTTCGCAGGAAATCGTATCCTGGAGCTGGCCGTTCCACCACTTTTCCATGAACGTGGGCGGCGAGTGCGCACCCGCAAGGTGCGCGAACATGTTCTCCACGGCCTTCACCGTCTGTTCCGTCGCTTTCGGCACGTCGACGGCGAGGAGGACCCACGTGCGCGCCATGGCGTATTTCGACTGTTTTTTGAAGAGCCACATCCCGCGCGCGATGTAGAGGAGGGCCCAGAGCAGAATGATCCAACCCCAGCTCGCGAAGAGCGCCCACATGGCTTGGAGAGGGTTATCGCCGACCTCCGCCACCCACGCGGCGAGGTTGATATTGAAGACGTTCAGGAAATCCTCCATGACCATCAAAAGATAGCATTTCCGGTTCTATGAGCCAATGACACGCCTAACGTCTTTGCGTGAGTCTGTGCCACGTGACGAGGAGCGGGCTTGCGATAAATATAGACGAGTACGTCCCCGTCACGATCCCGACGATGAGCGCAAGCGCAAAGTCGCGGATGGATTCTCCGCCGAAGAAGTAGATGGCCACGAGCGAGAAGAGCGTGGTGATGGACGTGTTGAACGACCGGAGATACGTTTGCTTCAGGGACGTGCTCACGATGTGTTCAAAATCGCCGCCCATGCGGTGCAGGTTTTCGCGCACACGGTCCAAGACGACGATTGTATCGTTGATCGAGTACCCCATGATTGTGAGGATGGCGGCGATGAATGGCGTTCCGATTTCAACGTTGAAGTATTTCCCCAAAATGGCGAAGAGCCCGATCGGAATGATCACGTCGTGGAACGCTGTGAACACGGTGATGAGGCCGTACTTCCAGCTCTGGACCGGAGTCGACACTTTCCGGAAGGTATAGGCGATATATGCGAGGATGGATCCGAAGACGATCAGAAGCGCTTTCCAACTCTTGTCGCGCAGTTCGGCGCCGATCGAAGGACCGATCGAGTCGTAGCGCAATTCCTCGGCCTTTCCGAACGTTTCTTGGACGGCCGCGAGGAGGTCCCCGTGGCCTTTCTCATCGAGCGTTTTTGTGCGGATGTTCATCTCGTTGTCGCCGACAGGCTGGATGACGACGGAACCGAGATCGAGCGTAGTCATCGCCCGTTCGACTTCGAGAGACGTGGGACGTTTCTCAAAACGCAGCGTCATGAGCGATCCGCCGGTGAAATCAATCCCCTGTTTCAATCCGAACGTGGCCACCGCAAAGATGGACGCGATGATCAGCGTGCCGGAGAAGGCGTACCAGACGGTGCGGAGCTTGACGATGTTCATATGGAGTAGAGGTGTGTTTGATCTTCCTGTACGGGCGAGGCAATGCCTCGCCCGTACAAGTTGGCTAGGAGTCGCTTTTTTTCTTCAAGAATAACCACGGCATCTTTTCGACCAGACTCGGTGCAGCGACCAGTTTCAACAGCGTCTTCGTCACCACGATCGCCGTGAACATGCTCATAACCACGCCGATCGCAAGCGTGAGCGCGAACCCTTTGATGATCGAGGACGAAAACCCGTACAGCACGGCGCAGGAAATAAGCGTCGTTGCATTCCCGTCTCGGATGGATGTCCAGGCGCGCTTGAATGCTTCATCGATCGCATGCGAGGTCGTCTTCCCTTCGCGGAATTCTTCCTTGAGGCGCTCGAAGATGAGGACGTTCGCGTCTACCGCCATGCCGAGCGACAAGATGAACCCTGCGATGCCCGAGAGCGTCATGGTGACGGGGATGAGCTTGAAGAGCGCGAGCAGCAACGCCGCGTAGAACGCGAGGGCGAGCACGGAGATGAGTCCTGGCAACCGGTAAAACATGAGCATGAAGAACGCAACGAAGAGGAACCCGATGAGTCCGGCGCGGAGCGAGGCGGCGACGGATTCAGACCCTAGCGTCGGACCGACGCTCTGCTGCGCGATGATGCTGATCGGGACTGGGAGCGCACCGGCCTGAAGACGCTGCGCGAGCAGTTTCGCCTCTGCGATCGTGAAGCTGCCGTTAATAACCGCGTTTCCGCCCGTAATTTCCTGCTGCACGGTTGGGATGGAGATCGGCTGGTCGTCGAGGAAGATGGCGATGGGTTTGCCGACGTTTTTCTTCGTGAGGTCGGCGAATAACTTTGCGCCTTCGTCGTCGAACTGGAGGCTAACTTGCGAGGCGCCCGTCCGCTGGTCGAACTCAAGCTGTGCGCGCTGCAACTGCTTGCCCGTGAGATGCGTGCGTTTCCACGGTTCGGTATTCCGGATATCCGACGGTTGCGTCTTCTTGTAGATAACGACGCGAACGCGAATATCGTCGAGCGGCCGCTCATCCGTCTTCTTAATGAGGTGGAACCCGAACTGCGTTTCGAGCACGTCCGAAATCTGATCTTTCGCGAGCTTGAACGCAGTTTCTTCAAATTCCGGGACCATAACGCCCTTTGCAAACCAGTCCAGATCGCCTTTCGACTGATTCGCCCCCGGCTCCTGTGAAAACTTTTGAACCATCTCATCGAAGTTTTCCGCCGTGACCGTCTTTTTCAGTTCCTCGATTCGCGCCTTTGCCTGTTCCTTCGTGGACGTAGACGAGCTGCCAGACGAGCCGGCCCATTGAATCAAGATATGTGACGCGCGAATTTCCTGACCCGCCGGTTTGCGTTCTTCAACTTTCGCGACGTAGTAATTCGCGCCGTCGTCCACCACGCCCTCGAAGACGCTCCCGACCGCGACTGGTTTGAGACGTTCGAGCAGACCGCGATACGCGCCCTGACCGATCAAAAACCCGAGATCGCCGCCCTTTGCCTTGGACGTCTCATCGTCGGATTCCTGCTTCGCTATGTCTTCAAACGACGCGCCGTTTTTCACGCGCGCGTACGCGTCCTCCGCTTTTTTCTTCTGCTCGGCATTCTTCTCGTCGATCTGCTTGCGTTCTTCCTCCGTTAGCGGCTTGTCCGCATCCTCGTTCTCTTCGCGGAAATCCAGAGTCGGCGTCTCCCCGATCATCTTGATGGCCTGTTGGATGTCGCGGATCCCCGCGAGTTCGACCGAGAGGCGCCAGTCATTCCCCGCTTTCGTGATCTGCACGAGCGGTTCGGACACGCCCATCGCGTTCACACGCCGTTCAATCACATCACGCACACCATTCATGGAATCGCGCTTTTCCGCTTCAGGAACATTAGACAAGTCTGCGATGTATTCCAAATGCGTTCCGCCCTGGAGATCGAGACCGAGGACGAGCGGAAAATGAACGTATTGGAGTTTCCAGCCGGAAGCTTGATTGACCCGATCAACAACCCAGTCTGCTCCTTTCGGATACGACACGAATCCGGCCAAGGCAAAGACGGCAAAAAGCAGGATGGTACGTCTGATCAGGGCCTTGCGAGTCGTGAGGGTCTGGACCGGTTTCTTCATAGAAAATAGCGCGAGGAGTGTAGCTTGCAGCACATCATTCTGACAAGGAATGGCCGTTTATCACCATTTCGCTTAACAAAGCGACGCGTTTTGAGCCCTATTTTAGCCAAATCGTCCCTGACAAGCACTCTTGACAAATTCTTCAATTCATGCTATTATATTCTGCATAAAGATGAAATGCCCAAGTCGTAGCAGGCAGATCTTTTCAACCGAAGAGTGAGGAGAGAGCGACCCATGACGGTTATGGTCGTAAAACCGTCCCACCGAATGGTGGTTTGTAATAGCCGGATTCTCTCCAGAAGAAACCGGTATTTTTTTGTAAAGGCGAGTCCGTTCGACGGATTCACCTTTGCAAGAAACGGCGCACCAGTCTGACCAGTCATCCCGCCTTGCGGGAGGAGCGATTCTTGGACAATCCAAGAGCTAGAACGGATGACGTCATCGTCCTCTTGGACGCGGATGTCGTCTTTTCCAGCTCGCAGCGCTCATCCCGAGGGCTGCAATAACAAACTGGAGTCAGTCATGAAATACCTGATGGTAATCGCGATTGCGGTCATGGCGGTGTTCCACTTCTTCCCAAGCACCGAAAAGGCGGCGGTGGTCGTCGGGAAGGAGACGGCCCACGCCTTCAGCGGTCGCGTGAGCGACGTGGAGTGGATCGAAACCGACAGCTGCCCGCCCTGGTGCGAGAACGGCTGCTACCGCGCCAACTTCCACGTCGCCAAGATGTGCAAGTAGGTTCGTACCTTGAGTTCTCCTGTAGGGGCGACACTCGCGTCGCCCCTACAGTCCTCAATTGGACGCCTGTTCCATACGGGAACGGGAATCCATAGAGGATTACACGAAAGGAAACGCACATGGATTTCGACCAGATGATCGTCTTCGTTATCCTTGCGGTCATGATGGCGATCGCCTTCGTCCTCTCCACATTGGAGACCGTGCACGATCGCAGACGGGCGTTCGACAGGTTGTCGATCGCGGAGCAGCAGAAGATGCTCTCGCTCACGGCCACGTTCTTCGCCCGGCGACAGAACAGAAGGAGTAAGTCATGATGGGCCCAGCAGCGATGGGTCTTGCTCAGTTGAAGGTACCCGTGGTGATGATCGACCAGTTCACCATGGTGTGCAAGGCCGGCGAGCTGTACGAACTTCAGTGGTGCAGGCGCGGCGAAACCCCCGTGTGTCCGTTCGGACCGCACGGCGACCAGCCGATATACTCGACCGGAATTCTCGAGCGCGCGCTCGCCGCGGGGTACGACGTATGGGTCGTCATGACCCGGTCGCATCTCGAACGGTACGACGCGTGGTGGTCGAAGCAACTCCCGGCCGGCCACATCCTCTTCCCACCCACGGGAGAAGACGTAACGCTCGAGGACGCTGAATTCGAACCCTGGGTGAAGCTCGCCGTGGGGCTCCAGCTCCCGCAGTATCTCCTCCCGGAGGAGATGATTGAATCGATGTCGCAGAGCCAAGTGGATCGCACGGCTGAGCGATGGATGCGCGACCGGTTCAAGGATGCGGGCGCGATCCGCGAGTGGCTCCACCGCTGCGCGGTGAACCTCGCGAGCGACATGCGGCATCCGGCGATGCCGTAAGCAGTACCTTGAGATTCTCGGCCCGTCAGACGGGCCAAGGAGGAGCGCGATACTCGTCGCGGCTCCTCCCCTCACTCCGGCACATGAATGTGCGCGATCGGGAAGACTCTTTCCTCCTCGATTGCCCGTCGTGTGCCAAAGCGAGGCTGCGTTTTATGCCACAAAATAACCCGCGCCAATGCCGACCGCGATCGCGATCCCTCCGATCACGAACATGCGGAGCCCGCTCCGTATGACGCCGATACGCGTGAGAGTCCCTCCCCAGGCGCCGAGTCCGAAGAGCGCGAGGAGTGACAGGCTCACCGATGCGGGGAACGCGTTCGTGACGGGCAGGACGAAGTACGACGCGAGCGGAACAAATCCCGCGATGAAGTACGCGAAGAACATTATGATCCCGTCCCGGAGCGGGAGACGGATGGACGTGTCTTTCTGTTTAATAAAACCGATGGCCGACGACTCGGACAGGAAACTGCCGGCCGCCATGGAGAACGCTTCCACGAAGATCAGAACAATGCCCGTCAGGATGATGGTCTTTCGGTCTACGTTCGCGATCGCGATACCGGACAGGAGTCCGACGGTTGAGACAAGACTGTCCTCCACGCCGAAGATAAAGTTTCGGAGATAGGAGGCGGATTCCGTACGGAGACGGTGCGCGGTCATGGGAACAGCATATCAGACAATTCTCTTCCTCTCGAACGTGGACATAGGCCGTTTGACGGCAATCCTAACACAATGACCCTGTTTATCCACACTTGACGTGTGGTTTTATGTTTGAGACTGAATGGATATGACCTCACGACAAAACACAGGCTTCCTCGAGGAGCACCACGCCCCAGGGGTCATCCCGAGCGTAGCGAAGCGGAGTCGATGGACCCCTTTCCCGTTATGCCTCATTCCTGCCGGAACAGCGTCGCGCATCGGTTCACTCCTCACCTGGGCAGAACGGAACGAACGCGGTTTCTTCGTGTACATGATGGCAAGCGACAGCGGCACGCTCTACATCGGGATCACGAACGATCTGTGCAGTCGGGTGGTTGAACATATAACCGACGTTGATCCACGATCATTCACCTGTCAGTACCAATGCCATCGACTTATCTATTTTGAGACATTCATCGAACCCGGAGAGGCCATCGCGCGTGAAAAACAATTAAAGAGGTGGCGAAGGGACAAAAAGGAGAAGCTCATTGCTTCCTTCAACCAGAAATGGATCAATCTGGCCCCGCAGTTGTTACGGAAAAGGGGTCCCTCGACTCCGCTTCGCTTCGCTCGGGATGACACGAGGAGGGTTGAGGCTCGCGAGGGGTGACGCTTAACGGGTGATCTTGCCTTTCTCCAGTGCAAAGTGCCGATCCCAACACGAATGTATAAACCATACTCCTTTGCCAAATCGGCGAGGGAAATGACATCGCCTTTTTGCAAACCAAGTCGCGTCTTTTTGACTCGTGTCCGAAGAGTCTCGTACACGTTCCACTTCTTTCGCTTGTACTGTTTTCGCATAAGTTTAGACACTTATGCCCCATGGCACTTCTTGAACTTCTTCCCTGATCCGCACGGGCAGAGTTCGTTGCGGCCCACGTTGTCGAACATGCCCTTCGCGGCGTTCTGAACGCTACCGGACGTCGCCTCGATCGTGGGACCGGACAGGACCATGGGGCGCTGCTGGCGCTGGAGTTCCTGTTCCATGGCTTCTTTTGATACCTGGACGCGCAGAATCGTCGCCGTCACTGCGCGGCCGATCGTGGCCATGAGTTCGTTAAAGAGACGATAGGCTTCTCGTTTGTATTCGACAAGCGGATCGCGCTGGCCATAGCCTTGGAGACCAATCCCGTGTCGCAAGTGGTCAATGTTCTCCAGGTGATCAATCCACGCATCATCGATCGAGCGAATAAACACGGCTTTCTCGATCTCGGCCATCATGGCCGAGTCGCCAACATTTTCTTCGATCCCCGTGTAGGCTTCTTTGACCAACCCCATGATCGTTTCGATGAGGGCCGTACGACGGCCCGCGAGGTCCATCTTACCTTCGATCTCCGTGCGGGCGACGGTCAATCGGTTCGAAACGTCGAGCGTCGGAGGGAGCATGGTTTTCACCGCGTTCGTCAGCGCATCCAGGTCCCACGCGGTCGGTTCTTCCGCGCCCGTATGGAACATCACGAGCTGCTCGGCTTCGCCTTCGATGGCCTCGAGGACTTTGGCCTTCAGCGGCCGTTCGCCTTCGACCGTGGGCCGTTTCGACAGCTCCAGGACGTCGCGGCGCTTGCGGTAGACGACGCTCCGGTGCTTGTTCAGCACGTCGTCGTACTCGAGAAGGTGTTTGCGGATGTCGAAGTTGTGTCCTTCCACGCGGTGCTGGGCGCTCTCGATGGATTTGGACAGGATCTTGTGTTCGATCGGCATGTCATCCGGGACTTTGAGCGCATCCATCATCTTCTTCATCCGGTCGCTCCCGAAGATGCGCATGAGGTCGTCTTCGGTCGAGATAAAAAATTGCGTGGATCCTTGGTCGCCCTGACGCGCGGCGCGGCCGCGCAGCTGGTTGTCGATGCGGCGGGACTCGTGGCGTTCCGTGCCGATCACGTGGAGACCTCCCACCGCGCGGACGTCGTCGGCCTCCTTCTGATCCGGCGGGTTGCCGCCCAGAATGATGTCCACGCCGCGGCCGGCCATGTTCGTGGCGATCGTGACCGCGCCCTTGCGCCCGGCCTGCGCGATGATCGCGCCCTCGCGTTCGTGGTTCTTCGCGTTCAGGACTTCGTGCGGGACGCCTGCTTCGTGCAGAAAAGACGAGAGGAGCTCGTTCTTCTCAATGGACACGGTGCCGACCAGCATGGGCTGTCCTTTCGCGTGCCGGACCTTGATCTCGTCCACAACGGCGCGGAATTTTCCGATCTCCGTCTTGTACACGCGGTCAGGAAGGTCTGACCGTTGCGCCGTCTTGTTCGTCGGAATCGTGAGGACTTCGAGTTTGTAAATCTTGTGAAATTCTTCGGCCTCGGTCGCGGCCGTGCCGGTCATGCCAGCGAGCTTCTCGTACAGGCGGAAGTAGTTCTGGAACGTGATCGTGGCGAGCGTGATGGATTCGCGCTGGATGTTGACGCGCTCTTTCGCCTCAATGGCCTGATGGAGCCCTTCGGAGTACCGGCGTCCGATCATGAGACGGCCCGTGAACTCGTCCACGATGATGACCTCGCCGTCCTTCACCACGTAGTCGCGGTCCTTCTTGTAGAGCGCGTGCGCGCGCAGCGCCTGCTCGAGGTGATGGACCATGCGCATCCCGGTCGTGGTGTAGAGGTTCTCGACGTTCAACCACCCCTCCATCTTCGTGATCCCCGACTCGGTCAATGTCGCCGCACGATGCTTCTCGTCCACCTTGTAGTCTTCGTTCTCGTTCAGACGCGGGACGAGGTCGGCGAACCGGTAGTACAGTTCGGCCGGTTCCGCGGCCGGACCTGAAATGATGAGCGGCGTGCGCGCTTCGTCGATTAAGATAGAGTCCACTTCGTCCACAATGGCGTAGTGGAGCTCGCGCTGCACCATCTCTTCCACACGACCGACCATATTGTCGCGCAGGTAGTCAAACCCGAACTCGTTGTTCGTGCCGTAGGTGATGTCGGCTGCGTAGGCCTCGCGGCGGGAACATGGCCGTAGGTAGTCCATGTCCACGCGGAATGATCCGGTCGCGTCGCGCTCTTCATCATGTTCCGGCTCACGCTTAAACGTAGGATCGTATAAAAACCCGCTCTCATGCTGGATACAGCCGACCGAAAGCCCGAGCGCGTGGTACGCCTGTCCCATCCACACTGCGTCGCGGCGCGCCAGGTAGTCGTTCACGGTGACCAAATGGACTCCCTTACCGGTCAGTGCGTTTAAGACGATGGGCGCGACGGCCGTGAGCGTCTTTCCTTCTCCTGTGCGCATTTCCGCGATCATCCCCCTGTGGAGCGCAAGGCCACCCGTGAGCTGGACGTTATACTGGCGCTGTTTCAACGTCCGTTTCGTCGCTTCACGCGCGAGCCCGAACGCGTCCGGGAGGACGTCGTCCATGCCCTCCCCCTTCGCGAGACGCTCCCGGATCTCACCGGCCGCCGTCTTCAGCGCGTCAAGAGACAACCCTTCGAATTGCTTCTCAAGGGCATTGATCCGGTCTACCAGCGGCTGGAGCCTTTTCACCTCGCGCTCGTTCGCATCACCGAAAAGTACCTTCAACAACGACATAATGACGTGCGCGGATGTTAACGCAACGAGACGTTTCCCGCAATCCGCCTACGCGTTGTCCGACCGGTGCTTCTTCAGATGCCGATCCTTGTATTCCGCGAGCTCGTTCCGAAGATGGTCTTTGACCTTATCAATCGCTTTGTAGAGCTCTTCGGCTTCCTTCTTCACGTAGAAATCCTTATTGCGCAGGAAGACGTGCGCCGAACACATGTAGACCTTTCCATTCACATGGTGGTGCGACTCCATGCCGATATCAATGTCCATCTTCTCAATCCCCTCGACGTATTTCGTGAGTGACATAAACTTTTCTTCCGCGTACGTTCGTATGGCGTCTGTCAGCTCAATCCCTTTTGGTTCAATGGTGATGGTCATATCTCTACATGTCATACCGACCGAGGCCGTCCGACGGCCGAGCGGAGGAACCGCTTTCGTCATGTAAACGTATCGCGAAATTACGACAGTGGTTCCCTTCGGCTGCGCTCAAGGCAGGCTCTCGGCTCCGCTTCGGCCGTCTGACGGCCTTCGCTACGCTCGGAATGACGCTTAGGTGAGTTATTCAAACCCAACCAACTGTACCTCGTCTTCCAAGAAGATACCAAGTTCATCGCGGACCTTCATCTTGATGACGCTCATGAGGGCGATGACGTCTTGTGCGCGGCCGCCACCGGCATTCACCACGAAGTTGCCGTGTTTATCGGAGACCGCGACGCCGCCCACGGTCTTCCCCAACATTCCGACCTGATCCACGAGCCATCCTGCCGAAAGACGCTTCGCGGCCAGCATCTCCGCGGGCACCTCCACAGCCTGCCCTGAGCGAAGCCGAAGGGTGCGTCGCAAAATCTCCAGCGCCGACTCGTCTGAAAATTCAAAATTCTTGAACACACACCCTGCGCTCGATTGTTCGAGCGGCTGCTTGGCTTTGCGAAGCGCGATAATCTCGACCATGCGACGACGAGCGGCGTCCTTCTCCCCGACCGCTAAACGCAAGGTGCACCCGAGGATCAGATGAGGCTCGTGTTTGAAACGACTTTCACGATATCCGAAACGACAATCAACTTTCGTGTACGTGAGCCGCTGATCGTCCGCGACGCGATACGCGTCGACCGATTCGATGACGTCCTTCATCTCCCCGCCGAAACATCCGGCGTTGCCGTAAACGGCGCCGCCGATCGTCCCTGGCACGCCTACCGCCCACTCAAAGCCGGTCAAACCTGCGTCGGCGGACATCCGCGCCGCGAACGCCGTGATAACGCCCGGTTCACACGTCACTGACGCTCCTTCGACGTTCATGCCACGCAGAGCGGCTTGAATCATAAGGCCCTCGTACGCGTCATCCGAGACCAAGATGTTCGATCCTCCGCCAAAGACGGTCCACGGTACGCCTGCGTCTCGTGCGACCCGAACCACGTTCACCAACGCGTCAGTGTCGTTCGCGACGACGTACAACCGCGCCGGACCTCCGATACGGAAGTTCGTGTGTTTGGACATGGGCTCGTCTCGAATGACCGTCGGGAGTCGTTCAACGACGTTGGCGATCTGTTCAGGAGTGAGAGCTTTCATGTTTTGACCAATTTCCGCGCGACCTGATCAATCGTTCCTGCGCCCATCACGAGTACGACGTCATTCGGCGTTACGATCTTTCGCAATTGAGCCTCAGCGTCATCCAACGTCGCGGCGTACGATCCCTTGCCGATCGCCTGTAATAGTTTTTCACTCGTCACATCCCGATCTTCTTCCTCTTCACGACCCGGGACGTCGTAGATTTCAACCAGGACGAGGACGTCGGCGTCTTTCAAGACTTCGACAAAATCATTGAACAGATGTTTTGTCCGGTTACGCTGGTGCGGTTGAAAGCAAAGGACGACCCGCTTGGCTGGAAAAGCGAGCTTCGCCGCCTTCAACGTCTCACGGACTTCGGTCGGGTGGTGACCGTAATCGGAAATGACCGTCGCGCCGTTAAATTCACCGACGCGCTCGAACCTACGCCAAACGCCCGGAAAGTCCGCCAATGCCTTCGCCGCGATGGACGGATCAATGTCCGGTTTCCATGCCTGTACTGCGGCTGACGCCATCGCGGCGTTCCGTTGATTCATTTCGCCCGGGACCCGCAATGGAACATCCGTTCTTCGCACGGCCACAAGACCTACATTCCGCTTTCCGCATGCCGCTTTCCGCGCAGCGACCAGCTCAGCGAGACCCCGGTCCTCCGCGTTCCAGATGACTGCACCGCCATCCTTCACGCGCCCGATCGCTTCTCCGAACATCGCGGCATACTCGTCCATGGTCGGGAAAATATCGGTATGGTCCAGCTCCATGTTATTCAGGACGAGCACCGTCGGCACATAGGACAACACGTGACGCTGGTACTCGTCGCCTTCGACAACCAGGAGATCATCACGACCGATGCGCAGGTTACCGTCTGAAAAACCCGGGACCTTCGTCCCAACGACGACCGTCGGATTCTCGCCGCCTGCGATGAGGATCGTCCCGATCATCGCGGTCGTCGTGCTCTTCCCGTGCGTGCCAGTGACCACGATCTGTTTCGCGTCCTTGAACAATTCACCAAGAAAAGCGTGCGTATGATAGACGGGGATGCCGCGCTTTTTCGCTTCTGCGAGCTCCGCGTTGTCCTCCGGCACCGCGTGGCTGTAGATCACGACGTCCGCGTCCGCGGGGACGTTCGTCGCCGCGTGCCCGATCGTGACCGCGAACTCCTGCTTCTCAAGGAGCGACGTCTCATCGCCCGCCACCGCATCACTCCCCGAGACCGTGACGCCGCGCGATTTCAAAAGCCGCGCGACCGCGGACACGTGGATGCCTCCGATGCCCACGCAATGCGCACGTTTGATGTTCGCGATGTCCGGCATGAGACATACGCTAACATGATGGCTCATCCATTGAAAAGAAAGCCGCCCCGAGAGTGTGGGGCGGCGTTCAGTGGGACGGACATCAGTTCTCCTCGTTCGGATTCGAAACGCGGAATTTCCCACTCCCGTGCTTCTTGGTGAGCAGGAGCTGGAGTTCGCGGATGCGGCGGACGATGCGCTTCCGCTCGACCATGAGCTGGACGATCTCCTCCTCGGGCGTTCTGGACAGAACCTCGCAGGACGGGGGAACCGGAGCGCGCGTAACCGCGGGCAGCGGCGACGGAACGATCGCGATGGCGCGCAGCCGTCTGCGCACGTCACGCGCGATCAGGGCCTCCGCCGCTTTGGCCAACACGTACAGCGCGCCGCAGATCGCGACGATGACGGAATTCCATGCGAGCTTGAGCGGCCAGATGACCGTGACGAGCGCGGTGTACGCGCGCCTGGCGCCGTCCGAGCCGCAACGGCTCACGATCGTGGGGCCGGAGGACGATCCGCCGATCTCGCTCATCGTATGGCTGTACGGGAACAGAATGAACGGGACGACCTTTGTCCGTTCGTCTTCGTACCACACGCTCCATGACACCCGGCCGATGACGTGCCCGATCTTGACGTACAGAATGAAGACAGCGACCAGCAGCAGATCCGGCATGACTTCTCCTCCCTATGAATGTCCTGCGACCCATTGATACGTTTCGGACCAGATGTGTCAAGGTTGCATTTCAATCTCGGTTCCGACGCGTATGTCAAACCGTTTCGCATCACCCGCATTCAATTCGAGAACCTGGTCCGCTTCTTCCTCCGGCCACACGACCGTTGGGACGCCTGCCGTCGTGATCGGGACGTCGGCCGCGACGGAGACTACGCGGCCGTCGCGGATGAATATCAGATCCAGCGGAAATTTCATCCCATGCATCCAGAACCGCAGCCGTTCCGACGCGTCGTACGCGAACAACATCCCATGATCTGGGCCGAGACGCTCACGAAACGACAGGCCGCGTTCGCGTTCGATGTCATCGTCCGCGATCTCGACGACGATGAGACGATGTCCGTTCACGACGATGTCACGTGTCGGGAGCGTCGGTTGTCCCGAGACATTCGTCTCCCGGTCCGAGGCGAACAGCGCCACCGCCCCGCCGATGAGCAGGACGAAGAGGATGTTACGAAGGGTGTTGCGCATATCAATAAAGTGTCATCCCGAGCGTAGCCGAGAGCCCGCCCTGAGCGCAGCCGAAGGGGACAGTTTTCCGTATCGCGAGGTAACGAAAACTGTCCCTCGGCTACGCTTCGCTACGCTCGGGATGACATTGAAGAGGATTTTTTCCTCGTCACGGCCAAATAGGAAATAACGAGCGTGAGTACGGCGAGACCAGCCAACAGGAACAGCTTCCCCCGCGTCTGCAGGGTGAACGCCAGGAGACCGAACACGAGCGCGATTCCCCAAATGAGACGCACGGCGTTTTGTGATGAGAGCCCGGCTTTCAAGAGTTGGAAGTGGAGGTGCGTGTCGTCGCCCTTGAACGGCGATGTGCCGCGCAGTACGCGTCGTATCACGACGAGTGCGATATCAACGAGCGGGACGGCAAGTGCTGTCGCGGCAGTCGCAACCTTCGCGCCCGAAATAATCGCGAGCACGCCGAGACTGAACCCCGCGATCGTACTCCCCGCTTCACCGAGAAATACGGACCCCTGTCGGTTCCATGGCAGAAAACCCAGGTAGACGCCTGCAACCATGAGTGCCATGAGCGCGATGAGCGGCTGGAAGTACGCGTCGGTCGAGGCGAGCGCGGCGATGAGCGCAGCGCCGATCACAGTCATCCCAGCGGCGAGCCCGTCCAGTCCGTCCAAGAATTTCAGCGCGTAGGTCACGGTCAACAGCCACGCGACCGTCACGAGATCCGTCGGGAACGCGAACGGGATCGAGAGACCCATCCACGAAAAGACCGGTTGCGCCCACACGAGCGACAGCGCGCCCGGACCGAACGGGTTCGTCACCTGCACGATTCCGCTCCCCGACGCGACGATAATGACGGACGCGAAAAGCGGAAACAGGAACTGCTGCCACGGCTTGATGTCAAAATAATCGTCAATCATTCCTCCCGCCATCAGGAGAAGAATCGCGATGATGAAGCCCCAAAGCTGCACGTCGCGAAGTTCCTTTCCGTCCACGAATTGAAAGAGGAACAGAAAACAGATGACCAGACTCGCGCCGGTCGCGAGACCTCCCCAGAGCGCCGTCAGCGTCTTGTGGATCTTCCTGCCTCCGGACGGGCGGTCCACGACATCGAACGAGAACGCGAAACGCCGTACGAGCGGGGTCAGCGCCGCGGACAAGCCGACCGCGAGAAGAACGAGGAGAGGCAATGCGGACGATAGCTCCATACTCACGAAAGCGGCGGCGCAGGCTCGACCAGCAACGACAGATCCGCCTGGAGCACGATCGTATCGCGTCGCTGGACGGCTTTCCGGAGGATCAGATCGGCGAGCTGGTTGTCCACGCGATCCTGGATCACGCGACGGAGGGGTCGCGCACCGAACAACGGATCAAACCCGAGCGTCGCCAGCTGCTCGACGGCCGCGTCCTCGGCACGAAACTTCATCCCCTTCTCGGCGAGACGCTCACCGATCTTGTTCACCATGAGCCAAGCGATCTGCGACACGTCGTCCTGCGTGAGAGGTTTGAACACGATGATGGCGTCGAAGCGATTCAGGAATTCAGGACGGAAGATGCCTTTCAGTTCCTGCTCCATGAGTGTCGTCTTCACCTGTTCCATCGGCGTTCCTTTGCGGACCTCGTCCTGGATGAACTGCGTTCCGGCGTTGGACGTTGCGATGAGGACGACGTTCGTAAAGTCAATCGTCCGACCAACGCCGTCCGTGAGGCGCCCGTCATCCATAACTTGCAGGAACAAGTTCAATATTTCTGGATGCGCCTTCTCGATTTCGTCGAGCAGGAGGATCGTGAACGGATTCTGCCGAACCGCTTCGGTGACAAGCCCCCCACGCTGGTCGCCGGGCGCCCCGATCATACGGTGGATAGACGAGGCATCCTGATACTCGGACATATCCACGCGCGCCATTGCGGTCTCGCTCCCGAAATACACCGCAGCGAGGGACTTTGAAAGTTCCGTCTTCCCAACGCCGGTCGGACCAAGGAACAGGAAGTTCGCAATGGGCCGTTTCCCCTCGCGCAATTCCGCCCGCGCACGCCGCATCGCTTGCGCGACCGCGACCACTGCAGCATCCTGGCCGATCACGCGCTTGTGCAGTTCGCTTTCAAGGTTAAGGAGCTTCGCAGACTCATCAGACGAGACCGCTTCGACCGGGATGCGTGACTTCTCATGAACGATCGCCGCAACGTCGTCCGCCGTCACAAACGTCCGCTCTCCGCGCTGTTTACGCGCGAGAACCGAAGCTTCGCGGATCACATCGAGCGCCTTGTCCGGAAGCGAACGTTCGTGGAGGTATCGCGCGGACAACGTGACCGCTTTCTCAATCGCGGCAAAAGAGAAGAACGCCTTGTTCTGGAATTCGATGGACCCGCTCTTCGCCATGAGCACGCGAATGGCGTCATCCCGGCCCATCTCGTCAATGTTCACGCGCGTGAGCTTGGCGCCCAGCGACCGGCGTTCAACGTACTGCGTGTACGCGTGCGGCGTGGTCGTCCCGATGGCGAGGAAGTACCCCTTGTCGAGCTCAGTCGACAAGCTCTCCGCAAGGTCGAGCGGTCCATGAGACGAACCGCCTGAGAGCGATTCGATCCCATGGAGGATCAAAATAATATTTCCGGACAGCGCCACTTCGTTCAAGATCGCAAACAATCGCTCGGCCGCGAGGCCGGGATCGCCCGCGGAAATGAGCTGCGGCAGGTTGATGGACACGAGACGGCGGTCGAACAGTTGTGGCGGAATGTCCTCTTCCACCATGCGACGCGCGAGCCCTTCGATGATGGCTGACTTGCCGACGCCGGGTTCGCCGACGAGAACGACGGATCTTCGACCACTCTCGATCGCGCGCAACAGTTCTTCCATTTCCTGCGAACGTCCGATGAGCGGCTGAAGGTACCCGTTTCGCGCCGCGAGCGTGAGGTCTTCGCTGAAACGGTCCAGGAGCGGCGTCTGCCTCGCCGTCATCGCGCGGTTCATGACGGTCGCCGGTTTCAGCATGGCGAGCGTCACAAACCGCTCCTGGTCTTCGCGCAGCTTGTCCTGCAGACGGATCCACTCGGCAACGTGGACCACGTGGTCTGGCGGGAAGCCGAGACTGTCGAGCAGCTCCTGGAGTTTTGGTTCATTCCGAAATGCTTGAAGGAATATCTCGATCGTTGAGACGTATTTCCGGTGCTCGCGACGGGCATCCGCGTATGCAAGGATGAGCGCGCGCTTCACGTCGCGCGAGAGCGGGATGGGCGGCGGACCGGACGTAGCCGTGTGGCACATCTGGGCGAGTGGGTCCTTGATCTTGTCGAACGGCAGGCCCAACCGCGTCATGAAGATGGCGCCGGTGTTCGACGAAATGGCGGCCGCGAACAGGTGCGTCACCGTCACCTCGCCGAGGTGCAGGTCTTTCGCGAGCCGGTACGCGTTCCCGACCGTCTGCCACGCGTCATCCGTGAAAAAGAGACTGACGTTGAAACGGTGTTTCGACCGTTCGGCCGCGCCCGCTTCGTAGACGGTACGTTGCGCTTTGTTCTTCCCCCAATTCGGGAGAAGTTTTACGTCGCGCGTGTACTCGACCAGACGGAAGATGATGAAACAGTCGAGGAACAGGCCGAACCAGAAGAACGTGACCTCCGGATATCCCGCGGACCAGAAGCGGAGCGTCGAGACATCCGCGAGATTGTCCAGGCGCATGAGCCGCCACACGAACGCCGCGAGCGTGAGGAGCGAGAGGACGATGAGCGTCAGGTGAAAAAAGACGTTTATCCGGAGCTTGATCTTCCTGAACGCGAGCGCGAAGTCGTCCACGACCGCTCCCCACGTGAGAAGACCGTCGGCTGACGGGAGTCCGAGCCCGGAGCCGCCGCACGCCTTGCACGTCAAAGACGCGCGCGGGTCGCCCTGACACGTGCTGCAGAGGATGATCTGTTGTGTGACGGGTTCAGCCATGGGGTTACGGGGTCAGGATCGCACCAAGGACGCCGCTCTGCGAACCGAGCAGGAACGTGAGAGGCGGTGCGAGCGCCCAGAGAACGATCCCGAGAGCGTAGATGACGGCTTCGACCGTGATCGCGATGGACCGGCCGACCAATACGACGAAACGCATGAGCACGGAGATGATGCGTCCCCAGATGTCGAACTGTCCGTACATGGGGACGAAAAAGTTCCGGATCCAAATCCGGAACGAATAGCTTTGCGACCGATACGTCAATGCCGCAATCGCGTTCGACGCGATGAGTGACAACCCTTTCGTGTACCACCACACGGGGAACCAGGCGATGCTCCCCAAGAGATCAATGAAAAGGAGGTGCGCCACCGCCCCCACGCGGTTATTCATGGGGACATTATACCACGTCAGGACTCATTATCTCGCCAACGCGTACGAATGTCCGGCGGCGTTCAGGGACTCAATCCGGTCCACGGCCACGAATCCGAGCGACCGCGCGCGATCAGTCAGCTGCTGGACGGATGAAATGGACGCGACCTGCGTTTCAAGCGCGCGTGATTCGGTGCGGAGACGTTCGACGCGACGCTCGACATCGCGAAGCTCAAACCCTTTCGCCGACGCCGTGATCATGAAACTGACGTAGGTAATGGCAAACGCAAAGAGCGCGGCCCACAGGATCAAATTCCATCCCAATTGGGCGTGCAGAGCGAGCTGGCGGCCGATCGGTTGCGAAAGGCCGAATCGTTCATGCGGCCTCGTCATGGTGAGGACGTACGTTCGGGACATAGGTTGTTTTTTTTTGGTTGGGATGTTTACTACCGACTATTCGACTACTCAACTACTCGACCCTCTCCGCGACTCGCAGCTTCGCACTGCGCGACCTCGGATTGACGCGTATCTCGTCATCAGACGGGACCAGAGGCTTTTTTGTGATTGCCCGCCACCCCTCGCCATGGAACGCCTCTTTCACGATGCGGTCCTCGAGCGAATGGAACGTGATGATCGCGAGCCGTCCGCCTGGCCGGAGGACCTTGGCGGACGCGACGATTGCCTGCTTCAGACTCTCAAACTCGTCGTTCACGACGATGCGGAGCGCCTGAAACGTGCGTGTCGCCGGGTGGATCTGACGGGCCCCATCCTTCAAGGTCCGTCGCGATCCGGGCGTTGCCTTTTGGATCACCGCCACCAAGTCGAGCGTGCCGATGATCCGTGAGGCGCGGCGTGCCTGGATGACGCCATGAGCATAGCGTCGGGCATACCGCTCCTCACCGAACATCCGCAAAATGCGTTCGATCTCGTCCTCGGTCCATGAATTCACGATGTCTGCCGCCGTGAGACCGTCGTCGTTTGCCTTGGGCCCGAACCGCATGTCCAGCGGCCCGTCTTTGAGGAAGGACAGACCTTTTGTGGGGTCTGCCAGCTCGTCGCTCGAGAAACCCAAGTCAAGGAGTATTCCGTCGAGTGGGACCATCCCGTGTTCAGTCGCCACGCGGTCGAGGTGACGGAAGTTCTCTTCGACGACCTTCCAGCGGCCTTCGTACGCGGCGAGACGCGTCTGCGCACGCTCAATCGCTTTCAGGTCCACGTCGAGTGACAGGACACGTCCATCCGGTGCGGACGCTTTCAGAAGTTCCTCGGCATGCGTGCCACCGCCGAGCGTCCCATCCAGGTAACGCCCGCCGCTCCTTGGCTGGAGCAGATCCATGACCTCGCGGGTCATGACGGCGATGTGGGAGGTCGTCATAAATTAGACGCCGCGATCCCCCAATCGTTCCGCGATCGCGTTTCCGTCGGCTTCGGTCCTGGCGCTGTACGCGTTCCAGGTTTCCTCATCCCAAATTTCCATCCGGTCATAGAGACCGGTGATCACGACGCGTTTCGAGAGGCCCGCGTAGGACCTCAAGTACGGCGGGATGGTGACGCGGCCGGAGCCGTCCACCTCCACCGGCATCGCGCCCGCAAGCATGAGTCGGGCGAATGCGCGCGTATCGGATTGGCCGAGCGGGAGAGCGGCCAGCTTCTGAGCCAGCCGCTCCCACTCATCTTTCGGATACAGGAAGAGCGAACGGTCCAGCCCCCGCGTAACGATTGCCCCGGAGGCAAGATCGGTGCGGAAAGTCACTGGGACCGACACCCGGCCCTTGTCATCGAGAGTGTGATGGAATTCGCCGATGAACATAAAGGCCGGAATCTCTTCCAGCGTTGGTTGCCCCACCTGTCACCACTTGCTGCCATTTTATGCCACTACGTCTCTCAGGTCAAAGGTTTGCGTACAATAAAAAACGCGCTAACTACAGCGCATTTAGTGTTCTATTTCTGTTGCAATGTGTACAACTCAAATCCCACTTACTCCCTCATCGATCTCACTTTCCGATGATACGTCACCGCGAACCGGTGCGCCTCGTCCCGGACCTGGATCAAGAGAGGTTTGTACTGATCGCACAGGCGGCACAAATCGAGATGATTCTTGTCACAAATAAGCTCGTCTTTCTTTCGATCCGGACCTTTGGCGATGCCTACGACCGGGATGGCGAGATCGAGTGCGTGCAGGACGGATAGGGCGACGTGGACATGACCGATCCCCCCGTCGATCAAAAGCAGGTCCGGCTTGCGCCAGAAGTTCCGGAAGCGGCGCATGAGTGCTTCTCGAAGTGCCGCGAAATCGTCCGTCCCGACCACGGACCGGATGCGAAACTTCCGGTACTCGGCTTTGGCCGGCGCCCCATGTTCGAACACGACCATCGAGGCGACGGTGGACGTCCCGGAGATAGTCGAGACGTCGTACCCTTCAATACGCCCGAACAGATTCACGACCGCCTCCCCTTCTTTCAGTTTGTCCACGTTATCGTCCTCACGTTTCAGGATCGCCACGTCCTGAATGTGCTCGAGGAAGAAAATCTTATTGCGCAGCGCGGCAGCATCTTCGAAGTGGCGCGACGCGGATGCGGCCTTCATTTCCTTCTTATAGTCCTTGATAATCCCCTCTTTCTTCCCCTCGAAGAACTTGATCAGGTCGCGGATGGTTTTGTTGTACGTCTTCTTGTCCGCCGCGCCGATGCACACGCCCGGGCACTGTTTCAGATGGACGTAGAAACACGGCCGCTTCATCCCGGGCGTGCAGGAAGACCATGAGAACACGCGACGGATCAGGTCCAATGCCGCGCGCAAAGACCGCGGCGAGGTGTAGGGGCCGAAGACGGCTTTGTATTTTTGTGACGCGTGCGCGTCCAATTCCGTCCCGCGGACAAGGAGCGGCCGCGGATATTCCTCTTTCGTGATGACGAGATACAAGAAGCTCTTATTGTCCTTGCTCAAGATGTTGTACTTCGGCCAGTAGTACTTGATGAGATTGGCTTCGAGGATCAACGCTTCAATCACGGTCGGTTTGACGATATAGTCTATCTTCCGAATCAAGGAGACCATTTCCTGTATGCGCACATCGTGCGGACGTTGGAAATAGGACGAGACCCGACGTTTGAGCGACGTCGCCTTGCCAACGTAGATGACGTCGCCGTTCGCGTCCTTCATCAAATAGACGCCTGGCGCATCGGGCAATTCGTTATTTTTCAGTTTGACGTGTTTCGGGAACATTGCCGTAAGTATGCGCGAGCCTGGACGTTTTGTCAGCTGCGTGTTACATCGTCGCTGCACATTGAGAAAAGGAGAAACTCATGCAGTTCGAATTGACGGATCCGGCACACGACGAATATGAGTATCGGCTCGAGCGGCTTTATCACGAGATCAAGCGAATAGCCGATCGAATCAACGTCATCGGTTCGTCCGACGGCTACCACCTCGGCCTCATGTGCATCGGTCAAACGTTCGAATTCTCGGACGACCGATCGGTCTGCCTCCGCGAGTTCAGCATCGCGACGCTCGTGCGACAACACGCGCACTTCGATCTTCTGTACGACCCGAATCTCCCGACGAGGCGCTACGTGTTCAAACGCATCGGCACGGCCTATGTCACCTACCGTGATGAAGGTCACGGACAGATGCACAAGTTCGGCAGTCTGGGTGAGGGCCTCATCCACATCCTGGACCACCTCCGCGAATCGCTGGTCCTGATCCGCAACGAAACGGACGAGAAGATCAAGGCGGTCATGACGCTCTCCGACTCGCTCACGGGAAGGAAACCGGTCCGTCCCGATTCAGGCTGAACGGAGCGGACGCAGACCAACCGACGAATCGAAAACCGCACATCATCCTCGACGTGCGGTTTCTTCATACCCCGTCAATTCAGACCGCCGCCTCTTCGTCTTGACAAATGCTGAAAAATACGGTTTCCTAAGTCACTTCCACGCGGCTATCACACGTGGAGCGGACATTCCCAACTCTGAAAGGCAAAGCATGGCTAAGTACCTGATCCGCATTCCGACGCCTGATGGCGACTTCGGTTTCTCCCTGGTCGACCCATCACGACTCCACCTTGGAGTTCTGACAGACATCCATGAAGAGGTCAGACAGCGCGGGAACGAGAGAGGACGCGTGCCAGCCCATGGCGCACGATCCGTCGTCCATATGACCCTCGACCTGAAGGAACACCTCACGATCGTCGATGCGCTGATGGAGCAGGCGCGTGAAACGCTCACCATGCTGGGGCCGCAAGGCAAACGGCTATACGAGAAGGTCTTTGGCGAGCTCCGCATGAAAGAGCTGCTCCAGGCGACTGCGAACGCGGACGTCCATGCGCTGCGTTCGGCCATCGAACAGACCCTATACGGTCTGATGGCCGTCTCGGAACTGGCATCCGAGCTGGAAAAGAAGAATGCGCTCACCGAAGAGCTTTCCAGTACCGTCGTGGAAATGTCCAGGGTAGTCTCCAGGGACGATAGCTCGTATAAACGCGAGAAGTACACCAACTGGGGCCTGGCCTGCGTCATGCTGATCGACGCGGTGAGCGAACTCTCTGCCATCGAGCAGAGTCTCAACGATCGGATCAAGCGCGCGCAACACGCGCAGAGCGAGTGGCAGGCCAAGCTGGCGGACCACTCCCCGCTCTTCAGGGATGCGCAAGCGTTCCTCTATAGCGGAGATGACCCGTTCATCGATCGCGCGGTGGTATTCCAGGCGAGTCCGGAAGCATGCCGCGACATGCGTGAGCGTTTGCCGATGGCGCAACAGCACGTTGCCGGCTGCAAGCAGCTGATCAGCGTGGCCGAAGCCGCCTGGAATGAATTCGGCGTCACCATCATCACCGAGGTGGAAACGTTCAGTCGCGACATAAGCCGCCTGTGTGGTGAGATGCACGAACACGCGCGCAAACTCATGGAGTGCGAGCAAGACCTGGGTGCCGGTGTCCCCCGTCCGTTCCAGGACAGCGACGGAGGAATCAACGAGGTTCAGTACCGCACCGCGACTTCCCTCCTCAGGAACCCGCAGTGGTCCACCCGCACCTGCCAACAGCGCCTGGACCGACTGGCGCGTGACCTCCTCGAGATCCACCAGTCGAAACCGAAACATTCGGAGCATCTGGCCAAGACGCTCGCGCTGGCTGATCGTTACATCGCCCAGGTCTCAAAGGAGCTGGACAAGTTCAGCGGCGGTCCGAGATCGACCCTCCTGATCGCGGAGACGGCATCGTCGCCGCAGTCCAACCCGCCGGACGCCGATGATCCCGAGGGTCCGATCTCACAGGCCCCGGATGACGGCGACGAGGTGGCGGACGATGCGCCGCCAAACAGCGACCGGCTCGACTCGTGCCGGCTCGATGAGCTCAAGGAGATGGTCCTGTGCGTGTACTACGTACTCACCGTGCAGAACAAGCACTTCCTGAGCGGCACGAACATGAAGAACGCGCTCCGGGTGCTGGTGGAACTCGGGCGCTGCACCGAGGAGGAGCACCGGCACTACCTGCCGTACCTGCACGCCCTCTATAAGGCGGACCGCGAGCTGGTGAGCACCGGCGAAGCAAACGCTCGGCAACAGGCGAGCCGCTCCCGCTGGATCTACTTCAAGGCCCGCACGACATGGATCTCCAAGCTGACCTATGCGCATGCGGACGAGGCGATCAGTTTCATGGGGAAGCATGCGTTGGATGCCACTACCATCCGCGCCGGGTTCGCCACCTTCAGGGAAAAGAAGAACGCCCGCTATCTCGAAACGAAGTCCGTGGCCAAGGCCAAGGCGAAAGCCAAAAGAGCGTAACGACCTTAAACCGGGATACGCACTCACGTGTCCCGGTTTTCGTTTATATGAACTATATCAACAACAGAAACGCCCGCATGCGTGAGTTACGCATGCGGGCGTTTTGAGAGTGCCATCACTTCTTGGAGCGAACGAGCTCCTCGAACACCTCCCAGGCTGTGCTGGTGATGTCTTCCTGCACCGTCCTGACGTCGCGCTGATCCACCACGTCGTCAGGATTGATGACCAGCCGCTCGAAACGGGCGTACTCGAGCGCAGTGGCGAGCGCGAGAAACATCGGAAGCTCTCTGCGCTCGCGGGCCTCCTTGTAGCCGTGCGCCTGGCTGACCACCGTCAGCACGTGAACGCTGTCGCTGTCGTTGCCGCCCTTGCTCATGGCGACCGGTGGCATGCCGGAGTGGCAGGCCATCGTCTTCTCCATGAAGCGGAGGTTACGGATGCGAATGATCGCGTCCTTGCCCGGCCTCACCTTGATCACGCACACGCCCTGCACCCGCGGATCATCGGCACCGTACGCCGTAACCTCGGCGACGCCGGGAATGTTGGACTTGAAGTCCGCCCTGGCGCCGTTCGGATCCAGACGACCCACGCCGGTGTGTTTCCACACGAGCTTGCCTTTGAGGCGATCCACGTTCACGCCGAGCAGCATCACGTTCTTGCTGACCTTGGTGCTGACGTTGGAACTGGACAGGCGGAACACGCGCTGCGCCACCACGTCGTACTGGGTGGACGCACCGTAGGGCGTGCCCGGAATGTCTACGCTGATTACCCCGCGTCCCAAATGGTTCGCGGTCATGCGCAGGCCGTCCGGCAGCACGCGGATGTTCGTGGCATTCGCACGCGTGGTGTGCCATTGGAGGTCGTTCGCCGTGTAGTGCTCGGCTGCATCTCCGTGGAGTCGCACCTTCACGTCGATCTCCTCACCGGGCTCGAACTCGTGACGGAGCGAGAGGGAGATGGGGTCCGGCTCGATAGGCGGATCGACGGGGCCGTCGACCGGAGGGTCTATTCCGGGGCCATCGCGGTCCACGAGCTCCGGACCGTAGGCGCCGGTGATCATCTCGCGCAGCTCGTCCATGGCCGCGCGATCCGCTTCGTCCTCGCTCTGCGCGGACAGCTTGATCTCAAGCGCCTGCTGCACGCTTGGTGCGATCTGCTCGAGGAAACGGACGAACGGCATGATCCGCGGATCGTCGCCGATCCGGGGGCTGAACGTGTTTCGGTCCTCGTTCGCATAGTCGCGAAACGCGGGAACGGTGATGGTGCCGCACACCACATCGAGCCGGAACACGTCCGGTACCATGTCGCTCACGTCGCCCATCACGCGAAACACGTTCCGTATGGGCGTTTCGCCGACCTCGACCACCGCCATGCGGAGGTCATCGTCGGAACGTCGCCGCTCCGGCCGATAGAGCTCCACGCTCACCGGCCCGAGCTTGGAGTGGTTCTCATTCAGGACGAACTGACGGCCCACGAGCTTCTTCTCTGGCAGCGGTTCGCCGTCCACCGTGAGGATGTCACGGAACTTGAGCGGCAACCGCGACGCCAGCTCCGCCGCCAACTTCTCGCCGCGCATAATGCCGCGGCTCGTTGGCTCTGCCAGGGTGTAGACGATCTGCGTACCGAACGGAAACGGATGCGGCCATGTCTGGCTCGTCTTCGGCATCCGCTCGGGCAGGAACTGCTCCTTACGGAGAACCATCCGCTCGTAGGATTCGGTGGTGAAGCTGAACCGATACACCCAGTCAGGCTCCTCCTCCGGCGCCGTCAGCACCTCCACCTGCGTGGCGTGGCTGTACAGCATGTGCTTGGTGCCGGACCCGAAGCGGCCCGACTGATCACGGCTGGTGGCCGTGGTGTGATTCACCGAAGCGAACCCGTCACGGTTCTTGGCGCCCATGCCCCTTCCGTTGTCCAATGCCACGAACCGATCGCGGCCCTGGAAGAACACGGCAATGAGCTTCGCGCGATAGTCGCGTGAGTTCTTGATCATCTCAAGAAGGCAGTGGATGAACGGCTTGCCGCTGAACATCTGCTTGAGGTTGCCCTCCCCGAGACTCGGGGTAATCGGCCGGATGCTGGCTGGATTCTTCGAAGTCATTATTTCCTCCTGAACGTTGAACGGCGCGGGGCGCCGTCGGTTTGTTGTTTCGAGAGTTGCATGCCTTCACGTTCGGCGTCGAACAGGCGTAGAACGCCGTTGGGATACTCATAGCTGAACAGCTTGGCTGCCAGCACGAGATCCTCCACGGAACCGCTCAAGTCGTTCAGAATGTGCAGCCGCTTCTTGTCGTCGCGAATCTGCACCAGCCGTTCGAGCATCACCCGGGCCAGCACGAGCGTCTGGCGCGTGAAAGCGAGCTCGTCCTTGGTGGGGACCTGATCGATGAACGCGAAATTCTGTTGCGTGAGGACAGGCGGATCTGCAGTCGCGATACGCGCCGTTACCTGCGCAGACGCGTCGATCTGTGTTCGCGGCGCCCCACCTTCGGCGTGCAGCCGCGCGAGCTCGTGTTCGCAGACCGCTCTCACGCGAGTCAGAAGTGCCATGGATCCACGGTCCTTAGGTCGGTAGAAGATGTCTTCCGAGATCTTCAGCGCCTTGGCCAGCTGCTTGCTGTTGCCGTACATCGGCATCAGCTGCTCCACGAGCGAATCCAGTCGCTCTCGCTCCGCCACGATCGTGCGCGTATGAGTCTCGAGCGCCTGCGTGACCCGATGCTCAAAGTCGTCGGCGAGGAGGACGTTAGTGACCGCCTCCTGCACCTTCGGATCCTCGAGCTTCTTGCAGCCGTCGTACGCGTACACCAGCACACCGGTCACGATCGGCGCGTACTCGCCGAACACATTCGCATAGTCCTCCATGCGGATCGGCTGCTTCGCAACGTACTGCTCAATGAGGTCAAAGGCCGTCCTGATGACGTCCTTGCTGAACAGCGACATGACGAGAAACCGCGTCGCCGAGAAACGTTGAACGTATCGCCCAATCTCCGTCGCCAGATCTGCGCGCTTGGCAATCTTCCCGAATGCCGCGAGCTTCTTGTCGCTCGCCACAGCCCCCGTGCCGTCGAGAAAACGCTTCAGGTCGGTCCATGAGGTGCCGCCATATCGGGCGGCCTCACCCACGTTCCAGCCCTCCTTGTCCAACCGTTGGCGGACGAGGTGGCGCAGCTCCTTCTGGAGCGGCGATATCTTGAGCATGGCGTCCCGCGCCTCTTGAATGCCCTTCAGGATGTTGTCACTTGCTCCCATGGTCGCTCCATGTGGGAAGGTTGTTGAAGTGATGGGTTGTCGAATGTCCGCTTGGAAACGCGTTCCAAGTTTCAAGTGACCCTATCGAAAATCAGGCAAACTGTCAAGTCAGACAGACGGCTTGCGACGGGCGGCTCCGGAGACGCATTCCGTCACTCCATTAAGCCAAGAATACGCGGAAAGACCGCTCTTGACCGAACCGACAATTCCTGATAGATTCATCCGTTCCCCTGCCTTTCAGGGGCGTACTTTTCACCCCAACTCCCAACCCCAACCCAAGCGTGACTTCAATGGACCCAGCTAGCCTTACCAGCAAGCAGCGCGTGATCGATCAAATCCTGACGCTGTTGGCGGACTGCGTGTCACTTGTACACGCGCAGATCGCCACCATGGGCGGCGCCGGGCTCGAGTACGAGCGCTGGCGGTCGCTACACATCCCCCCGACGCACTGCTGGCTCGTCGAACACGACCCGGCCAGCGCGCGAAAACTGCGCCATGCGTACCCGCTCGCCAATCACGTGCGCGCCCTCGCCGACCTGCCGACCGCGGTCCACAAAGCGAACGACAACCAGGCCCGTCTGGACATGTTCCACCTCGATCTGTGCGGAACCGTGGAACCATCCATTCGAGATCTGACGAACATCCTGCCGCTTCTGTTGAACGGCAAGGGTCGGATCCTGGCCGTCACGATGGCGGACCAGCGGGGCAATCGAAGCCTGAACGAACCAAAACTCGTGCAGCGCATCTGCGCGCGGCTGTTCGGCTCCCACTGGAACGAACTCTGGAGCAACCTGGTGGACCTGCACTCGCAGGAACCGGTGATCAGAGAAGGCGTGAGAGCGGATCCGGAGAAGGTCGCCCTGCGTGAAGCGGGCGCGCTCCTCTATCTGCTCCTCGCATTCTCCGCAATCCGGCGGGAAGGCGCGCGTTACGAAGCGCGCAAAGAGCGCTACCCGCTCATGCACTTCCTGCGCTTCCGTGAGCGGGGCGAACGCCGCTACCTCAAGCTCATGCAGCAAGGGTCGGTCATCACCCTCCCTTCACATGTGGAGCGCTACGTGTACTGGTCGGACGAGTCGAACTTCCGCATGCGGACGCTCCTCTTCCGCTTGCAGACGCACAACGAGCCGATGGACATGGCTGAAGCCGCGGCAATGCTCGCCAAAGTCATGCTCAAGGCGCCGTTCAGCATCGTGCACGGCGACGAGATCGCCTCGATCTGGCACCAGCAGGTGCGCGAAACGAGTCACCTCCCCGCACGTACTTCGGCGGTCGTCGACCAAACGTCCGCACATCCGAATCCCACATCCGAGCATCCAAACCCACAGGAGGAACACGTGACCGAACCGACCCCGAACAACGCGGCGACCATCGCCGGCATCCGCCAGCGCTTCGCGCCCTTTCTGGGCGCGTTGAACAGCGAACTGCGCGCAGACTTCGACCGGCTCTGCGACCTGGCTGGCACATCCGGCGCGATGCCTGCAGACGTCCATGCGCATCTCAAGCACATGCGCGCGGCCGTCGACGCGCTCGCCGAGGCCGTCGGGCCGGCGCCCGACACCGCGCAACCCGTGGCCGGACAAGGCAAGCAACCGCGCGCGTCCAAGCGCGAGACTCCCGCAACTCCGGCTGCCAGAGCGGCGCCCGCGCCCAAGCGCAAGATCAATCTCTCGCGTGCAATAGGCATGCACATCAACGGTCATGTGGTGCCGCTCAAGCAGACGGACGAACACCGACTCAATCTCCTGCGCGCCAGGCACAAGGGACCGCTCGACTACAGAACCGCGCAGGACACGATCCTGACCCTGTACGGTGTGAAACCCGATGGGCCCGGCAGGCGCACGCTTGGCAGCCTGATCGCCGGCACGGCGGCGCGGTTCCGCCCCGGATTCATCGCTCGTCTTCTCAAGGATCTGCCGGCCGACCAGCACGAGTCCTTGCTCACGGAGCTTGCCACGCTCTACTCCATGCCCGTGAAGAAGCTTCGCACCGAAGCCAAGGAAATTGCCTCGAGGCTCACCGACTGACCCTAAGTCGTCGGCGCCTCACCGAGCCGCACGTCCCCTCGACGTGCGGCTCTTTCGTTCCCTGCAAACCTGCGATCTCACCCTCCTGTCATCCTGTCATCCTGGTTGACGCAACGCGTTCTCTTTGATAAGAACCTCATGAATATCGACACAAAACGCCATTATCGCACTTCAAAATCCATGGAGCGAACATGCCCAGAACACACGGCGCAACGACTCTCGACGAGCTCACGGCCATTCGCACCCTGCTTGCCCCGGCGATCAGCTGCTTGAGCCGCAAGCATCAGGCCGGATTCAATCGACTGTACGTGCTGGCCGCCAACGGCCACTCACATGCGGCCATCGGGAGCGCGAACGGAAGTGAGAAAAACGGCATGGTCAACAGACCACTCGTGGTGCCATCCCAAAAGAAGAGCTCCGCATCAGCCAAGAAGTCGACACAGACAACCGACCGACGGCGGGATGCACGGGAAGCGGAGGTGATCGTGAAGGACGGCATCCGCATGGAACTCCTCCGGGCCAAGGCGGACGGGGAGAAGAAACATGCCGCCAAGCGCGACGAGATCATCAAGCGACTGCGCATTCCCGCCTCCAAGAACAAGGTGTCGGTGATCGGCGCCATCATGGCGTACACCGCGGGCAAGTTCCGTCCGGAGTTCGTCGCGCGTATGGTGTTGCGCCAGCCAGCGGGCAAGCCCCGTGTCATGATGCTGCGTGAGCTGGCCACGTTGCTCGATTCGAACTTCAACGCACTGCGCGAGCAAGTGAAAAACTCGCGCACGTTCAAAGACAACGACAATTGAGCTCTTATCTGCGAGCCGTCCGTCATCCTCGACGGTCGGCTCCTTTCTATATGAGACATCTCGACGGCACCGTCATTTCATGTTTGAATGCCCGGAACGTCCCTTTGAAAAACCAACTCCATACAGAAAGGAATCGTCATGAACGACGATGCGCGGAATACCGCAACGCCCATCGACGCCTACGTCGCCGTTGGGCGGCGCCTGGGGCTGGACCCCAATCTGATCATCCAGCTGCGCCGCATCGGCGCGTTCAACTCCCTCTCGGCCGAGGAAGCCTGCTCCATGGTGGACGCCATGTCCGCCGTGTTCGGCCCCGATCTGGCGGAAGAGATTCTCCGCGACAATCCCGCGGACTACCGGTCCTCGATCGGAAACGTGGAACCGCGCGTCTCGCGCATCCTGAACCTCTGCCAGGGACTGAGCCGGCAGGACGTGCTGCGCATGATGCGCCGCTCGCCGAAGACGTTCACCGTTGACGGCGAGACGTTCTCGGCGCTCCTCGAGAGCGCCGCCAAACTCGTTCCGGACAACGCGCGCCGCTGGACGTTCCTGTACGCCTTCCCGGCGTACTTCTCGCTCAATCCCGTGATCGTGAGCGAGTGCGTGGCGCGCGGCATCACCGAAGCGACGTACCAGTTAGACCACCCGGCGCTCTGGCATGCGCTCCAGGCGGAACAGACGGCGCGGAACCGGCTCGAACAGCTCATGCGCGACCTGCGGTACAACGAGACGCTGTGCGTGCGGTACCTCGAACGCCTCTACAAGGACCTCGGATCGTACCACGCTGGCCTCGCGTTCCTTTCGGACCTGCTCGACAGCGGATGGACGAAGGCCGACCTGCGCGATGCACTCGGCGCGTACAACTATTTCCGACTCGCCGGTTCGGAACGCATCAGGGAGATCCAGCGCGTACTCACGGAGACGTTCGGCATGCCCCTCATGCGCGTTATCGTGATGCTCGTGAAGAAACCGTCCATCCTGCAGGCATCGCTCGAGACGTTCGAGGAACGAATCCGCGCCGCGCTCCCGTTCCCAACCCAGGCAGACGTGGAACGACTGCTTCTCAAAGCCCCTGCCCTTCTCCTACAGGACGCGGACGTCACAGCCCTGCGCCGTGCGGAACTCATCGCATCCGGCGAACACCCGGATGCGAACCCCGCCATCCTCGTCGTGCGGCAATCACCACAGCACACCCTGTCCGCCACGATCCCGGACGAACCGGACGAGCCCATCCCGGAACCACCGGACGCGGATGCGACCGAGGAACCGACGTCCATCTTGGAGGACGAAAATGTTCCGAAGCCACTGGCGATGAACAATGTCGCACGCAAGCTCGAGGGCTTCGGTTATGACGATGAACGGCGCATGATGCGCATCCACTGGCTCACCGCATGGCTCGGATCGGAAGAAGCAGTCCTCGCTGTTCTGGGACGGCTTCTGGATGCCGGATGGAACGCGCATGCACTGGATGCCCTGCTCTCCCACCGCCGGGTGTACGCGCCAGAAGCCGTTGACCGTCTCCTTGAACTCCACGGCATGTTCGTACACGACTTCGGTGTAAAGAAGCACGTGGCCGCCTACATCGTATCGGTCACGCCGACCATCACGGAAGTTCCCGTGGACGTCCTCGGCGCGCGCATCCGCGCTGCGCTCGGCTCACCCACGCCACGCGCCGTGGAACGGCTCGTGCTCTGCGCGGACCGAGCCCTGCGGCTGAGCGCCACGGCGCTCGTCCGCCGCCGCACGAACCTTGAAGCGCGCGGCATCCGCGTTGACGTCTCCCCGCGACGGATCCTGCACAAAATTGCTGAAACGCCGCCGAAGAAGCGGGGTGCGGAGGATGAATACAGCCCACCCCCGTCGATCGCGAAACGGAGCGTGCCGGAATGCGCGACGGCCATCCAGGCCTTTGAATTCGCCGGATGGAACCGGCGCGACGCCATGCTGCACCTGCGTGCATTCACGGATCTGAAACACGTGAACCCGACGCAGCTCTGTCATTCGCTCATCCGGCTCAAGGCCGTTCTCGGCATCTCAGGCGACACGTTCACGCGCCGCCTGAATGAGAACACGCGCGCGCTCGTGTTCAACCGCGATGCGCTCATGGACTCGCATCTTCCGACGACCGACGGCAAGAGGCGGACGCTCACGGAGACGCGGGAAGGACTCACACCGGACCAGGCGGCTGAAGCAAAACGCATCGCCGTGGGCGTGCATGCGCTTGATCCTGATCCGACGCGATCGGAACACACGACCGAGGAAGCATTGGGCGTGTTGCGCGTGAGCGGGTTCAGAGCAGGAAACGCGAAGACGTTCCTCCAACAATATCCTGAACTCCTCACGGACGACGCTCGACCGCTGGCGCTCGCGTACTGGTTGTTGGCGTCGTACCGGCTGGGGCAGGAGGACGTGATGAGGAATCTGCGCGACCCGGATTCGCGCATGGCGCTCTTCCTGCATCCCGACGCGCTCCGCAAGACGATCAACGAGCGACGGAGCTTGGCCATCGAATACGACGAGCTGCACATGAATCCGCGCTCCCTCGACCCCTGCCTGGCGTGGAGCCGTGTGTTCTGCCCCACGCAGGAAATCGCCTTCCGTCTGGAACTGCTCCTCGACATGGGCGAACGCCCAGGACAGACGCTCCTGAAAAACCTGCATGCGCCTTCGCGCGCCGCGTTCGTGCGCCTGATCAATACACGGCGAACATGTTCGCGAAAACGCTGACAGACGTCCCCCGCTTCGTGCTTCTACGGAGCGGGGGCTTTTAATATCTGGTCATTGGGATTTCATTTTGAGCGCCTTCCTCAAATACTGCCCCGTATAGCTATTCTTGTTCTTAGCCACGTCTTCGGGCGTTCCTTGCGCGACGACTCGACCCCCATCGTCTCCGCCTTCGGGACCGAGATCAATGATCCAGTCCGCATTCTTGATCACATCCAGGTTGTGTTCGATGACCACGACGGAGTTTCCGCGATTGACGAGACGGTGGAGGACCTCAAGAAATTTTCGAATGTCTTCGAAGTGCAGACCCGTGGTCGGCTCGTCGAAAAGGTAGAACGTCTTCCCCGTATCGCGACGGGCGAGCTCGGCCGCGAGTTTGATGCGTTGCGCTTCCCCGCCGGACAGCGTGGTTGCGGACTGACCCAATTGGATGTACCCGAGCCCGACTTCCTCGAGAATCTTCGTCTTGTCATGGATGGGCGGGATGTCGGAGAAGAACCCGTTCGCTTCCTCCACGGTCATGGTGAGGACCTCGTGGATGTTCTTGTTGCGATATTTGACTTCGAGCGTCTCGCGGCCAAAGCGGCGCCCCTTGCACACGTCGCATTGGACGAAAACTGTCGGGAGGAAGTGCATCTCGATCGCAATCTGCCCGTTACCCTCGCAGTGCTCGCACCGCCCGCCCTGGACGTTGAAACTGAACCGCCCTTTCGTATACGCGCGGACTCTGGCCTCCGGAGTCATTGCGAACAGGTCCCGCACGTGGTTCCAGATGCCCGTGTACGTGGCCGGATTGGATCGCGGCGTGCGCCCGATCGGCGACTGGTCCACGTCAACGATTTTGTCAAGCCAGTTCATCCCTTGGATCGCCTTGTGACGGCCTGGTTCGACCAGAGCGCCGTTCAATTCACGTGCCAGTGCGCGGTAGATGATGTCGATCATGAGCGTTGACTTCCCCGATCCGGACACGCCCGTGACGCAGACAAAACGCTTCAGAGGAATTTTGACGTTGATGTTCTTCAAGTTGTTTTCCAGCGCACCACGTACCTCGAGAAAGGTGGACGCGTCCGCACGACGCTTCTTCGGCATCGGAATGGACGCGTCCCCTCGCAGGTACGCGCACGTGAGGCTGCCCTTGTGCTGCAGGACCTTCGGCATGGGCCCGGCCGCCACGATCTCTCCGCCGTGCCTGCCGGCACCCGGACCGATGTCGACCAGGTAATCCGACGCGGAAATCGTATCCTCGTCGTGTTCGACGACGATGATCGTGTTGCCGAGATCGCGCAGCTTCTCCAGCGTCTCGATGAGCTTCACGTTGTCGCGCTGATGCAGGCCGATCGTCGGTTCGTCGAGAATGTAGAGCGTCCCGACCAGGCGGGATCCGATCTGTGACGCGAGACGGATGCGCTGCGCTTCGCCGCCGGAGAGCGACCCCGCGATGCGGTCGAGCGTGAGGTAATGGAGGCCGACGTCGAGCAGGAATTGCAG
This sequence comes from Candidatus Uhrbacteria bacterium RIFCSPHIGHO2_12_FULL_60_25, assembly GCA_001791275.1. Lineage (GTDB taxonomy): Bacteria > Patescibacteriota > Patescibacteriia > 2-12-FULL-60-25 > 2-12-FULL-60-25 > 2-12-FULL-60-25. The sequence goes on along the minus strand of MGEH01000018.1, from coordinate 8,251 downwards.
ACGCGCCAGGATCTCTCGCAGGATCGGCGCCGAGATCGCTTGATCCGTCTCATTCAGGTCGAGACCCGTATAGAAGGCGTGCGACGCGCTGATGTTCTCGCGGACGCTCTCCACGATGTTCTTCCCGTTGACCAGCACGTGCATGGACTCGGTGCGCAGGCGTGCGCCGTTGCAGGCCGGGCAGACCTCTTCGGAAAACAGTTCTTTCGTTCCGAGACCGTTACAGGTTGGACAGGCGCCGTACGGCGAGTTGAATGAAAAGAGACGGGGCTCGATCTCCGGGAACGCGAACCCGTCGTCCGGGCAGGAGAAACGCGAGCTCATGAGCATCTCCGATTCGTCGTCCAAGACGGCGTTCACCGTGTCATTGCCGCGCTCGAGCGCCATCTCGACCGCTTCGGCGAGACGCGACCGGAGCTGTTTGTTCTGTTCGACCGGCCAGCCGAGCGGCACGCGGTCCACAATGAGCTCGATCGTGTGCTGCTGAAACTTACGGAGCGGGACGCGGCTCCGGAGCGAGACGACGGTCCCATCCACGCGCGCTTCGAGGAATCCGTCGTGATAGAAATCCTGGAGGAGCTGCATGTACTCCCCTTTCCGCCCGCGGACCGCCGGGGCGAGCACGACGATCTCGTTCGTGAAGTCCCCTTTCCGCTTCTTGATCTCCTGCGGATTCGTGTGGATCTCGACCGTGCGTTTCAAAATCGCGTCCACGATCTGCTCGGACGTGAGACGGCGGATAGGCTTGCCGCAGACCGGACAGTGCGGCTTGCCCACGCGCGCGTAGAGCACGCGCATGTAGTCGTAGATCTCCGTGATCGTGGCGACCGTGGAACGCGGGTTCGCGCTGTGCGCCTTCTGATCGATGGAGATAGCCGGTGACAGGCCTTCGATCTCATCCACGTCCGGCTTGTCCATCTGGCCTAAAAATTGACGGGCGTACGCACTTAACGACTCGACGTAGCGCCGCTGTCCTTCGGCGAAAATCGTATCGAACGCCAAACTCGACTTGCCGGAGCCGGACAGGCCGGTAAATACGATCATCTTGTTGCGCGGCAGCTCAAGCGAAATATTCTTGAGGTTATGCTCGCGCGCGCCCTTGATGACGATCTTGTCTTGCATATATGAAGACGCCCGTCAGACCGGGTCGTAGGGGGTAGTATAGACGGAGTCCGCGCGCGTGTCGACGCTCTTGCGATGAACGACCGGACAGTGCACACTGTCCCCCATGTCGAAGCGATTGCTTGTACCGCTTCTTACGACCGTCCTCACGCTGGGATCGGTGTCTCCGGTCCTTGCCGGGACCGTACGTGACGCAGGACCATACAAGATCCTGAACATGAGCGTGGCCGAGAAGCTGCGTTCTGCGCGCGGGTGCGTCCATGCAGAACCGAAAGTCACGCTTTCGCCGCACACACAAACCGGCCTCATCCCGACGTCGAAATTCGTCGTCCGTCGTCCGGATGTCACGACGCACGATGCAAAACGTACGACGGATGTCGGTCACCCCCAACGTTTCCCCTCATCCAACAGAATCCGGGCACCTGACCGTGAACCGGGACACTCTTGATTCACTCTCTATAACATCTCTTATGAGTATCCTCTCAAACGATGAACAGCCCGTTGGCGGTCTCTCCGGCAGCCCGAAAACCATGTTCCTGCTCGGTCTTACGACCGGCGTAGGTTCCGTCTCCGTCCTCGCGCTTATCGTCCTCGTCTCCATGATGCTGAAAGGCCAGTCTCTCGGTGCACTTGCCGGAAACGGTGGAACGATTGCGGCAGCCATCCCGAGCCCCACACCGAGCGCACAGGCAGACGCGCCCGCTCCCCCATCCGCACCCGTCAAAGAGGTGGACGACAAGACGGACTACATCCGAGGCAACAAAAACGCCAAAGTCACGCTGATCGAGTACTCGGACTTCGAGTGTCCGTTCTGCTTGCGTCACGTCGCGACGGTGAACCAGCTCCTGCAGGATTACAAGAACGACGTCCGGCTCGTGTATCGCCACTTCCCGCTCTCATTCCATCCGGAAGCGCAGAAAGCCGCCGAAGCGTCCGAGTGCGCCGGGAACCAGGGCAAGTTCTGGGAGATGCATGACAAGATCTTTGAGGCGAACCAGGCCGGCGCCATGTCCGTCCAAAAGTGGAAGGACACGGCCAAAGAGCTCGGGCTCGACACTACCAAGTTCAACAACTGTCTGGACAAAGGCGAAACCGCCGCCAAAATCGCCACACAGACGCAGGAAGGCGGTGCAGCAGGTGTCACCGGTACGCCAGGCACGTTCGTGAACGGCAAGATCGTGGAAGGCGCGGTTCCGCTCGCCACGTTCAAGCAGATCGTGGAACAGGAAGGTGCGAAGAGCTAAGTCAGAGCGCAGACATGAAAAAACCGGCATGTGCCGGTTTTTTCATGATGGCGGAGAGGGAGGGATTCGAACCCTCGGTACCTTTCGGTACGCTTGCTTTCCAAGCAAGTGCACTAGACCGCTATGCGACCTCTCCGTGCTCCCCCGCCATTCGCGAAGTGCGGGGTTCGTCGAAGCGCGAGAATGGTAGCCGATTGATGCGCTTGCATCAAGGATGTGTCTGGACATGTGTCTGGACGCATCTGACGGCCCGTGATACATATCCCGCATCAGGGAGCGTCCGGCTTCCGTACCTTTCAACGCTCAACCCGAGGGCTATCGTGCGTACACACCCTGTAGCGGTTCACAAGGAGGCAACGCGTGAAAATCGGACTCGATTTCCATGGCGTTGTTGTGGACAGCGCCAGGATGAAAGCAGAACGAGCGCCCCACTACGGCAAGCGCCTCACCCGCAGCATGTTCCTCCGGAACATGGCGGTCGGACGGGGCGGCAACCGTCTCACGATCAGGCAGTACCGTGATCTGAAAATCGACGTCTACTGGCGGCCGCACATCGCGCGCCAGGTCATGACGCCCGTCCAGGGCGCCGTGAGCAAGATCAAACGGCTTCTGGCTGACGGCCATGAAGTCGTCGTGATCAGCTCAAGCAGCCGCCGACACGTGAAAATTGCGCGCAGTTGGTGCAATCGCATCGGACTGAAGCAGGTTGAAGTCATCGGGATTGGCATGTGCGAGATCGACAAATCCGAAGCTGCCCAGCAGCGCGGACTCGACGTTTTCGTGGACAACGACCCCGAAAAGCTGCGCCTCCTCCGCCACGCGGTGAAGAAGCGCTTCCTCTTCGCGGAACACAACAACGAACACGTGGACCTTGACGGTTTCGCTCACCGGGTCACCGGTTGGAACGAACTCTACGAGGAAATTCGCAAGCTCAACGCATGAGGCGCCCCACGGACTCCGTGTGGCGCCTCTTTTCTTTTTTTTTACTTTGTGGAGGTTGCTGCGGGCGTCAATGGCGGACCGAGAACCGCCTGGAGTTCCTTATCCCATTCCGCAGGTGTCAGGATACCGGTGATTTTCCGTTTGTTGATGAAAAACGTCGGTGTTGAATCAACGCTGTTCGCATTCCCCTCTTGGACGTCCGCGTAGACCTTCGCGTCATACTTTTTATCGTCGTAGCACGAATCGAACGCGTCGACGTTGAGTTGGACGCGGCTGGCGAGCGCGTGGAAGTCATCTCGCGGATTGGATTTTTCAGACCAGTCGGACTGAAAATCATACAGCGCGTCGTGCATGTCCCAGAACTTCCCCTGTTCCTCGGCACACCGAGCCGCATTCGCAGCATTCCGCGCGTTCCGATGGAGAGACTGCAGCGGAAAGTCGTTCCACACGATCTTGAGACGGTCTGCGTAGGTACGCCTCACGTACGTGACGCCCGGTTCGGCGGCCTTACACGCCGGGCACTGGTAATCGCCGAAGATGCGTAACACGACGGGGGCGTCTGACGGTCCGAGCGTGGGATCGTTCTCATCGTTGAATGACACATTCACGTCCGTGCGCCCACGGTCCGATGAGTCGGACGGCGCGTAGGCGACAGCCCACACGATGCCGCCCAGGAGGACGACGCCGAGGAGGATGATGCCGATGACAAACGGGGTGCGGGGGTCGGATTGGCCTTGCATAGTTCAGGCACACTAACACACATGCCAGCGGCGTGTCATGCCGCCTGCGACTGAAGCCATTTAATGATCTCAAGCGACGCCTTGCTCCCCTCCCCGACGGCAACGGCGATCTGTTTTTCCGTTACGTCCGTCACGTCTCCCGCCGCCCAGATCCCTGGGACGTTCGTGGCATTCTTCTTGTCCACGACGATCTCACCCCACTTATTTTTTTCGACGATCCTGATGAAGCCGGAAACGGGAACAAGACCGATCTCGATGAAGACTCCTTCCGTCTCTTTCACCTGCGCTGTTCCTTCGGCGAGACGATATTCCACTCCCGTGACCTTGTTCTGATCCGTACCCTTGATGGCGGTGACGGTCGCATTCGGAATGACGGAAATCTTCGCGCTCGTCTCACATTTTTTCTTCATGACCGCGTCGCCCGCAAGTTCCTTGTTCACGGTCATGAGCGTGACGTGCGAGGCGTATTTTTCGAGGAACAACGCGGCGTCCATGGCGCTATTCCCGCCACCGATAACCGCGACATCCTTTCCGCTGAAGAGCGGCGCATCGCACGTTGCGCAATACGTGACACCGTGTCCATACAGCTCCTTCTCGCCCGGGACGTTCAGCCGGCGGTGCGTCTCGCCCGTTGCGATCAAGACTGTTTTTGTGTCATACGACCCTTTCTCGGTCGTGACGCGAAAACCTCTATCGGCGCGTTCGACATTCGTGACCGGTTCCCCTTCATGCAATTCAAACGCATCTTTGTAATCCTCCAGATGTTTCTTGAACTCACCGACCAGCTTCACGCCATCAATCAGATGAAAGCCGAGATAATTCTCCACGTCGCTTGACCAAAGCGTCTGCCCACCGATGTCACCGGTGAGCATGATGAAGTTCAATTTATGTCGTGCGAGGTACACGGCCGCAGCCAAACCCGCCGGCCCCCCACCGACAATGACCGCGTCGTACATGAACCTAGTATAGCATCACGGTGACTGAAGGACGCGTCTGGCTCGGAGGACCCAGACACCAATCGCGACTGTCCCAAGGAGAACCCACTGCGTCGGCGTGAGGCCGAACACGCGCCGATCAACGATGCGAAGAAAATCCAATAGAAAGCGGCCGACGCCGTCGATGACGAGGAACGCGCCAAAAAAGAAACCGATCTGACGTTTTTTACGATCGAGCAGGAGAAACGCGATGCCGACGAGGAACCCGAAGATGGACAGGTAGAGACCGAGGTCATGGCGCGTCTGTCCGTCTGGATACTTCACGCCGAGCGCGAAGGACGTAAGCGTTCCCGGATGGTCATGAATGAGGAAGCACCCGATGCGTCCAATGCCACACCCCCACGGCACGCCCCATATGAGCGTATCTGCGTACTGCATCCAGTCGAGGCCCTTGCGTCTGACGTAGAATGTAAAGACCGCTGCGGCGGCCAGAAACCCGCCCATGATGGCGTACCCCGGCTTTCGCGGATCAATGGCGTCCAACGGGTGCTGCGCGTAGTACGCGGGATCGTAGAACAAGACGTGAAACACGCGAGACCCGACAAAGGCCGCGATAAAAATCCAGAACGCCACATCCCACACGTGCTTCGGATCCAGACCACGAGACGTTGCACGACGCGCTGCGACGTACGTCGCGACGAGGAATCCGGCAGCGACAAAGGTCCCCCACGTCTGAAGGACGACGGGGCCGATTGCGTACGTGTGGCTTTCAATCCAGGGGATCATTACAGCACGTGGATGACCCTTAATGCCTTTTTGTACTCATGCAGCGCCGCTTTTGCCTGTGAGACGCTGATCTCGAACGACGCTTCGTGAACAAGCTGATTCCGCAGTTTGTGCGCGAACCAGACCTTGCGCAGTTCCGGATACTTGTAGCTTGCGAATTTCAAACGTTCGCCCAGCGTCTCTCCCGGGATGGTCATGGATTTGAGCGAGCTATCGAGGAGCTTGTCGGCTTCGACAATGGCCATCTTCCCGCCCATCACGCTCGACGCGCCGATTTTCTCGATCTCCTCCCAGCGCGCGCGGATCTCCTCACGGCTCATCCCGTGCATTTCCGGCTGCGTAAGGTAGCGGCGCAGCACGATCACCATCGCGGCCAGGATGAGGAGGATGAGGACCGCGATCACGGCAATGGCGACGGGCGGCAACGATGTTGCCGCGCGCGTGGCGGGTTCGAGATTGAAAATAGTCTCTTCCATGGGATGTGTCTACCCGCGTGCGCCTTCGTACGCGCGCGCGACTCCGAGGAGCGTCGCTTCATCGAACATCCGGCCTGTGAGGTGGAGTCCGACAGGGAGGCCGGACGCATCTCCGCACGGAACGGACACGGCCGGCAATCCTGCAACGTTCGCGCCGACCGTAAAGAGGTCCTCGAGATACATGGCGAGCGGATCGCTCGTCTTCTCGCCGAGTTTGAAGGCCGTTGATGGCGACGTGGGGCTCACGAGCACGTCCACGTGCTCGAACGCCGACGCATACGCATTCTGGATCAACGTTTGGACTCTCTTTGCCTGACGGTAGTACGCGTCATAGTACCCGCGCGACAGGGCGTACGTGCCGAGCAGGATGCGCCGACGGACTTCGCGGCCGAGACCGGACGCGCGCGACTGCAAGTACGTCTCAAGCAGCGTGGACGCCTGCGCGCGAACTCCATATCGCATCCCGTCAAAGCGCGCCAGGTTCGCGGAGACTTCGCAGGGCATGAGCACGTAGTACACGGCAAGCGCTTCGTCCGCATATGGGAGATCAACGTCCACGACCTCGGCACCGAGCGACGTCAACACGTCGACGGCGGCACGAACGCGCGTCCGTACCTCGTCCGTCATCCCCTTTCCCCACGCCTGCCTCGGCATCCCAACGCGTACTCCTTCCAACCCCTGACGCCTAACGACTGCACCTGACGCCTGAAACGCCTCCACATTCGCCGTCGTCTGGTCTAATACATCCGCTCCCTGTATTGCTTCAAAAAGACGCGCCGCGTCTTCGACGCTCTTCGCGAGAGGCCCGATCTGATCGAACGACGATGCCATAGCAATGAGACCGGAGCGTGAGACGCGCCCGTACGTTGGCTTCAAACCGACGATGCCGCAGAGCGACGCCGGCTGCCGGATGGACCCGCCGGTGTCTGACCCGAGCGCGCCCAGGCACATGTTCGCCGCCACGGCGACCGCGCTCCCGCCGGAAGAACCGCCCGGGACCCGCGCCGGGTCACGCGGGTGTTTTGTGGGTCCATAGGCCGAGTTCTCGGTAGACGACCCCATGGCGAACTCGTCCATGTTCGTCCGGCCGAGGAAGACGGCGCCCTGTGTTTTGAGCTTCGCGACCACCGTCGCGTCATTCGTGGCGACGTAGTTTTCAAGAATTTTTGACCCTGCCGAGCAGTGACGGCCCTGGACCAGCATGTTGTCCTTCACCGCGAGCGGGATGCCGTCGAATTCGCCAAGACGGAGTCCGCGACTGCGCCGTTCGTCCGACCGCTTGGCCTCTTGCAAGGCCTCGTCCGGCCAGACCTCGAGGAACGCGTGCAGCGCACCGTCGAGCGACTGGATCTGGCCGAGACATGCTTCCGTGAGCGCCACGGAAGACACCGCACCTTGGTCAAGGCGCTCACGCGCTTCTGCAATACTTAATTCATTCAAGGCCTTCATTTCTTTGGTGCGTCAAAAACAGCTGGAGCTTTTAACAAATCGATCTGACGCGCGGGAAAATTCGACAGGATCGTCTGACGCCCCACCTCGTCGCACGCGATGACCGCGTCTTCACGGAACGACGCGGCCGCAACGGCCGGAGGAGCGGCTTCTTCGACGCCGGACGTATCAACTTTCTGAAGACGATCCACGTACTTCAAGACGTTTTCCAATTCCTTCTCGGCGCGCGCAATTTCATCGTCGGACAAGCCGATGCGCGCCAGGTGCGCCAGCGCGGCAACGTCTTCGCGGGTGAGCGGCATAATGCACAGAGGGTACAGGATGATAAATAAAGGCTCAATAGACTTAATGGATAGATGCCAAAAAATCCATTTGCGTGGGATTTCAACGGGAGGCGATCCATCCGTCTGCCCGGCGTGGACTACTCCGCCCCGGGGACGTATGGCGTCACGATATGTACGAAAGGGATGGAATGTCTGCTCGGAGATGTCCGGGGCGGACACATGACGCTGAGCGGATGTGGTCAGATCGTCGAACGTGAATGGTATGAGATAGGA
>MGEH01000017.1 GCA_001791275.1 Candidatus Uhrbacteria bacterium RIFCSPHIGHO2_12_FULL_60_25 | reverse complement strand
GATACGGAACCGCGCGCGCTCCTCGTGGGCGGGTTCGTGCGCGACGCCGTGCTCGGGCTCAAACCGAAAGATGCGGACCTTGAGATCTACGGCGTATCGCCGAAGCGGCTCGAGCAGCTCTTAGACCAACTTTTTCCCGAACGGGTGAATACCGTTGGCCGCGCGTTCGGCGTGTTCAAGATCAACCTGGGCGAGGGTCTGGATTTCGACGTCTCCATCCCGCGACGGGAATCTAAGACCGGACGCGGGCACAAGGGATTCGAGGTGTACGGAGACCCGACCATGACGATCGAGGACGCCGCTCGGCGCCGCGACTTCACCATGAACTCGCTCGCCGCCGACCCGCTCACGGGAGAAATCTACGACCCGTTCGGCGGGGTGGACGATTTGCGCCGCGGAACCTTGCGCGTGACTGACGTCGAACGATTCCAGGACGACCCCCTGCGCGTGTACCGAGCGCTCCAGTTCGCGGCGCGGCTGGATCTCGCGCCGGACGTGAAGAGCCGCGAACTCATGCGTGAGATGGTGGCGCGAGGCGACTTGGACGAGCTTCCGAAAGAGCGGATCACCGACGAGATCAAAAAGCTTTTCATGAAAGCTCCGCGGCCGTCCACCGGTTTCGAGCTCGCGCGCGAGATCGGCATCGTGAAACGCGACGAGCCGGAGCTCCACGCGCTCATCGATTGTCCGCAGGAACTGGAGTGGCATCCAGAAGGCGACGCGTGGGTCCACACGATGATGGTCCTGGACGAAGCTGCCAAACTCATCCGCCAGCCGGAGCGGGGGCTCTCCGACGTCGAACGGCTCCAGATTATGCTGGGCGCGCTCTGTCATGATCTAGGAAAACCGGCCACGACCGCACTGGTTGACGGACGCACACGCTCGCTCGGGCACGAAGAGGCAGGCGAAGAACCGACGAAGGCGCTCTGCGCGAAGTGGTCGTTCGCGCAGGATGACGTGGCGGCCGCAGTCGCGATCGCGCGAGAACACCTGAAGCCGTCGGTGTTCGCCCGGGCGTACGAGAAAGGCGAGATGAACGACGCGAACTACGTGAACGCCGTGCGGCGACTCCTGAAACGCATCCATCCGATGAGCTGGAAGGTGCTCATCGCGGCCTCGGAAGCGGACTCGCGCGGCCGTGCCATCCCGAGCATGGACACCGCGCCCTACGCCCCGGGCGAGCGCTTCACGAAAGCGATCAAAACGAACAAACTGGATGAAGCGCCCACGAAACCGCTCATCCAGGGGCGCGATCTCCTTGAGCTCGGTCTCAAACCCGGACCCCGCATGGGCGAACTCATCAAACTCGTAGAAGAAGCGCGCGACCGAGGAGACATAAAGACAAGGGATGAAGCTCTTGCATTTTTGCAGGGAAAAGTGTGATAGAATGCAACTAAGAATATGAAAGATATCACGCCGATCCTGCGTTCCCTGGGCCTCCTGGACAGTGAAATCAAGACGTACCTAGCCGCGCTCGAGAAGGGGCCGCAGACGGTCATTGACCTCTCAAACCAGACGAAACTCTCACGGCAGGCCACGTACGTGGCGATCGAAGGTCTCACGGAGCGCGGGCTCATGAGCAGTGCCCTGCGTGGCAAGAAACGATTCTTCGCCGCCGAGCACCCGGACAAACTCCTCGTGTACGCGAAGCGTCATGAAACGGACATGCAGGAGCGCGTGAAGGACTTGGAGCGATCCTTGCCTGAACTCGAACTCCAGATCGGCGGTGAGCGACCGATCGTCAAAGTATTCGAAGGGAAAGAAGGCATTCGTGCATTTATGGCCGACATGAACTTAAGCAAAGCGAAAGAATTTTTAGAGATGACTGATCTCGATGCGATGCGGGCAACGCTCAGCTCTCAAGATTTAAAACCCCTTCGTGATGAAACCGTTCGTCTGGGGGGTCACGTGAAAGGCATCTATGGCGGGAAGCTCGGTCCGGCTGCCGTGAGCGCGGAGCGATACGTGCTCCCTCCGGACAAATCCGGCTTTAAGACGAACCTGGCCATCTATCAAGATAAAATGGTGATCGTGTCATTTGAGGGGAAGATTCACACGATCATGATCGAACACGCTGCAATCGCAAAAACGTTGCGCATTCTCTTCGAACTCGCATTTATATGTCTGCCGACAATGAAGGATGAAAAAAAATGAATGGAGGGAAGTACGTGATGGGTAAAAAGCGAAACCCCGTCCACGGATGTACCGGGACGGGGTTGTAGTTTTGGGGGGATATCTTGGGCCCCCCGACCCGCATCAACCACCCACCATTGGCGACCTCCTTCGCGTGGGGTTGGGGTTTCGTCACGGCATGGTGAGATCGATCAACCTCTTGGGTCACGACCTGCGTGTGCGACGCCCATCCAACGCGAAGTGTGAGATCAGATGAGTGGCTGCAAATGGCGTTAGCTGTCGCCACCCTGCATCAGACCATCTCCGCGTAGTGGGATCCGCCGCCAGTTCCGGACTGGGCGTGCTTCACGAACTGGCCGAGAAGGCCGGAGCCGAGGATCATCTCCTTGATGAGATGCGAGCAGTAGCTGTCCGAGAGGACCAAGTTCGGCCTCGCGAACAAGCCTGCATCGCGGACGGTTCGGCCACCGTCGTCACTGGACGTACGGTCCACACGATCCCTGGGATCGTGGACGCCGGTACCGAATTTGCATGACTCTGACTTCAGATCGAAAGAACGATTCTTCATTCGTTCCTCCTTGTTTGTGTGTGTTCGTGCGTGACTTTTGAGGGTCAAAACGGTCGTCCCAAGCGCACAAACACGGTTTGCGGGACCGGGCGTTATATCATAGACAGCCAGAAATGTCAACCATGGACCTGATAACCGAATAATGGCATTTGTGAGATTGACCTTTCATTCAAGCATACATATGACATTTGTAAAAAACACTTTACATATTTAATGGCTTAAATGAGAGAAATTTAGTCAAAATCCAATCAATTGTGGTTGTCATGTACACCAAAGGCTTGACAGAATTCTCTGCCTGTGATATAGTCCAGCGTTCGAAAGTCAAAAACTGTCGAACCGCCATCAAAAAGGGCGCGTGAAAGATGGAATACGGCTCACGGGTACAAATCATTTTCCCAATTTTTATCGGGAACTAACCCAACCGAGTTCGTCCCTTCCAGACTTGCTTTCACACCTCCCTTTTGGTGGCGATCTGCACCAAAGAAAGGAATCAATTGGCCAGCATCGTCATTGGGCATCGGGTCCTTTGGGTGGTCGCCGGCGTGGTCTACACCACGTTCCCGGCGGCGCTCGAAGCCCTCATGAGTTCCTGACGCCCACAGGAACACAACGTCGCAGGGGAGGCGGGTCATGCCCCTCCCCCGACTCCAGATCATCTGGAGGGTTGTTTCTCGCTGTCTCACAACGGCACTTCCTCACGCCCGGTCAGTCGCTGATCGGCCGTGAGGAGGTAGAACCTTACAATCAGCCATGACAGAACGCGGGTTGGAAAGCCCGCGTTCCCATCAACATCCGACGCATCGAGCTCTGGAGGAGAGGGCTTGAGGCCGAGCGTGTTGATGGGAACGCGGGAACAACGCATCGGATCGACCGATGCACTTTCCTCCCGTGGTACAGGCGTCACATGTCCAATCTCACGATTTCGCAGGGCCTTCGGCTGGTGAAGAAGCTGAAGGGGCAGTTGGCAGAGGTCACCGGGCGCGCCCAGGGCGCGGTTTCCTTCGACGTGAAGTCGAAGCCCGTGTTCCCGTTCGCGGACCAGGTCCGCCAGCGGGACGAGGCGCGCGAGCGTCTCGTGACTCTCGAGGCCGCCGTGGCCCGTGCGAACGCCACCACCGAGGTGACGTTCGGCGGCCGCGCGATGACCCTGGCCGAGGCGATCCGCCGACTCCAGGAGCTCAAGGGCGACATCGGGTTCTTCCAGGGTCTCACGATCCGGGAGGGCACGGTCCGTCAGGGTTCCGAGTACGAGTGGGACACCGCGCTCCAGCGCCAGGTGTCGCGCCCGGTCGAGGTCACCTACGAGACGTCGCTGAAGGAGGTCGATCGCGTGGCCAAGGTGCAAGCCTTGCGCGACGAGTTCGACGGCCTGAACGACGCCGTAGAGACGGCCAACCACCGCACGCCGATCGCGTGGCAGGACACCAAGGTCCCTGCCCAGACCGGTAGCGGGTGCGCCTAAGGGCGCCTATACCCCGCCCCGCTCCTCTGTCGAGAGACAGAGTTGAGCGGGACCGCAACGGACGAAGCGAGATTCGTCCAAAGACTGTGGTGACGGCGCGTGTCGAAGTGCGCATGCGGATGGTGCCGTGAAGCGCAAACGTCGAACTCTTCGGAGAACGGCGGATGCGTGGAGCGGAAAAAAATCAAGATTCCTCCGCAAGGAGGATCTCGATCAATCGCCTTCCGATAACGACATCGCTTCGAGCGGTCAGCAGTTAGAGCCTTGAGCTCAAAGCTGTGAGCCATCAGCTCCAAGTGCGCGGGTGCAGGGTCCTCTGATCGGGATCCGTCAAAACACCCTAAGTCGTTAGCCATGAGCGTACACCGTCGCAGCCTCTTAGGCCGCGCCGTCACCGCTTCTAGCCTGCCCTGAGCGAAGTCGAAGGGAGCGTCCTGCCGTTTCCGGCCTCCGCTTGGAAACAGAAAGGGTCCAAGAAAACAGCGGGGATCACATCTCGATCCCCTCGCTTCCCGAAACGCTGACTCGTCGGCGTCTCGGTCTAGCGACTTAACCATCCAAACCATGAACCATAAAATTGGAGTGTAATCGATTGCCCGTCTGTGACGACATGATTCTTTGATCTTCAAGGCATCGTGTCATCGCAGATGGGCGTGTGCAGCCATCTGCGGGCGGCGAGCGCGAACGCCGCCCAAGTGCAACCCTGTCGCGATGGAGTTCGCGCTCCAGAGCAACAGACTGCGCACATTCTTTTCGGTGGTCAGGAACCGAACGTACGGGAACGGAATCTCCCGTCGCGCTTCAAACCATTCTCGCGCGTAATAAAAGTGACCTGGTCGCCCCGTGGCCTGACGCGTCTTTAGACCATAGACAGGCATTCAACATGTCCTGCGGTCCTCGCCGAAGTCACGGGTGTCGTACTCCCGGTGATCTTCCCACCTAAAAAGGAAGCGCTCCGGCCGGCGTGCGATAACGCCGGTCCAACTTCCCACTCCGATCCCTTGATCGGAGTTCCGCCAAAACCGTCGAAGATTTCGACGGTTCCGGCGGACCCAGGTGAAGTCCATGCGGAGACGGGTACGACCGTCCCGCGTTCACCCGCGTCTCCGAGCCCGCACTGAAGCGAAGACGGAGTCGCGTGAGTGAACGAAACGTTCTCGATACTGTTCACCCATAGACCACGAGAACATCAATGCACAGACCCCGAGGCACGAAAGAGTGACCCCGACCGATGTCGGTCGGCATAAACCAGGCGCGAAGGCAACGGTGCATTGAATCGTACGCTTTGATCCAAACCAAACTCAAACAACGAGGGGTACATGACCACGTTCTTCGGTTTCGCAATGAGTGACACGATGTTCGCCGGCGACTGCGAGATCAGCCGCCGCCAGATCACGGCAGACGAGGCACGGGAGCTCATCGCAGAGGGCATCACGTCCTGCTGCAACCCGTCGCACGCGGCGACGATCGCAACCTTGGGTCCGCGGTTCGGCATCACGGTGCCGATCCCCGAGACGCCGCCCCGGGTGGTCCTTGCGCCCGGCGACCGCATCATCGTGATGTCCGTACGCGGCCTGCCGCGCATGACCGACCGTCACGAGTACACCGCGGAGGAGGTCGCATCCGCCACGTTCGTCTTCTCCATCTACACGGTCAGGTGAGGACCTTTTCCCCCGACAACTGTCGGGGCTCCACTTGAACCGATGACACACGTCATCCGTTCAAGTGGAGGAATTCACAAATGAAAGAACACTTGGTACTCGAGGGTGACTGGGGCGGGCAGATCTATCTGACCGTTCCACGCGAGCTCGTCGGTCCGCAGGCGCAGGTCGAAACGCTTCTCACAGAGCTCGACCGTGCCGCGTGGGCATGCAATGAGGGCGAGGGTACCAGCGCCTACTGGTACGACTCAACGGACGAGGACGCGATCGGGGGCGGCATGGGCGGCGGTGAACTCACCGATGGCCTGTGGGTGCACGAGCATCTCACAACCCCGGAACGCGTTGCCCGCATCCGAGAGCTGCTCGATGTGTGTTCATAACTTCTCCCCCGACTCGTTTCGTACGAGTCGGGACTCTCTCCAAGCCGACGAGTATCTCGTCGGCTTGGAGAGAGCCGACGTTGTCCGCATGGTGCGAATGACTGAAGGCTCGAGGACATTCCGAGGAGGACACCATGACATACTGGCTCATTCGGGTGGTGGGTGCCGTCGCGTTCGCAGTCTGCATGGTCCTGTACCCGATGGACCTGCGGTGCGCGATGCTCGCGGATGGTGGTTCGGCCTTCGAGGCCATGCACCACCTCGCCCGCGTGATGGGAACGCCAGCCTGGAGGGCTACCGCGGCCTACCTGGCTCCGGTATTCATCGCCTTCCTGGCGATGGTACTCCCGGACGCGCGCGTCCCGCGACGAACCGGGGGGTGGCGCCTCCGGAGGTGACATCCGTCGCACCTAAAACGACGAACGCGACGGTTGCCCTGCGTCAAAGGCAACCACACGACGCGCGAACGAACTCTCGTTCGCGCCTCTGCCAGACCTCTCGTCTCGTACGAGATGCCTGGCAGAGCCTGATGACGGGATTTCCCCGCACCTCACGGCTCGCCGGAAAAAAGGAAAAACCAAATGGAAAACATCGCGATCATCACGTACAACTGCATCAGCCGCACCACGTCGTTCCCGAGCGGCTGGCACGAGCGGAACGGGCGCAAGGCGCTCCTGCTCCAGAACACCAAGGGCGAGGGTTCCTGGCAGGACGGCCAGATCGACGCCGATCGCAGGCGCGAGCAGGTCCGGACGCTCTGGGACGAGCTCCGCGCCGAGCTTCCGAAGCTCGACCACGTCGTGGTGTACGTGGGCGCCAACGGATCGCAGAGTGCGATCGCGCTCGCCGCGCAACTATCACCTGCAAAGGTGACGTTCGTCGGCTGCGACTGCGGGCTCCTCGAGAAGGAGGTGCTCGTACGTGCCGCCGGCATGGGAGACGCCCGTCGTCTCCTCTGCGAGTGCGGAGGCCACGTCACCCTGGAGCGGATGTTCCACCGCTTCCTCGAGTCGGGCGAGCTCATTTCCGACGACCCATCGTGACCGCACGATGGCTAACCCCCAACGTCATCTCGACGTTGGGGCTCAACCAGACCTCTCGTCGAATGACGAGATGCCTGGCAGAGCCTGACAACGGGATGTTCCCGTTCCCTCATGGCTCGCACATTGGAGACCACATGAAGATCCACGTTGCGATCAGTCTGCCCGAGGTGTCGAAAGCCCTCACGCTCGTCGTGAAGGCGTTCGGCCACGCCGCGACGACCACGGACGAGGCGGACATTGTCCTCTCGGACGATCCGGACGCGTGCCGGCAGGCGCTCCGCGCGGGGAAGCAGGCGATCCAATTCATCGCCTGGAAGCACCCGCCGCCGACCGTCCTCGCTCCTCCGGACGACGTGGCTCCCCGCTTCCGCGTCTACCAAGTGGTGGAGTGGATCAAGGGGATCCCCGTCGCCGAGGAGATGTACGAGTACCTGAAGTCACTCCCCACGGAGTGACGGACCATACTCGACGGCTCGCACGAACGCCCTCTCGCGTTCGTGCCTCTGCCAGACCTTTCGTCACACGACGAGGTGCCTGGCAGGGCCTCTGAATGAGATCGTCTCATTCATTGCGCTTGGATCTTCAGAAAGGAACAGCAAAGATGCTCGCGAACATCTATCACCGACACTTCCACGCGTCGACGGAAAACCGAAATGCGTACATCGCACGCGACCGTCTGTGCGTTGAGGGGAAAGTCCATCTGATCCGTCAGATGCTCTTCGACACCGAGTACAAGCTCATGGTGCTCAAGGAATGTACGTTCCTCGATCACGCCGGGCGCACGCTCGACATCCACGACTCCCTCTCGGGGCTCGTGCATTCGAAGCATTTTCCACATGGGATTCTGGCTTCCTGCGACGGAAGCTGTGCGCCGATCCAACTCCCGATTCCGTCGGCCGCGGTTCACACTCTCGCCGAACGGAACTTTGCACCACGGAGTGCCGGCGTCGTGTTCGAAACATCCCGTTGGGACGGCGTCCCGCGTGTCGAGCTCTGCGTCGGCGGATTCGCCCACGTCACGCTCGCGCACGAGTGGTCAGGCAACGAATGGCGAAACGCCCGCCCGTGCGATGGCGACTGCGCAGCAAAGCGCGTGCGCCTCGAGGGCACACTCGTGAAGCAGATCTCGGCGTTCCTGCGAGGAACGCCGTACAAACGGTCCCGCACAAGGGCCGCAGCTCACCCCGACCTGTGATTCGTACAGGTCGGGGCTCCAACCGAATCGGCCACCAACTGACCGGTTCCGAGGAGACAAGAAACAGACATGAGGACAACGGTGGCATGGTGCCACCCTGAACCGAAAGGGTTCACATGTCATATGCACGGGCGCAGCACGAGCGCCAAAAAGCCGACCAATGGTCGGCGTCGGGCAACGGGCTCTCGTGGACGCGGAACTGGACGTCGAGCGATCGCGCGCTTCGTTCCTGGAACCGTATCCAGGACTGCCTGAAGTCGCTCCAGCGGACCTTCCTCCGGGAGGTCTACGGAGCGCACGCCGACTCCGTGAGCCGAGGGCTCAAGGAACGGCCGGAAGATCTCGAGGCGGGCGACGTAATCCTGGTCGCCAACCCCGAGGTCAACCGAGTCGAGACGTGGCTCATCGCTGCGGATCACACGTGGGGTTCCGAATGGCTCCTCATGCGTCTCGGTCGCGGGGATCACAACCCTTCGTCCGAGTTCGCGATCCCGGAATCGGCTCCGTGCGGACCGTTCGTGGTCTCGTACGAGGTCCAGGCCGTGATCCGGAAGGGCGCTTCGGAGCTCGTCCGCCGCGTGGGCTGGGTGCGCGAGCGCTGGGTCCGGAAGGCGGAAGCCAAACGGGAACGGTACAAGCGCCGCACCACGCTCACGGTCCGCATGGAACCCAAGCGCTTCCCGCCGGACCTCGTCCCCGGCGTTCGGGATGAGTGGTAGTTCTTTCTTCGCTCCGACCTGTCACGCCACAGGTCGGAGCTCTCCCCAAGCCGTGAAAAGTGTGTCACGGTTTAGGGAGGGTACCGGTCATCAAATGAAAAGGGTTAGCCACACTCTTATACATGGACGTCCGGTACCGTACATTGAAAACCCAACGGCCCACCGGGCCACAACAGAGGAGAAGCGTCATGCGTACTACCTAACTAAGGAGGTACCCATGTCCAAGAAGAACATCATCGAGTCCGCCCTCGAGGGGCGTGCATCACCCATCGCGTTCGAGCGGCGCGAGACCACGCGCGTGGAACGCATGACTGTCCGCGCGGTCCTGCGCAAGATCAGCGTGGATCCGTCGCTGGCAGACGAACTCCCGCTCCCCGAGCGGGACGGCATCTACAGGGATTTCTCCTGCAGGGCGACGGCGGCCAGCCGCTGGCTCGCCAGGAAGGCCGTCAGCCTCACGGCCGAAGAGATCCGCGGCCTGCTCATGCGGAGCTTCGACACGCGGACGTTCGCCGGTCGCCACCTCGTGTTCGATCACCTCATGCCGCGCAACTACGACGGCCGGTGGAGGACGTTGGCAAGGGATTGCGTGTTCGACGAGCACGGCGTCCTAATCCGCGCTGACACGCAGATCCGTTCGCGTCGCGCGCCGAAGAAGCTGCGCATCCGCGCGCGCCAGTGGCTCGCCACGATCGCTCCCATGGAACGCATCGGCACGCAGAACGGGACGAACTGCCTGTTCACCGCGACGGACCGCTACCTCGAGTACCGTCCCGTCCGTCCGCTCACGGCAGACGAGAGGTCGCTCTGGCGGGCGCTCCCCCTCCGCGACCACGACCTCGAGCGCAACCCGTAGCACTTTCACTTTTTACGGACTCCATGAATAGCTTCGTCACAATGATGACGGATTATTCATGGTCCCCCTCCACGTGACGACAAGATCGCCGCATGAAGGGGGACGACAGGTTTCGACAGGGAGAGCGACGATCGGGTTGCGTACCGTGGAGCCTCCGGCCACGTAAAAAGAGGCGCCACCACCTGCGGCTTAGTACAGGTTTTCCCGGTGCACACCGGGACGTCCACGACGCGTGTGCCTGAAGGCGCGCGTGAGACGTAAAGCTTTGGGCTGGTCCGGGGAGTGTCGCGGTTCCCCTGGACGAGAAACGTCGCGATAGGATGACATGGGCCGATAGACCATGCCGGAGCAGGAACCGTAAGCCCTGACCAGTCGTCGCTGACCGGAACCAAACAGCGACTACGTACGTAGAGACCCCTTCCGAACCTTTCTGGACCTGGGTTCGATTCCCAGCGTCTCCACCACCCTAGAAAGCGCATGCGACACCTCTCGCCTGCGCTTTTCTTTTTCATATCATTGAAACGAGGTCCGACCGCGTGTATGCGATCGGACCTCGACGTCCTGTCATTTTCCCCCAGCAATATGACGCTCCATCAGTTTCACATAGCCAACTTCAATGATATCGGCGTCTATGCATCCAAGGTTTCTTAAGATCTGCTTCATCTCCATTGTTTTCTTTTCCGCCGTAGTCGAATCAATGCTATCCGGCGTTTCAAATGCAATCTCCACGAACGTTCCGAGTTCACGGATCTGGTCGAGGTTGATTTCGTACTCCTTATACCGAAACGCATCCCGAAGTTTGTCGATCAGCACCACGTACACATATCCGCTCGCAATAAGAATATCTTCTAATCGGTCGGGTTCTGCGAGCGGAATGTCGATATCGTGCCAAGAAATATCTCTGCCTTGAGACTTGGCCTTGAAGGTGAGGATGGCGCCCCGAGCTTTGCGTCGGATCCGGATGATCAAGATGCGTTCGGTATCGGCGCCATGCTTCATGTATGTGTCGACTTCGCGGTCTGCAAGTTCGACGGAACGCACACCAACAAGGGCGTTAAGTTTATTTGTAAATTTCTTTAGGTCGCGGACATTCGCGCGAATTTCGAGCTCCATATATTTGTCAATCCATATACGAACGAATTTCTTCAAGTTGAGGCGACTTCAAAAATTCCTCGATCGCCATTTCTGTAACCGGGGTGGTCTCCTGCAGGCAAAGCCGCATGCGGTATTGGCCTACGTCGTTTTTCTGCAGTCTGACACCATAAAATCGCTCCTCGCATGTTCCGTCCGTATCACGAGGACACGTGCGACACATGGATTCGAGCTTGAAATCCCGGATCTGTTTGAAGCCGAATTCATACCCGTCCGGCATACGATACACGGTGCTGCAAGCAGAGGCTCCGATGGTCACTTTACGCAATACTTCTTCCGCGCCGACGAGTCGTATAAACTCGCGGATGGCCTCAATGGATTCCATCCCGCTCCCGAGATCATTTAACAGACGTATCGGGATGCGGTGTTCGCTTGCCCAATTCATAATTTCGCGGGCGTTCTGAATGTCCCTCGAAGACGAAATGACGCTATTGATTTTAACGTCCGCACCTAATTCGCGCGCCATTAAAATCATAGCCAGTTCACGCGTGATCTGCCCGGTTGCCCATTCCATTGCCGGAGTTTTTTTTCGCACGAGCGTTCCCGGGGCAATGAGACGCGCGCCTCCCCGCCCCGTCTGCTGCTCTCGGAACACTTCGGGGCGAAGCGAGTGAACGGAAAAATTAAACGAGCGCAGACCTGAATGGATGAGGCGTTCCAGCTGCTCTTTGTTGAACTGGCCATTCGTCGTCGTCTTCACTTCAAGGCCGAGTGCGCTCAAACCTGCGGCGATCGTTGCGAGTTCAGGATTCTTGGTAGGTTCGCCGCCTGTAAAATGAACTTCGTGCATACTTGGGAGAGCCTTCCTGAGAGACTCGATTACCTGTTTCGTTTCCGGTCCCCACGTAAGATCCGCCGTATCGCGGCCGCCCTCGCTATGACAGAACGAACATCGCCATGGGCATACGTCCGTTACTCGGAGACGTAACGCACGCTCTACAGATTCGACGACCGGTGCGTGGCCAATCGGGGCCTTCTCAAAGCGTTTCATACATAACTGAAAATAGCATAGCATGGGTTCAGAAAAAGAGAATGACGGTAATACAAAAGGCGGAGCGAGCACGCTCCGCGCAGTTGCGTTTATTCTTTCCCTTGACGAGAGTGGATTCAATGTTTACGAGCTTAAGAGCGTGATGATCTCATCTCGGATGCGGGGTGGGATGCGCACATCTGATACAGCATCACAGACCGGTATCCAGTACACTGCCAGGATTTCCAGACTGTCCTCCGGGAGGATCGATGGGGATTCGGTCGTACCAAGAAGATTGAAGTACACCTCATGCCTCCCTGGCAGGATGATTTCCCCCCAGGATCGGACCGCGGGATTCTGCAGCGCCGTTCCCGACTCTTCCCGCATCTCCCGCACAGCGCAGGCGACGATGGTTTCTCCATACCGAACGTGCCCACCTGGGATGGTCAGCGCGAGCGGGACCTTCGCTGTCTGTACCAGACAGACGCGACGCATCGAATCGGTACAAAACACACCAACGACCAATGACGGGATACGTTCCATGATCATGTTTCTCCTTTGGGATCATCGAACCGCCTGGAAGGAACGGGAACGAACCATAATAAAATCCTGCGCGTTTGTCAAGCCCTCCACCTTTACGTTCTCCTGTCGGCGTCTCATACTTCCCGCGTCCATCGCCATGCCCATCCCCCTTCCGACAAACGCGAAACGCATGTTCAAGGGCGTGCTCTTCGATACCTGGCAGTGGGACCAGGAGATGTTCGACGGGACGCACGATACGTTCGAATGCCTCACGCGGCAGGATACGGTCGCGACGATAAGTTTTCTGGATCCGAAGACCATCATTCTCACGCGCCAGGAACAGTCCGGGCGCGACACGCCGTTCCTCGACTTCCCCGGCGGCCGCGTGGACGGCACGGAGTCGCACGAAGACGCCGCGCGTCGTGAGTTCCTGGAAGAAACCGGGCTCACGATCGGGCGCATCTGGCGCTTCCGGCTGACGGAGCACCACGGCTCCCAGCGATTCGATCAGTCCGTCTTCGTCGCGGCGGACCTGATGGATCACATAAAGGAACGTCATCTCGACCCTGGCGAACGGATCGAGATCTTGAAGACGTCCTGGGACGACGCGGTCCGCATGTCACTCCACCACGAACTCCGGCAGCCCGAGGTCATGCTGGCCGTTTTGAGACTTGCGTACGACCCGGAGGCGAAGCAGCAGCTCGACGCCTTCCTTCGCGGCTGACGCGACACTATACTGGAGATCCGTATGCGCCGTGCGACACCCGTCATCCTCGCCGTCCTCCTTGGCGCGCTCGCGACCGCGATCGGGATGGGGGTCTTCTTGAAACTCGCGAACGATGACCGCATCCGGCTCGCGGACGAAGCCGCGCAGGCGAAGATCGCCATCAAACGCGCGGAGGAGGAGAAGGCAACAATTGCGAACGACGCGAACCGGAAAGTCGCCGCAGCGAACCAGGAGGTAACGAAAGCGCAGCTGGTGTTGAAGGACCTACAGGAAGAACGCGCGCTCCTGGCCACGGCGAAACAGCTTGCGAAGCCGTCCACACGCGATCTGCGCGGCTGGCAGCCCGTGATCTCGCTCGGACAGGGCCTCGGGTTGTCACTCCCCCCGAAGACGTCCGTGGAATCGAACGACGCCGCAGCGCTCACGGCCGTAAAGACCACCACCACGAGCGCGTGGACCGACGCGCGCTGGCTCTCGGTCGGCGCGTATGACTATGGACGGGAACGCGAGCTCACGAGTGCGCTCGCGACTACGACCCCGCTCGCCTACCTCGTCGAAGGCCGTCTCCTCCTGGGCGTCCAAGGATCGCTCGGGAACGGCGACCGGATGGCCGTGCTCCGCATCCGCGAGGCCGCGTCCAGCACGCACCTCCTCTGGATCAAAGACCCGGGAACGCTCGGCTATGGCAACGGCATCGAACGCTTCCTCGCGACGTTAGACTTCCGAGATTAGGGTTACCAATTACGAATGGATCGGCGCATCACGAAGCTGCTCGCGTGGTACCGACGCAACAAAAATATTTTTCTTCCGGCGCGTTGAGCGTAAAGTTATCCACAATGCAGCAATTTTTTCTTGAAAGGGCTTTCATTTTCCATTTTTTGTGATACACTGGTACGGTAATCGCCGTGCACGCCACGCGATTCGTGATCCGTCACATCAGGCGGACGTAATGCTCTCATTATGGCAAAGCGCAAGAAGGCCGCAAAGAAGGGCAAGAAGAAGGCCGCAAAGAAAAAGAAGAAGCAATAGGCTTCTCCGAACGCACCACGATCGCCTCCGCGACCGTGGTGTTTGTTTTATACGATCCGACCCTGCTCGTGGCGTGAAACGCCTTTCATCTTTACGACCCCGTACTCCCCGTCGTACCCCGGACGGACATCCACCTCGCCGCGGCGCATGGCGAAGATGGCCGACACGATCTCCGGCGGCGCGAGACGCGCGAGTTCAGACTCGGGCTCATCGAGCAACACGCCGAATTCCGTCTTGCTGGCGGCCGTAAAGGCATCGATGAGTTTCGCGACTCTCTTGGACGAGGCGCCGACGTCAAGAACGGACCCGATGAGCTCCGCGAGCGGGACGATGGAACGGAAGGGAATGGACGCGCGAGAGGTCGCGCCCTGGCCGTCCGACGGCCGGTCCGCGAGATCGTCCACGCGGGACAGGACGCCGACCGTGAGCGGTTTGCCGCACTTCGGACAGACTCCATTGCGCCGCTTCGTCTCCGCAGGCATGCACCAGTACTGACACGCGCGGTGTCCGTCCGCGTGGTACTTCCCTTCCTCGGGAAAAAATTCGATCGTCTCGAGGAATTTTGTCGTGTCGCGTTCGACGAAGATGCGCCGCAATTCGTGATACGACGGCCGTTCCATTTCGAACACATTCGCTTCGCGCCCCAGTTTATCGAGCGAGTGCGCGTCGGAATTCGACACGAGGAGCACGTCGTCCAGAGCGGACAAACGACGGTTCATGGCCGGGTCGGATGAGAGCCCGGTCTCGATGGCGCAGACGTGCTTCACCATCTCTCCGAAACATTCTTCGAGCGAGTCGAACCCTGACTGCGATCCGAACACGGAAAACCACGGCGTCCACGCGTGCGCGGGGATGAGGAGTCCGTCCGGCGACGCGTCTACGACGAGTTTATAGAGTTCTTCCGAATCAATGCCGAGGATCGGCCTCCCGTCGCTTTTCAGATTCGCGCCGCGACTTTCGAGCGAGGCGATGAGACGGTCAACGGATGCGAGGTCGGGCAGGAGGACGAGGTTGTGGACGCGTCGCGTCTTCCCGTGTCGCTTGTAGATCGAAGACAGTTCCGTCGCGAGGATGAACGTCGTCGGACTCGATCCGTCCGCACATCGAAACGTCCCGTCACCCGCATCGTCCAAGACGTCTCCGATGTGCTTCCGCCAGGCCGGGTGCGTGAAGTCTGACGTCCCGACGAGTTGGATCCCTTTCCGCTCGCAGGCCTTCGCGATGTTCGGCAAGGTCAGGTCTTTCGAACACGCGCGGGAGTATTTGGAATGAAGGTGGAAGTCCGTGATCAATTTCATAACCGTGAGCGTAACAGATATAGAAAAAAAACGACATCTGTGACCAACCCTGGTCCAGATGTCGTTCGAGGAGCAGTGACGCTCCTAGCTGTGGGACGGAACTCGTCCCAGAAACGCGCGACCGAACGTCGCGGCAGTGTTGCTATTTCATATGTGTTTTTTTGGTTCCGACGGTTTTTTAGGGCCGTCAGAACCGTACACCAAGCATACCGTGGTTGGCCATTGATCCAAAATCGTCGCTCCATTGAGCGACGAACCATGATGTCGATGCCCTGTGGATATCCTATTGCTTGTACTCCCGAATTGCCTTGCCAACTTTTCCGTCTTCTTTCAATTTCGCGAGGTAAAGAAGCTGCCGCGTACTGATCTCAATCCGGTCTTCCGGCGCGTACAATTCGTTGCCGAGCTTGATCAGCTGCAGGTCGTCCTGCTGGCTCGGATCTGCCACGGCGTCCCTCCGCGCCTTGGGATAGAATACGTTCACGAGCACCAGGCGATCTCCGTTTTCCCGTTCGATATTCCCGAAATACACCTGACCGTTTGTGAGAAACGCGCCGTAGATCCCCTGTCGTCCGGACGGGCCTCGAGAGGCCTGTGGTTTGATTGCCAATTCGTACACGCCGAGCGCGAGCGTGAGCGCAATGAAGAGACCAACGCTCGAAACCAGCAGCTGCCGCAACCAATCCTTCATAGGCGTTTACTGCGTTGCTCCCGTCCCAATGATGACGAGAATGCCTGCGGACGACCCGGGCTCTCCGTCCGGGACGGTCCCGGCAGCACCGCCCGTGAGTTCGAGCGTCTTCTGGACCGTCACCGGCGCCTTCCCGCTCGAGAGATCAATCACCAGCGTCTGCTCCGGCCGCGTTCGCGCGTCTCCGATCTTCGAGACCGTGAGGCCGGCGTCCGTGAGCGTCGTCCGCAGACGTCCCGCCGCGCCCGCGACGCCAGACCCGTTCCTGATTTCAATCGTCGCGTCTTCGGCGGCCATCGTACTGGTTGCAGACTGCGGCGCCGTCGGAATCCCGGAGGCTTGAGCGGTCACGACCGCGACGAGCTTGTCTTTCGAGGGCGAGTAGATCACCGCCTTGTCGCTCCAGATGAGCACCTTGTCTCCCTCCTCGGCGTCGCGGTAGAAGACGGGGTTCGCCTGACGGACGGCCTCGATGTCGCTCACCATCGCAACGTACGGCTTCTCATTCGGGTTGACGGTGATCAGCTCTGCGACGCGGGCGACGATATCGTCCACCTGACGCTTGACCTCCGGAGACGTCTCCGCCGTTGGAGGCGCCGATGGCGGCTTCGGTTGCGTGATCCACAAATAGACGGCGGCGACGGCCATGGCGGCGACCACCGCGAGGATCACGACCGGCTGGCCGAAGAATCGCTGCGTACTCGCAGGCGCGGCGACAGACTTTTTTAAGGGTGGTTTTCGTATCATAGAAGAGCGTCGTGCTATCATAGCATACTGACGGCATCCGATGCATGTTGCGAGTCGTAAGGAGGAAGGAGGATGGAAGGGAACCTGTCCTGCTTACGGCCCGCAATATGCACCGGATTTTTTACATGGGCGGAATGGGCTCGCTCGCAATCGCAGCTGGATCGCCAAGCGTTTCCGGCGGTGTCGGATCTTCAGTGTTCACGGGCAGAACCGTCTCTGGTGACGCGGTCGGGTCCGTAGGTTCTGGGGTGGGATCAGGTGCGGGCGGCTCATCGGACGGAGTCGGCTCTGCCGGCGGCAACTCGTCTGACGGAGGCTCGTCAACAGATGGAGCCTCCCCGCGCCACTGGTCTTCGACGAACGCCTTCCCCCAGGTGCCGTCAGAGACGTAGAGCATCGGCTCCTTCACGGCCGTCACGGCCCAGGCGAAGGTGATTTCGTGATCCGGGGCAGACTCGGACATGCGGATCGTGAACCCGCGCTCGGTCGCGTTCTCCACCCAGTACCGGCCGGGCACTTCGTTCTGCGGCGTCACGGTCACGACGGGCTTCCAGAGGTACGCGTCGCGGAACTTCACGTCGACGGTCTTGTCGCCCGCGAGGAGCTTCGCGAACCCGGCCGAGTCCTCGCCCTGGTACAGATGCTTCAGGATCACGACCGTCCCCTGGAATTCAGCCGTGTCCTTCACCACGATCGGCCGGTCCACCTCGAGGGCGTTCGTCACGCTCACCGTGAAAATGTCGTCCGTGTCAACGGTGCTCGAGGCGACCGTGACCTCGTCCGTCGTGCTCGCCGTCGTAACGTCGAGCGGCGCTTCGAACTCCGTGCTCGACGCGACGATCGCACGGACTGCTTCGGCGCCTTCGGCGTCTGACGGGATGTACACGAAGTACGGCGCGTAGCCGATCTTGCGCTTGCCCGGGCCAACCCAGTCTTCGGCCGCGATGCCCACCACCTGGCCGCGGTCAGCGTGAATTGCGTAACTCCCGTCCTCATTCATCATGAGGAAATCCCCGCGACGCACGGCTCCGTTCACGGTCGCAACGGTGATGCGCGCGGCGGGATCGCGACGCGACAGCGCCTGTTCCTTGTCGGCTTCGTTGAGCACCGGCGGCACCTCAAGCCCGCTCTCCGTAGACGTGGCCACCGGCTCGGGGCCCATGTAGTACATATTCTCCGTGAAAGCCATCACGATCATGCGGAACGGGTCCTGCGGGCTCGGTTCCTCGCCCTCCGTGAGCGGATCCCAGTTTGAGAGCGCGCGACCGATGGTGTAACCGGCGGAGGTGGCGCGTTCAGCCGTTCCCGGTGTGGTCTTTGACGCACGCAGCCAGTCGCCGCGGCGGACGGGCTCGGAATCCGGCGCGATTCGGACCGGAACACGGCCCTTCAGCGCCACGAGCCGGCCATCGAGCGACGGCTTCCCGAGGACCTTGCCCGGATTCACGGAGATGATGCCGATCGCATTCACGGGGCCTGGAGACTTCACCACGTGTTCGTCGTGGTCCGGGTCGATGCCGACCACGTCGCCCCAACCGATCGTCTGGTCGTCGGTCGGGTAGTACTCGGCGATGTCGACACCGGCGTTATCGAGTTCCAGGAAGAGCGTGACGACCGCATCCGAGGCGCTCGTGGGCAGTGCTCCTTCGAACCGGCTCACGGCCGTGAGCGAGGAGCTTGCGCTGAAGTTGTAGGAACAGACGGACCAGGAACTCGTGGCGGTGTCGGCCAGGTTCGCAGAACACGGCGTGTCCATGGTCGTGGCCGTGGTGTGCTGGATGACGAAGTTCTCCCCGGCCGTGGTGTCCGAGGGACCCGCGCTCGCGCCAGCCGTGATCCGCCGGAGCGTGCCGCCGAATGGCATCACGTACCCGCTCGCCTGCGTGCCGTTGTGGATCTTCATGGGCTCGTCGGTAACGTGCGTCCCATTATCCGACCATGAGAGCGTGATCACCGGATTGCGCTTGAGCTCATTCAAAGCGCCGATGATGCTCTGGGCCGTGAAGCTCGGGTCGAGCGCCGTCTCGCCCGTCTCGGACAAGGGGACGGCATTCGTGAGGTTCTTGTCTTTCAGGAAGAGGTCGCCATCCGCCGCCATGATGGTGGTGGTGGCCAGCCCGCTAATCGAGGAAACGTTCGTGATGGCGTTCACCGCGAGGTTCGTGGTCGTGACGTTCGTCCCCGTGGCGTTCGTCCAGGTGATGTTCGTGGGGTTGAAGGAGGTGACGTTGAAGTTCGTGGCCTGGAGATTCGTGAAGACGCCGTTCGAGACGAAGATGTTGGATCCTGTGGCGTTCGTGAACGTGGCGTTCTGGAGGGTCGTGAGGCCGGAGACGACGAGCGACGACAGAGCGGACGTTCCCGTGGCCGTAAGATTGGACGTGGTGAGGCCGCCGTAGAAGATGACGCTCGAGGTGGCCGTGTTGCCGCGGTTCGTGACCGAAGCGAGGGTGTCGGATTCCGCGGACGACGAGGGACAGTTCGTGCCGTTCGCGAGGCAGACGGCCACGCCGTTCACGAGCATGGCCGTGGACGAGACGGTCCCGTTCACGTCGAGGAGCGTGGTCGGATTCGACTTCCCAATCCCCACGAGGCCATCGGTCGTGATGCGCATGCGCTCGTTCTCCGCGAGCGTGCCGCCCGTGTGGAAGATAAGGTCCGTAGCGCTCGCCGTGCCGATCGTGAGGTCGCCGCCATGGACGTAGAGGTACCCGTCGTTCGGGCCGTTAATCGAATAGTCGGGGTTGTCGTAGTTCGAACCGTTGATCCCCATGTCGATATAGTAACTCGAATCGTCGCCGATATCGTTCGTGACGACGAAGTCGCCGGTCGCGTTCGTACCCGTGGAGGCGTTCTGGAGGTTCACCTGAAGGAATGTGTTGGTCGAACCCTGGAATTGGGCCACTGCAGAGGGGCCGACGCGTTCCACGCCATCCACGCCCACCTGGAGGTAGTCACGCGCCGTGAAGTTTTCGGTGAAGAGCTTGCCCTGCTCGGACGGGATGAAGAAGCCGGGCTGGACCACCATGAGGAGCGAGGTCGTGGTTTGGCCGGCGGTGGCCGGGTCAAACGCCTCGAGGGCGCGTCCGAGGATCGGCCCGGGCCCGGTTGCGAGCATCGCATACCCGGTCGTCGTGGCGGTTGTGAGCGGATCGCCCACATCGATCGCACCATTCCCGCTGCTGAACTTGACGTTGACGCGTCCGGCGATTGCGACGGGTACTTCATCAGACGTATTCTTGGACGAGATGAGGAATGCGGGGTTCTGCGACACGACGCCGAAGGCGTGGGGATCGTATGCCGTGTCAGACCGCTGGACGGCATTGGGGGTCGAAGTCGAGAACACCACGACATCGCCCGATATGAGTCCGGTTTCGCCAGCCGGGTACATCTCGGCAACGTCATACGCGCCGGCCTCGGTGATGAGCCCGTGCGACAGCTTGAACACGCCGGACTGGATTTCGGCCACCGACCCTTCGCCCTGCACGTTGAACGACTCCTGCGAAAACCACAGGTTCCCGGTGGACGACCCGGCTTGGAAGGTGAGGGACTGCGACACCGTGCGGTCCTTGCGGAAGTAGAACACCTGGCCGTCCCCAACCGTCGTCCCGCGGCCGGCGTAGATCACGCCGTTCAGCACGGCGAAGGCGTGGGTGGCCTCGAACGTCCCTCCGGCGTTCGTAGTCGTCACGAACGACCCGCGGTACTCCTGGATGTCGCCGTCGCCCGCCGCGGTCCCCTGGAGTCCGATGAACAGGCTCCCGTCAAAACTCGTGAGCGCGTTCACGCGCGTGAACGTCCCGCCGTTGTTGATGGCCGTGGTGAAGTCGAGGAAATTGTCGCAAATCCCCGGCGCGCCTCCGTCGGCCGGCGTGCACTGGTTGACGTCGGCGTCACCAGCCCCGGTGCCGAGCCCCATGTAGAGGAAGCCGTTGTACACCGCCGCGCTCAAGATGGATTCGTACCCGCCGACGTTGTTCACGGCCTGCGTCCAGTCTCCCGTCACGTCGCAAAGATCCGCGTTGCCGGCCGTGGCCGGGTTGCACACGTAGATGTCGCTGTCGCTCGCCCCGATACCCATGAAGGCGTACATGCGGTTCAGGAACACGCCGAGCGTCGGAATCTGCTCGTACGCGGCGCCGCCAACCGCAACGCTCGTCCAGTCCCCGCCAGCATCGCAGTCCGTGGCAGAACCGGCCGTCGCGGGGTTGCAGATCATCACCACCTGCGCGCCGCCCACTGAATCACGATCCGCCGCCGCGTAGAGGAAGCCGTTGTACACGTTGAACTGCCTGATGATGCCGAAATTCGTGTTCGTGGCCACGCTCCAGTCGCCGGAGTCGCACTTGAGGAGGTTGCCGGAAAGCGCCGGATTGCACATGCGTATGTCGCCGAGGCCCGCGCCGAGCCCTTCGCCGGCGTAGAGTTTTTTGTTGAACACTGCGAGAGTATTCACCTGGTTCGCGACCGCGCTGTTGAACGACGTGGACCATTCGGACGCCTGGTCGCAGATGCTTCGGTCTCCCGCGATCGTCGGATCGCACACCTGGACATCCCCCTCGCCCGCGCCGTCGCCCTGGCCGGCGTACAGGAAGCCGTTGAACCCCTGGAGGCTCCGCACGGATTCGATGCCGACGGCCGGGATGTTCGAGGTGATCCAGCCGGTGGAGGTCACGGTCGGCGCGCTCGTCATGATGATGCTGCCGCCCGATTCGATATCCCCTCCTGCCGGGATCGTGAGGCTGCCGGTCACGGTGAGGTTCGTGGTGGTCGTGTTCGTGCCGGACGCGTTCACCCACGTGATGTTCTGCGTGTTGAAGTTGTTCGTGGTGAAGGACGAACCGGATGCCGCAATGAACCCGAAGTTCGTCGCGAACAGGTTCGTGCTCGTGGTATTCGTCCCCGTAGCGTTCACCCACGTGAGGTTCGTGCTGTTCAAGGTCGGGATCGTCCCGTTCGTCACGAACAGGTTCGTCCCCGTGGCGTTCTGGAAGGTGAAGTTCCGGAGATTTAAGCTCGTGCCGCTCGCGTTCGTGAAGTTTAGCGTGGTGACGGTGGATGAACCGGCGCTGAACGCGCCCGTGAGCGCCATGGTCGTCCCGCTCGCGTTCGTGAAGGTAGCATTTTGGAGGACGGTTGTTCCCGTGACAATCAAATTCGTGAGAGCCATATTGACTCCAGTCACGCTGCGGAACACGCCGTCGATGAGCGACGTCGTGCCTGTGGCCGTGAGGTTTGAGGTGACCAAGCCTCCGTAGAGGGTGACCGTCGTGGTCGCAGATGCGCCTCGCTGGGTGACGGAGGCCAAGGTGTCGGACTCAACGATGCCCGATGGGCAGTTGGTGCCGTTTGAGAGGCAGACGGTAGTGCCGCCGACCAAGAGGGACGTGACGGCGAGTGAGGTGCCGGTCGCACCCCTGAAGGTGAATGGACCGGACAGGTTCATGGCAGACCCCGTGGCGTTCGTGAAGTTCAAGGTGGTGAGAGTTGAGGAGCCTGCGTTAAAGGCGCCCGTGAGTGCGAGAGTTGTCCCTGTCCCGTTCGTGAACGTCGTCCCATCGAGCGTGGTCCGACCGGTGACCGTGAGGTTCGTCGAGGTCGTGTTCGTCCCCGTGGCGTTCGTCCAGGTGATGTTCGTGGGGTTGAAGGAGGTGACGTTGAAGGTAGTGGCCGTGAGGTTTGAGATGAAGGCGTTCGTGGTGGTCGTGTTCCCGAAGACGCCGTTTGAGACGAAGATGTTGGATCCTGTGGCCCCGTTCCAGGTGACAAGGTTCAGGTTGGCTGTCCCTGTGACCGTGAGGTTCGTGAGAGCTTCGTTCACCCCTGTGGCGTTCCTGTACACGACATCCACCAGGTTCGTGTTGCCTGTGGCCGTGAGGTTTGAGGTGACCAGGCCTCCGTAGAGGGTGACGGTCGTGGTCGCAGACGCTCCACGCTGGGTGACGGAAGCCAAGGTGTCAGATTCGGTGGACGCAGGGCAATTCGTGCCGTTCCCCAAGCACACGCTTTGACCGCCCACGGTGGTCTGTGTGGGCAGGGTCGCGATGTTACTTACGGAAAAGAACGACGAGGTGGCGTTGGTTGACGTGACATTCACCGCGAAAACCGTTCCCGAAACGTATATGTTGCCCAAGCTGTTCAACGCATTCCCAAGATCGACTGAATTATTCGTACGCGCGATAAGATCGCCGGAGATGTAGTAATCCTTCCAATAATTCGACGTATCGCCGAGATCGTAGGCGTTGTCCGCTCCCGGCCTCCACGTTCCGTACATGATTCCCAGATTGCCCCCGATATACATCTGGAGGACGCCGTCCTCCGCGAAACCGATATAGTTAGTCGTCGAACGGAATATCCCGGTATCGGAATCGAACGCATACGCGGGAGCCGCGATTGAACCGTCGCCAGCAATAAAGGCATTTGTGCTTGCACCCCCATAGATGGTGCTTGAAGCGTAAATGCTGGCCCATGAAGACGTCGGTGACCCAAGGTCCATCGTATTATTCGCGTTCGGCGTGATCTTCGTCGCGCCAATGACGATATCTCCATTCGTCTTCGTGATGAACCCGTCTCCATACAGGGTCGTGCCTGCCCCGGAGATGAACGCCCCGTTCGTGTAGACGCTTGACGCGGAGCCAATGTTGCCGGCCACGAAGAGGTCGTTGCCGTCCAGTTGGAACATCGTATTCGTAATCGTGGACGTGGGGCCGCCCAGGACGATGTTGGTCGAAGACCCAAAGGCGCCGAAATACGCGCGGGAGGACGTGGCGTCGATCTTGAACCAGAAGGGCGCATTCGCCACGGTCGAGGCCCCGAGGACGAGGGAGGTGGTGTTGGTATTTGGTCGAACGAAGTCGTTCGTGGCGCTGTACGTCCAATCGTCAGAGCTGGCGGATGACGCAGGGCAGTTCGTGCCGTTTGAGAGGCAGACGGTGGTGCCGCCGATCGTGGTGTTCGACGGGAGCTGAGCCAAGGTCGTGACGTTCAGGTTCGTGGTCGTGGCGTTCGTTCCAGTAGCGCTCGTAAACGTAATCCCTTCAAGCTGCGCCGAGCCGACCACATGAAGCGTGGAGGACGGGGCATTCGTGCCGAGACCAAGCCGATTGCTCGTCGCATCCCAGAAGAAGACGGTCGGATCGTGCGTGATGAGCCCATCGTCTCCGCCGAACGCCACCGCACCGCTTTGGAGCGCGCCGGCCTGCGGATCGAGGGTCACGACTATGATCCCCTGCGTCGGGTTCGAAACCGCCACAACTCCGATCTTCGCACTTACGCTCGGGGTGAGCGGCTTCACGGCTGTTAACGTGCCGGCTGAGGTATCGGAAACGTAGACTACCGAGCCCGTTGCGAAGCTTGCCGTATTCAAGTCATGAACAGCTCCCTGGAGCGTAATGTACCCAAACGTATTATTCTCAATGTCGTGCGTCGCCAGTCCGATTGTATCAGCGGTGGAAAGAAGATCGGCTTTTGCAAGCCCAACCGTCGGCACGTTGTTCGACGCGCCGGTGATATACACGGCCCGGCCGTTTGCTATTGTCGCGCCCGAATTGTTGAACACACGGACCCAACTCTCCTGACCGATGTTCATGGTGATATCGGCCTCGTCGTTGAAATACGCGAGTGATTTTTCCGTCCCGTCGTAGAAGATCCTGCCTTCATGGATCGGCGGGTTCGCGGTGGAGGTTGTGAGATCGAGGTAGGTGAGGCCGACGATGGGACCGGAGGCCGTGGCGCTCGTGAAGACAAGCCCCTGAAGGTTCGATGTACCGGTCACGGTGAGGTTCGTACCGATGTTCACTTCCACGGTGGACGTCGAGCCTTCGTATGAGATCTTCAAGACACCACTGTCGAGCTCGTCGAGCGTCCACGAGCTCAGTCCGAGTCTGATGGTTCGGACCCACAACTCGTCCCACCGACGTCCGCGCTGTCCAAGGTCATACGTGAGATGCGCGCCAGGGAAGATGCTGGCCGTACTCGTGACGGAGAAGTTCGCAGGATTAAACAATATGCCCTGTGACGCGTTTACGGATAAGTTTCCGTTCGTCTTCGTGATGAACCCGTCTCCGTAGAGCGTGGTGCCGGCGCCCGCGATGAATGTCCCGTTCGTGTAGACGCTGGACGCGGAGCCGATGTTGCCTGCGACGAATAGATCGTTCCCGTCCAGCTGGAACATCGTGTTCGTGATCGTGGACGTGGGGCCGCCGAGGACGACGTTCGTGCTGGACCCGAAGGCTCCGAAGTAGGCGCGGGAGGACGTGGCGTCGATCTTGAACCAATAAGGCGCGTTTTCCACGGTCGAGGCGCCGAGGACGAGGGAGGTCGTGTTCGTGTTCGGACGGACGAAGTCGTTCGTGGCGCCGTAGGTCCAGTCATCGGAGCCGGCGGAGGACGAGGGGCAGTTCGTGCCATTGGAGAGACAGACGTTGTATCCCCCAACGAAGAGCTGGGAGGTGGAGGCGTTGCCTGTGACGAGCAGGTTGGTGCCCGTGGCGCTGTTCCACTGAAGATTTGATGCATACAGATTCGTACTCGTCGTGTTCGTCCCCGTGGCGTTCACCCAGGTGAGGTTCGTGGGGTTGAAGGAGGTGACGTTGAAGGTGGTTGCCGTGAGGTTTGAGATGAAGGCGTTCGTCGTGGTCGTGTTCCCGAAGACGCCGTTTGTGACGAAGATGTTGGATCCTGTGGCATTCGTGAAGTTCAGGGTGGTGACGGTGGTGGAGGCTGCGGACAGAGCGCCGGTCAGGGTCAAGGTCGTCCCTGTCGCGTTCGCGAACGTGAAGTTCTGGAGGGTCGTGAGGCCTGAGACGACGAGAGCGGCGATGTTGGCCGTGCCTGTGACCGTGAGGTTCGTGGTCGCGATGTTCACGGACGTCGCGTTTCGTTCAACCCCATCCACGAAGGAGTATGAGCCTGTGGCCGTGAGGTTCGAGGTCACGAGGCCTCCGAAGAGGGTGACGGTGGTGGTGGCCGTGGCGCCACGCTGGGTGACGGAGGCGAGTGTGTCGGTCTCGGTGTACGAGGGGCAGTTCGTACCGGAGGAGAGACAGACGGTGGTGCCGCCCACCGTAGTG
>MGEH01000016.1 GCA_001791275.1 Candidatus Uhrbacteria bacterium RIFCSPHIGHO2_12_FULL_60_25 | reverse complement strand
AGTGCGCCCCTACGCCAGCCCCAATCACTCGCGAGTCTCATTGCAGGATTTAAATCCGCGACGACGAGCCTGTATCAGTCACAGTCAAATGCGACGACGTCGTTGTGGCAACGCAATTATTGGGAATCCATTATCGATTCCGACCGCCAGTACGATGCCGCCGTCGAATACATCCTGAACAACCCCGCGACCTGGGACAGGGATGAGTTGAATCCGGATCGGACGAAATCGATTACCTGATTATTTTCAAAAACTCCTTCTCATCCAGGATATCGACGCCGAGTTTCTTCGCCTTATCGGCCTTTGATCCCGGATCGAAGCCGACGACCACGTACGTCGTCTTCTTTGAGACGGACTCAGATACGTCGCCGCCACGCGCGCGAATTTTTTCTTTCGCCTCTTCACGACCCATTGCGTCCAGTGTGCCTGTAATGACCCAGGACGTCCCGGCGAGCTTGCCGGCGGCCTGTCGTTCGGTCCGTTCTATGTGGACGACGTCGAGGAGGTGATCCACGCGTTTGGACTCGATGTGATCTTTGAAGAACTCGACGATCGCGTCGGCGACGACCTCGCCCACGCCGTTGACCGACATCAAATCCTCTTTCGTCGCGTGGCGGAACTTCTCGAACGACCCGAAATGTCGCGCGAGATCCGTCGCCGTCTCCTCACCGACGTGGCGAATGCCGAGGCCGTTCAGGAATCGGTCAAACGGAACCCGCCTGTGCGCCTGGATTTCATCCACGAGTTTTTTCGACGAGACCTCGGCGAACCCTTCGAGGCCCAAAAAGTCTTCCGGTGTGAGTTTGTACAGGTCCGCGGGCTCGCGAACGAGGCCTTCCTGCAGCAGATGCTCCACGATCTTGTCCCCGACACCGCGGATATCCACGGCGTTCCGTCCCACGAAGTGCAGCAGCCGTTGCAGTTCCTGCGCGAAGCAGCGCTTGTTCGTGCACACGGTCGCGACTTCACCCTCGCGCCGCTCGACCGGTGAGCCGCAGATCGGACACTTTTTTGGCATGTGGAACGCTCGCTCCTTCCCGGTCCGCAGCTTCGGGAGAACCTTGATGACCTTTGGGATCACGTCTCCCGCTTTTTCGACGATGACCGTGTCGCCGATCTTGACGCCAAGCCGCTCGATCTCGTCCTCATTGTGGAGCGTGGCATGGGTGACGGTGGTGCCGACGAGCTGGACCGGATCGAGGACCGCGACCGGAGTCAAGACGCCCGTACGACCCACCGAGACGATGACGTCGCGAACGACGGTGGTCCCCTGCTCTGCCGGGAACTTCCACGCGAGGATCGCGCGCGGCGTCTTGCCGACCACGCCGAGGGACGCGAACAGCTCGTCGTCGTTCACGTTCACCACGAGCCCGTCAATCCAGTAATCAAGTTCCTCGCGGCGGTCGTGCAGGCGCGTGAAGACGGTCTCGACCTCATCCAGACTTGCGCAGTATTTCGCGTGCGCGTTGACCGGGAATCCGATCAGACGAAGGGCCTCGTGACGCTGCTCGCACGTGGCGAGTCCATGGTCGCCGAAGAGGCCGTAGCTCATGAAGGACAGCCCGCGCTCTGCCGCGATCTTCGGGTCAAGCTGACGGATGGAGCCGGCTGCCGCATTTCGCGGGTTTGCAAGAACCGGGTCGCCGCGCTTTGCGAGCATCTTGTTCAGACGCTCAAGCTGCTTCTTCGTCATGTACGCCTCTCCGCGGACCTCGAGTCGTCCGGCGTGCGACGTCAATGTCCGGCGGACTTGAGCCGCGTCGCAGTGACCGTGCCAGCGCTTCAAGAACGCATCGATCTCGTGGTCGCTCGGTCGGCGCAGGACGAGGGGCACGGCATCGATGGTTCGGACATTGTGCGTCACATCCTCGCCAATCTTTCCGTCACCCCGCGTCGCGGCGACCGTCATCTCGCCGTCGACGTAGACAATCGACATGGCGAGTCCGTCCATCTTCGGATCTGCATAGAAGTCGAATGTGGCGCGCGACCGGAGCTTCTTCATCCGTTCCAGCCACTCGTCCGCTTCCTTACGCGAAAATGCGTCCTCGATGGACAGCATCGGGACGTCATGACGGACCTTCCTGAACCCCGCAATCGCTTTGCCGGCGACCCTCTGCGTGGGCGAGTCTTTCGTAACCAAATCCTGGAATTGCTGCTCAAGCTTGTACAGCTCGTGCTTCAACGCATCCAACGCCGCCTCGGAAATCTCAAGGCGGTTTTCCACGTGGTACTGGTAGCGATACCGGTCAATCTCCTTGCGGAGCTTCGCGATGCGCTCCTTGGCCTCGGCGTGGATCATACTTGCTCACGGGCACGGCGGCGCGGGATTTGTCGGGTCTTTAATCAACTGGCACTCACTGAAGATCACGTAGGAAAAGACGCCTGACAGGATGTCCTGACGCGGCGCCTGGACCGAAATGGCCTGTGTTGTCTTTTTGTATGCCCCAGTCGAACCGATCGTAATGTCTCCCGGGAACGCCATGGGCGCATACGCGACTCCCGGTGAGACTTCCGCCTTGAGATTGGCGGCGGCGCACCCTTTCGGACGAAAACGGAGACGATATCCTTTCGTGGGGTCAAGCGTCGTCACTTGAGGACTCGTGAGGCCGCGGACGATGGTGAAATCCTGCGGGAGGACGGACCCGCCGGAGAGCCACTTCGCATATCCGAGCTCGACTTCCGGCGGCCCTCCTCCGCAATCAGAACCCGCCTCCCAGCTCCAGTCCACGCGCGTGACGCCTCCTGCCAACCCAACGTTGTCCGGGTCGAACAGGTCAACGAACTGGAAATCCCCTTTGCTGATGGTCGAAAAATTCTTCGCGAGCGTTTGAAGGAACCCGGAGCTCTGCGCCACCCAGGAACTCCCGTTTCCGTACGACGCGTTCAGGGCGGCAAGGGACGGAATCGTGGCGTTCTTCTTTCGAAGATCGTAGAGCTGCCGCTCGATTCCCGCGTCCGCCGCGTAGTACGCGACCATAGACGCGTCCGTGTCGGCGCTCCGCCGGATGCTGTCGAGAACGACGATACCGAGCCCGATCCCGGCAAGCAGGATCGAGGACATGATGACCAATGCCAATGGGAGGATGTTTCCTCGCGCGTTAACGGACATAGAGTCGGCTGGAGACGGACGTTTGGACGGAGAGCTTCGCTTGTTCCTGGGCAACCACGTTCTTGTAGGTGGCGTCCATAACGATCGTGACGCGCGGCTGGTCGTTGTTGTTATAGGCGAAACCGACGGCTTCGAACGGATTCTGGAGCGGGGTCACATACGCGTCGAACCGGTCAATGTTCACGTTCTTTCCCGTAATGGCCGTCCAGGTGGCGCCGTTGTCGAACGACAGGGCGAGACAGTCCGCTTTGAGCGGGAGGCAGGGGCTGCCGATCTCCGCATACCCCCACCGCCTGAACGAGACAGGAGTCCCGGCGGACGATATGAGATTGAGGGTCCCGACCGGCTTGGAGAGCGACGCGGGCAGCGCCGGGTAGACCACGGTGTTGTTTCGCGCCGCGCGGACGAGGAGCTCCATCGTGAAGCGCAAATCCTGACCCAGCGTCTCCGCGTTCGCCACGCGGCGATGGAGGCGCGTGAAGTTGATGTACGTCGACACGATGCTGATGGATGCGATCGAAAAAATCGCAACGACAATCAACAATTCGACGACCGTAAACCCCCGTTCCCGGTTCCCGGTTCCCCGTTCCCGGTTCCCGGTTCCCGGTTCCCCGTTCCCGGTTCCCGGTTCCCTGTTCTTAACGCCAGTCATACATATCATCTTCAATCGTTGCCGAGTGCGTGCCATCGCGCTTCGTCCATTGGACCTGTGAGCTCACGTGGATGCCAATTTTCTGCAACGCCCCGCACGTTGATCCGCTCACGACCTGCGAGTAGTCGCTGCAGATCGGATTTAACGTCACGAGCCGCTTGAAAAACGTTGCGTCGCCGATTGACCCCGTGCCCTGCACGAAGAGCTGGGGGCTGGAGACGTTCGTCGAACGCTTGATCACCGCTTCCGCGGCCGTGATGGTGTTCGGGGCGAAATCGAATCCGCCAAACGTCCCGCCGTCCATCAACGGAACTGCCGTGTAATCCGTGCCCGCGTAGAGGCCTGCGTCGAATGTGGTCGCTCCTCCGGCGATCCAGCTCGAGTCGCGCACCGCTTTTGCTAATTCGACCCCTTCGCGCGCGAGGTTCGCGGCCACGACTTCGTCCGCGCTCCGTTCCTGCAGTCTCGCGTTCGAAAAGATGATCGCGCTCGCGGCCGTGAGCCCGACGATGATGACAGTCATGGCGATCAGGAGTTCTATGAGACTCTGTCCTTTGAGCAGACGAGGCATGGCTATTCAAGACTAATCTTTCCGGTGATGGTATTCAAGCGCACGGTCCGCGTCTGGTTCGTCCTGCTGTGCCGAAGGACGATCTCAAGCGTCTTCGGCTCGGACCCGATGCAGGCGGGCGTGTTCGGCGTGCCGCAGGCGTTCACGCGCATGGCGCCGTTCTGGCGATCAAACGTGACGTACGCGGTCGAGATGGTTCCGACGTCGGTGGCCATGTCCGGATCCACGGTCACGAATGCCGTCCCGGCCGTGCCGGTCAGGAATGCACGCGATCCCATCGCTTCCCGCCCTGAAACGTCCGGTCGGTGATCAAACAGCGTTGCGTCCACCTCTGCCCAGCGGTCAATGTTGGATGCGGCGGACGCGATCGTGACACCCGTCGCGTACGGCGGGATAGTGGCATCGCACGCCCCCGTGCATGCGGCGGTCGAGAGCTCACAGGAAATGTTGACGGCGCCCTCGAGGCAGGTACTGATGCTTTTCACGGTCAGCGCCCGCGCCTGCTGGTCGCGGAACGTCTCGGCAAGCACGCGCGCGGACGACGCCAGTTCTTCCTGATACTTCGTCCTGGTCACGTCCCCCGCCACAAAAACCGCGATGATCAGCAGAATGGCGATGCTGACTAAGAGCTCGGCCATAGTAAACGCCGGGAACAGGGAACCGGGAACAGGGAACCGGTCTTTTTGTGACCGTTCCCGGTTCCCTGTTCCCGGTTCCCGGTTCCCGAACCTATTGGATTGCATAATTCAAAAACGACAAAAGCGGCTCCTGCCACCAAATCGCGACGAGCGTCCCGGCCGCGAGAAACGGCGCGAACGGCACGCGCGTTTTGCGCGTGACCGCGCCTTGGATCAAGAGCGCCGCGGCGACCGTGCCGCCGATCACGAACGCGATGACGACCCCGGCGAGCGCGAGCGGAAAACCGAGGGCCGTTCCCATGAGGAGTCCCACGACCGGATCCCCCTCCCCCATCCACGCGCCGCGCGACGCGAGGACGAGAAGACCTAACAGGAACGCGACGGTGAGCGCGCCGAGAATGACCGTAACGACGTCTTCGCCCATGAACACCCGGACGGCGCCGACGAGCATCGCCGACGAGACCGTAAATTCAAGCGGCACAAGCTGCCACCGCAGGTCGAACGCGGTGATGACAAGGAGGCAGAATGACGCGAGAAGCTCGAATCCGATCGTGAACGGGTCATCCGGATGACGGAGGAACGCTACGACCGCGAACACGGCCATGGCCGCTTCGACCGCCGGGTACTGCCAGTGGATACGCTTCCCGCACATGGCGCAACGCGCCTTGAGGACGAACCAGCTCACGAGCGGGATGTTGTGTTTCGCCGGAATCGTCTTCTTGCACCACGGGCACCGCGACCGTCCGCCGAGACGGCTCCCCTCTTTCATCCGGACGATGAGGACGTTCGCAAAAGAACCCAGTGCGGCCCCGAGCAACAAGACGAGGACGGCTGGCAGTGCGATCATGTTGACTACTTCGAACTGCTGTCCGTATCAACGCTGCCGGAGTGCGCGTAGTACGTCCCCGGATTGCCGTACGTCGTGACCAATTCCGTCGTAAACCGAATCGCATACCCCGTCGAAATCGTGCTCGCGTACAGGTAGTACTCGTTCGCGTTCGGTCCGGCCGGGATCTTCTGGAGGTAAACCGTCCCTGTTCCGGGAGACGCTTCAAAGCCGTTGGACCCCAAAACCTGATACGTGCCCGTACCCAGGTTGACCGCCGGATCAGCCGACGGATACGCGGCCTTCTCTATCCAGTGCTGTTCCAGGCCGGCACGGACAACCTGCACGTCGGACAGCCGTTTCGCGTCGCGACTCTTCGCCCTGGCATTGTTCAGCATAAGCACGCTGATCGTCGCCAAAAGCCCGATAATCGCGATGACCACCAGGAGCTCGATGAGGGTAAACCCCGCACCAGTTTTGGACTTTGTCCAAAACTGGTGCGGGGTGAAACCTTTGCGGAGTCTGGACATATCGTTACTGAAGCCCGGTCGGCGTGCCCGTGTGCGCACCGGCCGAGAGACCGCTCGCGCCGGATTCAAGATAGAAGTAGATCTTGAAGTCAGCGGCTGAAGGCTCGGCTATTCCAGCCGCATTCGTAATACTTGGCTGGCAAGTGCTTGCTGATCCGGTCTTCAAACACGCCGTGCCCGGTGTTGATGGATCCTTGATGGCCGCGAAATTGATATACGTAAGCGGTGTACAGGTCGAGACATCTATGGCGACTGTGCCACCAGTCACACCACAAGCTTCGAGCAGAATCTGGTCCGTATCCATGGCGGCGAGCGCTTTGATCATGCTCGTGACATCAGAGACCCGTTTCGCATCGCGGCTCTTAGCGCGCGCATTCCCAAGTGCCACGACGGCCAAGGTCGCGAGGAGCCCGATAATCGCGACGACAACAAGAAGCTCAATGAGGGTAAACCCCTTACGTGTGATCCGCATAGACATGGTCACAGTATAGCATACTGACCGTTTCCTGTTGTAAACAAAGCGCCCCGCACGGGGCGCTTTGTGTCTGACAGGTGCTTTATTGCAGACCCAATGCAGTAGCAGTGTGGCCTCCCACACCAAGACCACTCGCTCCGGCTTCGAGATAGAAGTAGATCCGGAAGTCCGAGACAGTCGGTGCACCGGTCCCAGCCGCATTACGAATAGACGGCTGACAAGGCGTTGCTGAAGTCGTGTTGATACCCGCATTCGTGCAAGCCGTTACAGAATTGGACGGGTCCTTGATGGTCGCGAAATTGATGTATGTCAGAGGTGAACAAAGAGACGCATCGACAGCAACTGCGCCAGCGGCCGTGCATCCGGCGAGCGCGACTTGGTCCGTGTCCATGGTGGCGAACGCCTTCACCATGTTCGTGACGTCGCCGACACGCTTGGCATCGCGGGCCTTCTGGCGCGCGCTGCCGAACGCAACAACGGCTAATGTGGCAAGCAACCCGATGATGGCAATGACCACCAGGAGCTCGATCAGGGTGAACCCTTTTCGTTTCATGGACATAGATTCGTTACATCGGGCTTAATTGCCCGCTTTTGTGAATGATGTGGATAAGTATAGCACATTTTTACGGGAACCGGGAACGGGGAACCGGGAACCGTGGGGATGTGGAAAAGGTATATTTAGGGCTTAGCTATCATCACTTGCAAACAAGATCTTGGGATGTCACTGAATAGATATATGACATACGGCCATCAGACACTCGATGCCTGGCAACAGGCGTTCAGACTAACAACGATGGTCTATCGACTCGTCCCTGATCTTCCGAGTAATGAAAAGTACGGACTTTCCTCACAAATGAGACGTGCATCCGTTTCAATTCCATCAAATATCGCAGAAGGCTACGGTCGATTTACTCCTGCAGAAAAACGCAGACATTGCGAAATAGCGTTCGGCGAGGCTGCGGAGCTTGAAACGCAACTCATGCTCGCAAAAGAACTTCAGATGATAAGAGCAGAAATTATCGATCCAGTGTTGGTCCAACTAAGCCGCGTTCGAGCGCTCATTTACCAGTTATCAAAATCCTACGAGAATCGCGAGTGATCATTCCGACCGGTTCCCCGTTCCCGGTTCCCCGTTCCCGGTTCCCCGTTCCCGGTTCCCCGTTCCCCGTTCCCGGTTCCCCGTTCCCGGTTCCCCGTTCCCCGTTCCCGGTTCCCGGTTCCCGGTTCCCGGTTCCCGGTTCCCGGTTCCCGTCCTAGATCGCACTCGACAACTGGTACAGCGGCAACAGGATCGCCGAGACCATCACGCCGACGCCGAGACCTAATAAGATCATGACGATCGGTTCGATGAGCGTGACGAGGTTCGCCACGAGGTTATCCACTTCCCGGTTGAAGAACACCGCCACGCGCTGGAGGACTTCCTGGAGTTTCCCCGTTTCCTCCCCGACCGCGAGCATCTGGTTCATCATGGTCGGGACGTGTTTTGAACGGCCGAACGCGGTCGTGATGGAGTTGCCTTCGTTCACCTCTTTGATCGTCTCGAACACCATGCGTTTCCACACCTGGTTCCCCACCACGCCTGCGACGATCTCGAGCGCCCCCACCTGATCCACGCCGCCGTGGATCAGCGTCGCCAATGACCGGCAGAAACGGACAACGTAGATGCGCTCAAAAAGCCTGCCAAACACTGGCACGCGGAGGATGAATGTGTCGAACGCCAAACGCCCGCCCGGCGTCTGGATCGCGATGCGCAAGAGGACGATCAGGATGCCGAGGAGGATCAAGACGAGCCACCAGTAATTCGCGAAGAACCCTGATACAACGATCAGGATGCGCGTGGTGATGGGCAGAGGGACGTTGGATTCCTGCAGAATCTGCGTCAGTTTCGGCACCACGAACGACATCATGATGAACCCCACCGCGCCAAGGGCAAAGAGGATGAACGCGGGGTAGATGAGCGCACCCTTGATCTTGCTCGTGAGGTCGTAGTCCTTCTCCTGCTGGTCCGCCAGGTACTCGAGGACCTGCTCGAGCTGGCCGGATGTTTCACCGGACCGGATCATGTTGATGAAGAAACCGGAAAAGACCTTGGGATGGCGCTCGAACGCGTCCGAGAGGCGGGCGCCGCCCTCCACTTCGCTCGCCACGTCCTGCATCACGGTACGGAGCTTTGGATTCTCGGTCTGCTGCGCGATGTTCTTGATCGCATCCACGAGGGGCACGGACGCCGAAATCATGACGGACAGCGTCCGCGAGACGATCACGATGTCTTTGGCCGTGATCCGGTTCAAGAACGGCAGGCTGATCTCTCCCGTTTTTCCAGCGCGCGCCTTTTCAAGGACGAGGACCTCGAATCCGCGCTCCGTGAGCGCCGCGCTCGCGTCTTCCGCCGTCGGCGCTTCGACGGCGCCGGCCTG
Source organism: Candidatus Uhrbacteria bacterium RIFCSPHIGHO2_12_FULL_60_25 (assembly GCA_001791275.1). GTDB lineage: Bacteria > Patescibacteriota > Patescibacteriia > 2-12-FULL-60-25 > 2-12-FULL-60-25 > 2-12-FULL-60-25. The sequence continues at coordinate 17,092 of MGEH01000016.1, read as the reverse complement.
CATCTGGCCTTCTGGCGTGCGCACGCGGTACTTGAATGTCGCCATATACCTAGAGCAGCTCTTTCACCTGTTTCACGGCTCCTGATGGGCTCGTTTGCGACTTGATCGCGTACCCGGCCGCTCCGAGACCCTTGCAACGGTCAATGTCCCCCTGCTGACAGAGATTTGAACAGACATAGACGGGGATACGCGACGTGGCCGGATCGGCTTTGAGGCGTTCGAGGACCTGGAACCCGTCCACGCGCGGCATCACGAGATCGAGCATGATCACGTCCGGATGCTTGTCCGCGGCGTAGCGGAGGCCGTCCTCTCCGCTCGAAGCCGTCACCACGTCGAACCCCTCGGCCTCAAATTTCTTTTTATAGATGGCCAGGAAAAACGTGTCGTCATCTATCATCAGGATACGCGGCATATTATTTCTTTCCTTCCTTCGCACCCTCGTCTTCCTGCGTTTCCTGGGAGAGACGGAGGACTTCGGCGACGGTCGTGAGCCCGTCGAGCGCTTTCAGGAGCGCGTCCTCGCGGAGCGAGAGCATCTCCTGCCGTTTCGCCTCCTCCTGAACTTTCGCGAGCGGGAAGCCCTCTTGGACGAGGCGCTGCGCCGTGGCCGTGAACATGAAAATTTCCGCCACGGCGACGCGGCCGATGTACCCGGAATTGTTGCAGCGATTGCACCCTTTGCCGTGAGAGAAGACGGGCTTCGCGGGATCCTGGCCTTCTTTGAAATACCGCTTCGGGATGTTCGACAATTCCGCAGTAATCGTCGCGAGCGTCTTCGGGTCAACCGTCTCCGGTTCTTTGCAGTTCTGACAGACTTTTCGGGCAAGACGCTGCGCAACTCCGACGTTCAGCGTCGCGGCGAGCAGGAACGGCTCCACGCCCATGTCGATCATGCGGGGCACGAGACCAAACACGTCGTTCGTGTGGAGCGTGGACAGGATGAGGTGGCCCGTGAGCGCGGCGTGGATGCCGAGCTCCCCGGTCTCCTTGTCCCGGATTTCACCGACCATGATCACATTCGGGTCCTGGCGCAGGAGAGATCGGAGGCCGGAGGCGAACGTATACCCGATTTCCGGCCTGATCTGCGACTGGTTCACGCCCGGGATGAAGTATTCCACCGGATCTTCGAGCGTGGAGATGTTCACGCCTTCGCTGTTCAGCATGTTGAGACAGGCGAAGAGCGTGGTGGACTTTCCGGAACCTGTCGGTCCGGTGACGAGAAAGAGTCCGTGCGCCTTTCTGATCTCGTCTTTCACGATCGCCACGTGCTCCGGACGGTACCCGAGATTCTCGAGCGTCGGCGCGCCCACGGACGTGTCCAGAATGCGCATGACTACTTTCTCGTTGTCCACCACGGGCAACGACGAAATGCGAAAGTCGATCTTACGGCCGCCGAACGCCTGTGTGATGCGCCCGTCCTGCGGCACGCGCGTTTCGTCGAGCTTGAGGTTCGCGAGGACTTTGACGCGGGCGATGAGCGCGGGATGGACGGTCTGCGGCAGGGTGAGCACGGTCCGAAGCACGCCGTCCACGCGATAGCGGATGCGGCTCTCGCCCCCGAAGGGCTCGATGTGGATATCAGATGCGTTTTGGTCCACGGCGTTCCGCATGACGGTTGTGAGCATGCGGGCGACCGGTGCGCCTTTGATGACTTCCTGCAGCCCCGCGACCTCCTTCTCCAGCCCTTCTTCCTCCCCTTTCTTCACCTTTTTCTCGGCGACCTGGGCGAGCGCGGTTTCGACTTCCGCGCCGACACCGGCGCCGAGCTTCAGGAGTTTCCGGATCTGTCCCTGAGGCGCCACGACAAGACGGAGCTTGAACCCGCGGCCGGACGCGAGGAACTCGAGCGCTTGAGATGCCCGCAGGTCCTGCGTATCGAGCGGCGCCACGACGAGGCTGTTCCCGTCGAGTCCGAGCGGGAGCACGTGGTACGTCTCGATCGTCTCTTGCGGCAGGAGCTGCATGGTCTCTGGCGGCATCTGCCACTCGGCCAAGTCCACGAACGGGAGACCAAGCACTTCAGCCTTCGCGCGCGCATAGTCGACGTCTGAGACGTACCTCGCCCCGACCGTTGCCTGTTCGAGCGTCTTCCCGCGCGCGAGCAAATCCTTCACAATCCCCACCGTCTTCTGGTCGAGGAGGTTCTTCTTGGCGAGGAGTGCGATGATCTGATCGTTCATATCACGGGCGTTTCGGAGGACTCACGCGGAGGAGACCGCGTTGCTTCAATTGTACCCAGACATTTCCGGCGCCGTCCGGTTCGACCTGCACGGGGACGTCGTTCGGGAGGGTCCCCGATGCGGCAATGACGTTCGCGGTCCAGCTCTCTTCGATCAGTTTCCACAAGATCGTTGATGTTGACGAATAATCGAGCGCGTAGAGCGCATTCCCGTCCGTGGCGGTTCGTTCAATCGCCTGCGACAGAACCCGTGTTGGAACGGTGTATGGATCATCGTACGTTTTCGTTCCGGACGAAGACACGAGAGCGAGCAATGGCCCTGCGACGGATGGCACGTACAGCAGGCCTCCCTCCGGGGTCTGCCCCATCGCAATGCCCTGCATCATGCCCCCTGTCGAGGTCGGCAGCAGCGAGTAGACGATGGGCGATTGCGATGACGCGAGCGGCAACGTGTACGCGATCGCAGCCGTGAGGACCCCGAACCTGCCGCCTGCGAGTACCTGAATCATGTTCGGGTTCAGGAGTTCAGGATCCTGCGCATACGCCGTGTCAATCGGGAGCAGACTCACGAGATCCGTCGTCGTAAAGGAAATCCCGTCACCGTTATACACGGTATGTCCGTCCGTGACCCAGATGCGATCGGCGGCGTCAACGCGCATGGAGACGGACTCCCCATTCAACGCCATGAGCGGCGCCGCGCTCCACGTCGGCATGGATCCCGTCACGGCTTTCGCCACGTGGCCTGCGGCGCTCACGAACCAGAACGTGTCATCCGACCCCTCCGCGAACGACGCGGGAGTGATGGCGTCGGAAACCGGACCGCCGGGAACGGTCCACGTGACGGGAGAATCCACGACGCCGTCGGTCTTGTAACGACGGACTTCGTAGACGGCGTCTGCGCCGCGCTTCCCTTCGAGGAGCGCGAGCATGGAACCGTCCGGAGCCTGACGAAGCGCTATGACGCCGGATCCCCCCAGGCTGATTTCCTCCGCCACGCCGAGACCCGCGCCGCCCGTGGCGCCGGCCGTCGTCCCCGTTGCGACCGGACCGACGAACGGATTCGGTCTTCCAAGGACCCCTGGCTCGATCACGCCCGTCACGTACCCCTGGAGCGTCTGAAACAACGCGTTTCCGCGGATGTCTTTCCTGGTATCGAAGCTCACGCGAGCTTTTGGCGGCGGGAACGGCGGGACAGGAACGGGTTCGAAGACCTGCTGCGCCGCCCACGCGGCCGCGCCCAACACCGCCAGGGCCGCAAGGACCAGGATAATGCGTTGAAACGCGGCGGAACGGCGGGGCATGGCGATTATTGGACGGACGCCGGAACGGGCGCAGGACTCGTGAGTGTGTACGTCCGCAACTGGACGGTGTAGTTCAACTCCCCCGTCTGCTCGTTCCCGGTCACCGTGATCGTCTGCACGTCGAGCACGCGGAGGTTGTCTTCCAGGCTCTTGAGGAACGCGCGCGTGGCCGCGTAACCGGGAGACGCCATGGTGAGACTCACGTCGAGCGGTGTGGCGGTCAAGCCGCGTGCAGGCGCTCCGGCCGTCGTGACCGGGGCGGGCGACCCTTTCGGCTCGGTGAACTGAATGCTGTTCAGTTTGACGTGTTGGTCCTCTGCCAGCTTCGCCATGGTCTCAAGGAGCTTCGGGATGCCGACGGACCGGGGGATGGCCTCGTCCACACGCTCGAGCACGTCCGGCGGAATGGATTCCGCGGCCGCGATGGACCGCTGGAGGCTGTCCAGGTAGTCACGTTCGTCCTGCAGGGTCTGGACCGTGGTCTGGACCGCGGCCATCGCCGTCTTGAACTCGAGGATGAGCGGCCGGAGAACCACGAACCCCGCCACGATGAACGACGCGATGAGCAAGAGGAACAGGACGCCGTAGTATTCCGTGAACAGGCGTGACGGTTTCTTCTTCGCCTTTTCGACCTCTTTTGCCTTTCTCTCCTCCGTCTTCTTCTCCGTGGGACGATGACTGAATAACGGCTTCGAAGTAGGTTCAGCTTGCGGCTGAATGTCATGCGCGGTGTCCTTTTGGAGAAAATCAGGCATGGGAATCAGGGTGATGTGCTTGTCGCGGTTGAGACGCGATCCGCCTGTGCAAGTATCGGTCCGCGGAGCGGCGATGCGTCCAATGACAGTATGAGCTGGAACGACACCTGCTTAACCTGCCCCGTGGTCCCGTCCAGTTCCGCACTGAATGCGGTCGCATCCACTTTCTTGACCATCGGACTCCGTTCGAATGCGACGAGTTGTCGCGCAGCCGATCCGAACGAAAGGGAGACGACGTCGAGTGTGAGGGCGCCGGTCGGAGAAATGCTCGCGGAGCGGTAGGACACGTCCGGACGCGTGGTGCTCTCGAGGAATTCGAAGACGCGCGTGATGACCACGTGGTTATTCAAGAGATCATTCAGGAGCGCGAGGCGGGGCTGCAGGTCCTGATACGCGGCCCACTGCTGCTGGCTCTGTTTCGTGAGCGTCCTCGTCGCTTCAACGTCACGGTTCAATCCGGCGAGCGTCGCATTCACGTCGCCGACCCGTGATCGCAGGAACACGTACCCGCCGCCGATGATGGTCGCGAAGACGAGCGTGAGGACGGCGAGCGTCCACTGCCGGCGACCGACGTCTATGGACAAGAGCGCGAGTTCTTCGGCAGGGATCAGGCTCACGCGGACCTGCTTTCGGACGCGCTTGATCACGCGCACGCGCTTCGGCACTTCCGCCGCAGGCGTAATGCGCGCTTTCGGACGTGCCCCTGGCGCTCCGGACTGGAGCTTCGACAGGAGGATCCCGTTTGCGGCCGGGACGGGTTTCGCTCCTGGAGGGACGGACGGCGCGGGACCCGCCGCTTTCGTGATCAGTCCGGGTTTCGGCGGCGTAAAGAATTGCGGCGGCGTCTTTGGCGGCGGCGCTTCTTCCTTCTTGGATAGTTTTCCTTTAAGTGCGTCTATCGCCGCCGAGACCTGGTATGTGAGTCGTGTAAGGAGCGGTTCTTCTGCAAGGATGATGCTGAGCTCGCTCTCATCCACTTCGATGATCTCGATATCTTCGTCCGCGGTAGACGTGGGCACGTGCATTTTCAAAACCGCCTGCTCCGGAGCGGGAGCGGGTTTCGACGTCCTTTCGCGTTCTTCCTTGCCCCGGAGGTTTTCCGGGAGGAGAGAGATGTCGGGCATGATGAGTGCTTGAGTGCTTGAGTGCGACTAACGTTCGCGCACTCAAGCACTCAAGCACTCACTCAATATCCCTCATCGCACACCCAACCGCGACTGCGAATCGCGAACCGATGTCTTCCAGGACCGGGCGCAGGTCTTCCGGGTAGACGACGCGCGCCCACGGGTCCCCGAGGTAGGTGTTCACGTTCATGAGGCCGGTCAGGAATTCCGGAAGCCGCGGTAGCATGGCCGAACCGCCCGTGACGATGATTTTCTCGATGCGCTTCTGCACGCCGCCTTCGGTCTGTCCCTGGTAGAGGTTGAAGGAGTACTTGATCTCGTCCAGGATCGGCTTCAAGAGCGTCTGCAGGATGGGAGACAGGTCGCCGGTCGGCGCGAACGCCTGCATGCTCTTGATGTCCCGCTTCATGGTTTCGGCCTGTTCGAACGGAATGCCGAGCGTTGACGCGATCGTCGTGGTGATCGCGACGCCGCCGGACGCGATGGAGCGTGACAGGAACGGGATCCCCTTCTCCACGACCGTGAGGTTCGTCCGAATCGCGCCGATGTCCACAATCATAACCGTGGAGCGGTCTTTCCCCACGAGCGACCGAATCTGCGCGAACGCTTCCGTCTCAAGCGCGATCGGTTCGAGACTTGCATTCGTCAATATTTCAACGTATTTCGTGACGAGCGACGTGGGGGCGCCGGTGAGAAGCACGCGCGTAACCTTTTTCTTTTCTTCTCCCCCACCACCGGCACCGTCCAGGACCTTTGAGTCGAGCGAAATTTCTTCGAGCGGCATGGGGATGAGCTTCTTCGCCTGCCAGTTGATCGCTTCCTTCAGGTCCTTCTCATTTCCGCCGGGCACGCTGATGATGGAGGAGAACACCGCCGAGATCGGCAGGGCGCCAATCGCTTTCTTCGTGGTCGTCTTGGATTGCGACAGCATTCGCTTCAGGAGCTCGCCGGAGGCACCCGTGCTTTCCGTATAGTTCCGTTCCGTGCGCACGTCCGGGTAATCGGCGTACGCGTAGGTGACGAGGCGCGCGCGCCCTTTCTCATTCAAAAGCTCGACGATCTTGATGCCACTCATCCCAAGGTCAACGCCGATGAAGCTTTGTTTTGAAGTTTTTTTGGAAAACAGTCCCATATCAGAAGGTGTCTCTTAACGATGGGAGTGATTTCGTGATGTCTTGCGAGCCCGGTGGCGGATTCACCACCCCGCGGCCGTCGAAGATCACGTCCTCCGCGGGTTCCGTGGGATGACCATAGCGGCGCTGCAATAATACTTCGCGACCGACAAGCGCTCCATAGGCTTTGAGCTGGATGTCCACGGCGCCCGTCGTCCCCGTCCGAATGGTGCGTTCGCCGAAATAGAGGCCCACGATCTGACCGACCGTCGGATCGATGTTGATGTCGCCTCCCGACACGCACACGCCGCTCGAATACTTGCAGAGCACGAGGACGCCGAACGATGCGAGATTACGCAGATACTGCGAGACTCCCGTGGGCTGGTAGGACAGGGTTCCGCTGATCCGTAGATTACACCCTTTGACCACGAGCAGACCATTCCCGCGTGCATTCGCACCGATCGCGTTGTTGAAGGTTTTGGCGTTCAAGACAAAATCCGTTCCTGATGGGCAGACGCCACCCTGATCATCCTTGTCGTACACGTACACTTTTCCGTCCAGAACACCGGACACGGGCAGGCCTGCCTCGCTCGCGATGGGGACGACCGCGCCGTAGCGTCCGGCGAGGATCCCCGTGATGTCGAGACGGCCTAAGTTCGAGACGTACCCGGATCCGCCTGACGGCAGGTTGAGCGGCGCGGGCTGTCCGGCTTCAATGCACCCCTCCTGGCTCGTAAAGTTCGTGACCGTCCCGGCGGACGTCAGACAGTACGTGGCGTTCGTCTGACCGACCGGCGGCGGGTTCCCGCTGATCCCGAGCTTCGAGTAGACGTTCCCGTACTGTGACTTGAGCCAGGCGGGCGTGCAGGCCGGGAAACCGCTGCACAGGGGGTCATCGCAGTCGATGAGTCCGTTCACGTTATCGTCGACGCCGTTGCCGCAGTCTTCGGGCACGCACCCGATGTAGGTGGAACAGTCCGGGTCGTTGCAGTCCGTGAGCGCATCCACGTCGTTGTCCGCCGCGTCGGCGCAGGACGTTTCCTTCTTCAAGCCCGCGCTGCACGCGCACCCTCCTCCGCACGACTGACCTTCGCAATCCGCGACGTCCGCGCAATCCACGAGTGCATCGTTGTCGTCATCGTCGCCGTCGTAGCAGCAGTTCACGTGCGAAATAAGGTTGCATTGCGTTTCGATGGCCGGACATAACAACGCAGGCTGCTGTTTGCATGCGTCGTCGGCACAATCGATAGCGCCATTGACGTTGTTGTCAACCGCGTCGTGGCATCGATCGAGCGTTCCTTCATTAATGCGCACTGCCGAAAAATCGATCCAACCCCAACCCAAACCCCCGGCGAGCCCGTGCCACGCGTATCCGCTAAACACGCCCGTCGTAAGGTTCTCGATCGGACCGTAATTGCTCGCCCCACAACCGACGCCGTTATCAAGACAGTTTAACGAGATCCATCCGTCAGGATCCGTGAGGTTGATAAATTTTGCCCAGCCGCGAAGTTTATTCGACCCGTCGATGGACGCGGTCGCCCCACCGCCCGCAGGCGTCGTACCGGCGCACGAAGAACCAAAACAGACCCACCCCTGATTGCTTGACCAGGCATACCCGGTGACAATCTTGGTAGCTGGGTTGATCGTCACTCCATAGGACCCGCCTCCGGACCCAACATTCGTATCGTTCATCGACAACCATCCGCCAGTCGAGCTCCATGCCCACCCGTCGAAGTTTTCTGCTGATGTCGCTTGGACCGGATGCGAAGGCGTGAGGATAACGGCAAGATTCAAAATGACCAAAAAGGCGGCTGCGACGGCAAATAACCCCACAAGATGCTTGTGAACATGCCGCCGCCGGGGCTTCTGCCCCGGTTTCATGGCGGGCAATGCGCGACGAGCCCGAAGGGTGCGCTTCATTGAGCGCAGTATAACACAAACCATACAGGACGTCGGGACGTCAGGTCGTCCCGCGATCCATTGCTTTGTTGGCTAAAGCATCCGCACGCTTATTCTGCTCGCGCCGCACGTGACGGTAGCGGACGGGATGGCCGAGACGGACTTCGAGGTTGCGTAATTCCAAAAAACGCTGGGCAAGGCCTGGATTTTTGACTTTATACTCGCCTGTGGCTTGTCGGACGAGTAATTCGCTGTCCGCAATCACGGTGACGTTGGTCGCGCCAATCTCGACGGCGCGGGTCATACCTAACAAGACCGCCTTGTATTCGGCCTGGTTGTTCGTCGTCTCGCCCAGGTATTGCGAATGTTCCTCGATGACTTCGCCGGACTCCGCATTCTCGATCACCACGCCGATCCCGGCGGGACCCGGGTTGCCCCTCGCGCCCCCGTCCGTGTAGATGTTGAGTTTGAGCTGGTTCATGCTGCGTGAAAGTCAACGACTTTGCACTGGATCTCCTTCCGTCCGTTCCATTCGTTGACCCCGACATGATACACGACGTCCACGCTCGAGCCGACCGTTGCATCATTGAGACGTTTCCCGTGGTTGAACGCGATGAACTTCTGCACGGTCCCGCGGGGCGACCTTGCGACGAGATTCAAATGACGTCCGTCGGCGCCGACCGTGCGCGACGAGATCACGTGAAGTCCGCGAGAGATGAAGGACGGCTCTGCATTCCCACATCCAAAGGGTGAGAACCGTTCGACGGTTTCAACGAGGGACCAGGAGACGTCCTCGAGCGGCAGATCCGCGTCCACGTCGAGCGTCGGACCGAGGTCGTTGTCCGTGAGACGTTCGCCCGCGTCCTGCCGCAAACGCTCGGCGAAGACCGGGACGTGCCCGTCGTCCGCGAGCGCGAACCCGCACGCCTGCACGTGGCCGCCGGAGCGCGTGAGGAGACCATCGCCTGCGCGACGAACTGCAGCCGAAATATCGTACGCGGGGTACGACCGGCCTGATCCGATCCAGTGGTCGCCGTGTTTTCCGATCGCGACCGCCGGCATCCCGTAGCGGTCCGCGACCTTTCCGGCGACGAGCCCGACCAGGGCCGGTGACCAGGTGTCATGCCAGAGGACGTGCAGTTTCACGCTCTCCGCGGCTTCCACGAGCATCTGCTCGGCCTGCTTCATCATTTCCATCGTTGCGGCTTGTCGCGCGCGGTTCAACGATTCGAGACGGTGCGACAAGTCGAGCGCTTCCTCTTCCGTCTCGGACAAAAGGAGACGCAACGCGAGCGACGCGTGCTCCATGCGCCCGGCCGCGTTGATGCGCGGTCCGATCGCGAATCCAACGTCACGTTCATTGATCTCGCCGCGGACGAGACCTGCACGTTCGAAGAGCGCGGACAGGCCGGGGCGTTTCGACTTGTTCAGCACGCGAAGCCCGTAGCGCTCCAACACCCGATTCTCACCGATAAGCGGCACGATGTCCGTCACGGTCGCGATCGAGACCAGATCAAGCAGCCATTTCTCGAACATCTCCGGGATGTCGAGGCCGCGCGACCGCGCTTCCGCGACCATCGCGGACGCGAGCTTCCACGCCACGCCGACGGCCGCGAGACTTTTAAATGGGTACGTCTCTCCTGGGATGCTCGGATGGATCAGGACGGCGTCCGGTAATGTCTCTCCGAACTGGTGATGATCCACGACGACGACGTCCACGCCTCTGCGCCGCGCTTCCGCGATCTCGTCCACGCACGCGATCCCGCAATCGACGGTCACGATCACCTTCGCGCCCTCGTCCGCCAGCTGCGCGACCGACGCCATCTGCAAGCCATAGCCCTCTTTATCACGATGCGGAATGTAGGACGAAACGCAGGACGAACGGGACGACAGGACGAACGGGACGACGGGATCAAAGCCCTGTTCGTCCTGTCGTCCCGTTCGTCCTGTCGTCCTGAGCTTTGCCTCAATCTCCCTCAACGTCGTGATTAACACCGTCGACCCCGTGATTCCGTCCGCATCATAGTCGCCGAACACCACGATCTTCTCGCCGTTGGACAGGGCCGTGAGCAGACGTTCGACCGCCGCGCGCATCTGCGTGAATAACGACGGATCATGGATCCCTTCTTCGAATGACGGATCAAAAAAACGCGCCGCGTCCTCCGGCGTTTTGATCCCCCGGTTCCAAAGCAGTTGCGGCACCGCCGGATGGGCGTCTTTGACAATGAAATCCCTTGGACAGACATCGCGGACAATCCAGCGCTTTTGCATGGCCAGATGATGACAGGTGCGTACTCAAATGTCATCCCGACCGTAGCCCCGTTCCGACGGGGCTACGGTCGGGATGACGCCTGGGGTTAGTAGTTCAAAAACGGCAGCACCAAGGCCAAAATCGTCGCGATGGCGACGAACGCGACCAGGACTTTCCACGCTTTTTCTCGTTTCTTCATATGATTATTGTCTCCGCAACACTTTAATGAATGCCTCCGGCGGGATGTCGACGCGGCCGACGCCCATGGAGAGCATCTTCTTCTTTCCTTTCTTTTGCTTCTCGAGCAGTTTCATTTTACGCGTCACGTCGCCGCCGTACAAGTACCCGGTGACGTCTTTCCGGTACGCCTGGATGCGGTCGGAGGCGATGATCTTTCCGCCGATCGCGGCCTGGATCTTGATCACGAACTGCTGGCGCTCGAGCGTGTTCTTGAGCGTCTCAACGATCTGGCGGCCGCGCGCTTCGGCCTCGGAGCGATGGAGCAGGGTGGACAGGGCGGGGACGGTTTCTTCCGCCACGTGGATCTCCAGGCTGACCACGTCGGCCGTCTTGTATCCCGTGAATTCGTAGTTCAACGACGCGTACCCCTGCGTGACGCTTTTCAGTTTGTCATAAAAGTCAACGATGACGGACGCGAGCGGCATGTCGAAGTGCATGATGGCGCGCGTGGGGTCAAGCCACTCCGTGGTCTGGAAGATACCGCGCCGGTCCGTGGCGATCGTCATGACGTTGCCGAAGTACTCGGATGGCGTCACGATGTCCACTTTGACCCAGGGTTCGTGCGTCTCTTCGATGTACGTGGGATCCGGAAAATCGAGCGGCGACGTGATCACGACCGTTTCGCCGTTCGTGCGGACCACTTCGTACGCGACGGACGGCGTGGTGACGACGACCTCGAGGTTGTGCTCGCGACGGAGGCGCTCCTGGACGATCTCAAGATGTAGCATCCCGAGGAGCCCGCAGCGGAAACCGAATCCGAGCGCCGTGGACTGTTCCGGCTCGTATGCGAGCGCCGCGTCGTTCAGACGCAGCTTTTCCATGGAGTCCCGAAGGTGCGAGTACTCGTTCCCCTCTTTCGGAAACACGCCGGCGTAGACCATCGGGCGGACGAGCTTGTAGCCCGGCAGAGACTCCGTGGACTGAACGAGATCTTTTCGCGCGATCGTGTCGCCCACGCGGACCTCGGAAATTTCCTTCAGGCCCGTGACCACGTAGCCGATCTCTCCGGTCTGAAGCGCGGGAGTCTCGACGAGCTGCGGATTCAAGAAACCGACCTCGAGCGCGTCGCCGTCGGATTTCATGGCCATGAAACGGAGCTTGTCGTTCTTCTTGAGAGACCCGTCCACCACGCGGATGTACGCGACGACTCCGCGGTAGTCGTCGTACTTGGAATCGAAGATGAGCGCGCGCGGCGGGGCCGTCGCATGGCCCTTCGGCGGCCCAATGCGTTTCACGATGGCTTCCAAAATCTCCGGAACGCCTTCGCCGGTCTTGCCGGACGACGTGAGGATGTCTTCACGCGCGCACCCGATGAGTTTCATCAATTCCTCGGCGCGACGGGGGATGTCGGCGTTCGGCAGGTCAATCTTGTTCAGGACCGGAATGATCTCGAGTCCCTGATCAATCGCGAGGTACAGGTTCGCGATGGTTTGCGCCTGCACGCCTTGCGTCGCATCGACCAAGAGCAGCGCGCCTTCCACGGCTGCGAGCGACCGTGAAACTTCGTAGGTAAAATCGACGTGCCCGGGCGTATCAATCAGATTCAGCTGGTACTCCTGCCCGTCCGCGGACCGGTATGCCATGCGCGCGGGCTGAAGCTTGATCGTGATCCCGCGCTCGCGCTCGAGGTCCATCGTATCAAGCATCTGCGCCTGGAGTTTGCGCTTTTCAACCGTGCCCGTGATTTCCAAAAGACGATCAGCGAGCGTCGATTTGCCGTGATCGATGTGGGCGATGATGCAGAAATTCCGTATTCGTGACTGCTCCGTCATACATCTTCCAGCACCTTCGCGATGATTTCCGTAAAAATCTTCGGGACGTCTTCAAACGTGTTGGCGTAGTACCCGTTCGGCGCGTAGACGTCCTGCGCTTCGCGACCTTCGTCAAACCCGATGCCGGCGATCACGAGATTGCTCGTCCCCTGTTTGGTTATCCCGGCGAGCTGTTCGTGCCTCCGCAACCGACCCTGGACCACGGACTTATCCGTGCCTCCGTCCGTGAGCCAGACGACGAGCTTTTTGAGTTCGCCCGTGCGCAGCCTCTTGAGTCGCGCAGGACCGTACTGCTCCCCTTCGATCGCATCGAACGTGGCGGCCTCGTTGTTCCCTCCTGACGGCAGTTTCTTGAGAGCCTTGTGCATGGCCACGCGCTCCGCGTGCGTGAGCGTTGGCGAGAGCGGTTTCAGTTCCGTGTCGGAATCCGAAAACTCCCGCACCTCGGAGCGGACGTCCAGTTGGATGTGTTCGCCGTGCCGTCGGGCCTGCTGAATTTTTTCCTGGAACAGCGCGAACGCCTCGGTGGCGAGGACGGCGAGCCGCCGCTGCATCACCTCTTTCGGATTCCCCGACATGGAACCGGACCCGTCGCACACGAGCGTGAACTCCAGCTGGTTCGGCAGATGGCGGAGCACCTCTTTCTTCTCATAGTCCAGCATCACGACCGGTTCGTAGTGTCCCGCCTTTATTTCCGCCACCGCGGTGGCGGCCTTCCGCGGATCCAGCACCGGCCCTTCTTTCACGGGACGAATCAGCCGCCGGCGGTACGATGTGCGCCGCTGGATCACGTCCTCGAACACGGTCGCCAGGGCTTCGATGTGCGGTTGGACGATGTCATAATCCTTCCGGTATGCCTCGAAATCTTTCTGATCCACCCCCATGCGTTCCTTGAACTCGTCCACCTTCTTCTTTTTGATGGCTTTGATGATCTTGTTGATCTGGTCGAGCAGGTCCTCGTAGTCCATGGGATCCGGAATGGCGTTGTCGAACGGATCATCCCCGAACGGTTCGCCTTCTTCACCCGGCTCGCCGGGTTCGCCAGGCTCCCCTTCGGCCGTCTTCTTTGACTTCCGGTCGTCCAAGTCGCGTTTGTAGAGCTCTTCGAACACGGGTTCGAGCGTGCCTCGGATGATGTAAAAACGCTGTTCCGGCTTGTAACGGGCCAGCCCTTTCGGATCGACTGCCGTGAGGGAGTCCAGGGCGTTCATCCGGCCTCCGTGTTGTTGCCATGCGTCGATCGCGTCCTGTACGTCTGGATCGACGAGCGGCTTTTCGTCCGGGAGCATGGCGCCGCGCAGGAGGGCGTACATGAGCTGGCGATGCCGCGGCACCGGAGCGGGCGGATCGCCCGCCGTCCGAAAATCGTGCGTCCCGAACAGTTTGGGATACACGCTGTCCTTGGCGCGCGCGCCGTCCTTCCACCGGTTCATAACCACGCGATTCACCAGCACGTCGTCCAGGCAGTTGTACATGCGGAACAGCGCTTTGGGGTAGCCCGCGTGGACGTCGGTGCGGCTCTTGACGTACTGGAAATGACGGTTGTACGCGTCCGGGTCCTGCAGCATGTCGCGGAAGTGCTCGGCTTCGTGGAACGTCGCAAAGAGGGACTCGGATTCGCTGAACCCCTGATCCAGGAAGAAGCTGGGGTCGGCGTTCACTTCGATCTTTTCCAGGTTGATGTACCAGCCGCCAGGCTTCATGGTGAAGCTCATGTCCGGCGTGCCGTAGTACGCGTTCACGGTTTTTTCAAACGTCGCATGGAAGTCACGAAAACCGCTCCTCGCCTGTTCAAGCAGGCGCGCGCGTTCGTCCTTGTCTGGCTTTTCGTCCTGGTCCGACGACGGCGATTCAACGCGCGGAGGCGGGAAGGACGGCCGTTCTGGCATATCGGATGACGACGTGCCTAGGTAGGCCGTGTGACGGTCTTCCGTCGTTTCTGGAGATCGATGTTCCCAACGAGAAGACTGGCTTTCAAGCCGCTCACGCGATCCTTTGCTCCTTGGAGCAGCTTCCCGAACCGCGTGTCCGCGTTCTTGTACTCGTCCGTCCCTTGCGCGGCCTGCAGCGCGTCGATTTCACGCTTCGTGATGGATTGGATGCCGAGCGATCGGAATGTATCTTCATCCCAGCCGTGGAAGAACCCGCGGCGCAGGAAGATCTCCGCCATGAACTTTTGGTCGTCTTTCGACTCACGGGCAAGGATTTCGGACGCCAGAATGTTTTTCGCGATGATGTCGTCGAGCGGAACCTTGAAATCCTTCTGTTTCCACGGTGCGATGATCTTGCGCATCAGGTCGCGGGTGGACACCACGCCTTTTTGGAGCTGGGACTTTTCCGCCCGCACGCCTGTTGCGAGCGACATGAACCGCTGCCCTTCGGTCTGACCGGAGAAGAGCTCCTGGATTTCTCGCGCGGCAACGGCCAGGTCGGCCAATTTCTCGAACTCGGCGGCCGGGAAGTTGGGCGGAAGGCGCGTGCGATCCTTGCGCACGAGCGCAGTGAGGATGAGATCGTAGGTCTCTCCCACCGGCGGGTAATCCACTTCCCGCGCCACCCACCGGCTCTTGAAGGCGGCGTTGACGTCCTTGATCCCTTCGTATTTTTCACCGAGGTTGCACGTGCTAAGCACGGCGAACCCTTTCTTCATGACGAGCGCCTCTTCTCCGTTCTCCTGCAGATGCACGGGGTCGCCGACCCCGCGAAGCATCACGTCGTTGATGCGGCCGATCACTTCCGGCGGGATCAGGTTCACTTCGTCGATGATGATGGGTTTGCCGTCACGGAGCGCGCGGCCGAACGGTCCGTAATTGAACACCGTTTCCGTCACGTCCCCTTTTCCGAGCAGGAGCTCCGCGATTTTTTCACGCGGGACTCCCTTAATGCCGGCCGCCTCGAGCTCTTCCGCGAGCTTGTCCGTCCGTTGTTTGATCTCTTTCGGATCCATGGAGGCCTTGCCCACCAATTTCAACTTGCCGATCAGGTCGTACACCGACGCTTCTTCGCCGCCCGAGTATACTTCCGGCTCGAGACGATTATAGACCTCGTCCATGTCCGTATCCTTCGCTTTATCATATCCCACGCCGTTTTCAATCATGAACATTTTCGCCATGTGCCGCGCAATCTCCGTCTTCCCGCTTCCGAGGTGACCGGCGAGGAGGAATGGCTGGTGGTTCCGCATGTGATCCAGACCTTCTTCGACCAGTTCTTTCATGGACGGAATTTCGATCATCCGTCCTTTCGCGAATTCATCCGCGTAGCTGCGCAGTTGTTCGATGCGCCGGAACAACCCGCCGGATTCATACGCGCTGAACCCTTCGAGCTCGTACCGCAATTCGTCGTACGAATGGAGAAGTTTCCGCATCTCTTCTTTTTGCCGTTCGGTCGGTTTCTTCCCTGCGGCGGCTTTGAGTGTTTCCACGTCCGCCTTAAGCTTGTTCAACTTCTCTTCCATCGCAGGCCGTTCTTGTTTCATGGCCCCGTCATTGACGCGCATCAAACGGTCTCGCTCCACTTCCAGCTTTTCGACTTGTGCGCGTGTGGCGCCCACGATGGCGCCTCCTCGCGACAAGTGAGCGCGTTCGCGGATCTCGGAAATCTGTTGGTTGATCTCTTGAATGCGAAACGCGTTCGCCTCATACGCGCGATGAGCCTTGGCGAGGAAGTACATCTTGTTCAGTTTCTGCTCGTACGTTTCGTGTAATCCAGGGATCTCTCCCAAGGCATTGAGTTGCTTCTGAATGTCGTCGAGCCGTGCCGCGGTCGCTTCTTTCGCTTCCGCTGCGTATGTCGTACGGCCTTTCCCCTCGGTCGGCACGGGAACGCGAACGAGCCGCGTACCTACGCGCTTCAGAGTCCACCCGGTTCCTTCGCTCTCCTCTTCCTTCTTCATGCTTCGCACGAAGTCACGCCGCTCCGAGGTCAGGCCTTCGATCTGGTACATCAACTCGGCCTGATCTTCATCGCTGCGTTCGTCGAACGCCACCCGCTTCTCGGCCGCCTCCAGCGTGCGCTCCGCAGGCGCTGGCCCGAGCGTTTCTTTCACATACCCGCGAAATACGCGTTCTTTCATACGAGAGTGAAGTGTACATTATTGTGCGATCCAAGCAACGGACCAAAGCTTGTCCTGAACAACGCCGAAGGATTCCAAAGTTCCAAAGACCAAAGGTCCAAAAATCCAATGTTAGGGAGAGAAGCGTCCCAGGGGACGGAACCCGACGCCCTCGCTCGGCCTGCCGCTCCAGCTGACGTACGAGGCCCCGCCAAGGTCGGAGTAGCCGGAAATCAACCGCTCGCCGGACCCCGGGGTCTCTTTCTGCCATTCATCCGTATTCGTGGTCCCCCACTCGGGATGATGGATATTCGCAAGCACGTTCCAGACGATGGCTTCCGTGAGTGAGGCTTGGCCTGGCTTAAGATCAAGGGCTTTGGCGAACGCGTTCATGACCTCCGGCTTAGT